>NZ_JBSFBQ010000002.1:0-326568 GCF_053593015.1 Streptomyces sp. NPDC002403 | reverse complement strand
CGGCAACGTCCTGCAACAGGGCGCGCAGACCGGACGCGGCAACGGCAACGTCCTCCAGCAAGGTGCACAGACCGGACGCGGCAACGGCAACGTCCTGCAACAGGGCGCACAGACCGGACGCGGCAACGGCAACGTCCTCCAGCAAGGTGCACAGACCGGACGCGGCAACGGCAACGTCCTCCAGCAGGGCGCACAGACCGGCGGCAACGGCAACGTCCTGCAACAGGGCGCACAGACCGGCGGCAACGGCAACGTCCTCCAGCAAGGCGCACAGACCGGACGCGGCAACGGCAACGTCCTCCAGCAAGGTGCGCAGACCGGCGGCAACGGCAACGTCCTCCAGCAGGGCGCACAGACCGGCGGCAACGGCAACGTCCTGCAACAGGGCGCACAGACCGGACGCGGCAACGGCAACGTCCTCCAGCAAGGTGCGCAGACCGGCGGCAACGGCAACGTCCTGCAACAGGGCGCACAGACCGGCGGCAACGGCAACGTCCTCCAGCAGGGCGCACAGACCGGTGGCGGCAACGGCAACGTCCTCCAGCAAGGTGCGCAGACCGGCGGCGACAACGGCGGCAACGTCCTCCAGCAAGGTGCGCAGACCGGCGGCGACAACGGCGGCAACGTCCTCCAGCAGGGCGCACAGACCGGCGGCGACAACGGCGGCAACGTCCTCCAGCAGGGCGCACAGACGTGACCTCTGTCGCGTGCTGACCACGCCAAACCTGCCGACCGAACTCGGCAGTGCGAACCCGCCACTGGACAGTGGCGGGTTCGTCAACTCCGGGAACGGCTGCTCCGGGCGGGCCCCGCTCGGTTACGACGGGAACCTACGGCTACGGGGATCCGCTACCCGGGCGCGACCGCTGAAGTTCGGACACCAGCCGGCACAGCCGCGGTGTGGGGCGGAGTCCCAGTTCGTCGCGGAGCTGCTGCTCGTAGCGTTCGAAGTTGTACAGCGCCTCGGACCGGTTGTCCTCCGCCAGGTGCGCCCGGATCAGCGAAGCCTGACTGCTCTCGCGCAGCGGATCCGCGGTGACGGCCGCATGGGCGGCCGTCACCGCCCAGGCGAACTCCTTCGTGTCGATGAAAGCTCCCGTCAGTGCCTCAAGAGCATGGAGTCGAAGCTGCCGCCATTGCTCCGCCTCCGGCAACACCCAGTCGTCGTACCAGCCGGGCAGCAAATCCGCGGACAGCTGGTCGACAGCCGTCGCGTCGAGGTCGAGTTCCCCGGCCGGGACATGAGGATCGAGTATCCGCTGGGCCAACGACCGCACTCGGTACAGGTCGACGGTGACCTCCCGCGCGAGGCGCAACTCGGCGGGGCAGATGTTCAGTGCCTGCTTCCCGAGGGTCTGGAGGCGTGACAACGCCGACCGCAGGTTCGTGTTCGCACATTGCTCGGATGCTTCGGGCCAAAGGCTCCCGGCGACCAGAGTGCGAGGAACAGCGGCCCGGGATTGTAGCGCAATGAACGCCAGTAGTCGCTTCGAGCCGACTGGGACGGTCACTGGTTCGTCGCCGACGACGATGTCGAAACCGCCGAGAAGAGAGATGGTCACGGACGGCCCGGACCTGGTGGGCAGCGGAGAGAAAGCGAGATCATATGAGCTCATGGCTTTGTGATCGCGTAGGAGTCGGTCTACCCGGCGCCCCTCGACTGGCCGCGCCGTCTTTACTGGGGGCCGGCGATCTGTACACCTCCCGCATAGCCATGCTGCTCTACCTGCCGGGGGATGTCGAATTGTCCTCATCGGGGCCAAGGACCGGTACTCTCCGGCCTAGCTTCCGGGTATGGCACACGAGTCGAGCCGGCGGGCGGCGGGCACCATCGCCGCGCCGTGGACACCGGTGGACCACGCGCGGGGATCTTCATGAGCGCGACGAACGGCGGGAGCGGGCAGCCCGGCACGGCCACGGGTTCAGCGGGTGACAACTGCGGTGAGGCGACGGCCCGTTGCCTCACACATGGACACGCCGGGGTGACCATCGCACGATTCGCTCGTTCTGCTGAACGTGCGTCCACTGCCAGAAGTACCTTCCGCAGCCGCCCCGGCCGACGGGAAGCAGGCCGGGACGGCGCTCGTCGAGCACTATCCCCGGCTGGTCCGGCTCGGCTATCTCGTGCTGCCGCCGTCCCTCGGCAGCCACCGCCGGGTGCTGAAGGCGCACGCGCTGGCCCAGCGGTGTCTGTTGTCCGGACGCCGGGCGGGGTCCGGGGGCGGGATCCCGGGGCCGCGCGGGCCCGGCGGCGCGGCGGCGGTGGATCCGTCCTATGCGCTCGCCCGCCGGCGGGTGCTGCGTGCGGCGCTGGCGGCGGACCTGCCGCGACGCGGCCTCGGCCGCGTCGCGCTGCCCCCGTTCCTCCCGCTCGTGTGGGGGCTGCGGCTGTTCCCGCACTCGGGCGGATCGGACGGGCTCGCCCTGGAGAACGCCCTGGCGGCGCTCTCCGGTCCGGGGCGCGCCGCCCATGCGCTGCGCGGCCTGGAGGGGCTGGCCGACGCGGAGGTGCGGCGGGTGCTCTCGGACGCCGGGGTCGCGGACCCGCACGCGGCGCTGGTGGCGGCGCAGGGCGCTCCGGCGCCGTACGCGCCCCTCGGCTCCCGGGAGTTCGACCCCTGCTCGCTCCAGGCCCGGCCGCCGGACCTGCTGCGCCGCAGGCAGCACGCGAAGGCGGCACTGGCGGCCGTCGCGGCGGCGCTGGTGTGCGGGGCACTGCTGGGGCTGCCGGGCAACGGCTGGGGGCCGGGCGCCCTGCCCCCGTCGTCGTACACCCATGACGCCGCTGTGGAACAGGCCCTGGATCCGGGCAGGTTGAGCCGGGTGTCCGCGGGCTTCTGGCAGCGCTCGCCGCGTACCGACTTCACCGCCTGGCCCACCCGCGGCAACCGCGCCGAGGACACCGGGCTGCTGCGCCGCGCGCTCGCCGGCTGGGCGCACCCGGACGGCGAGGTGCGCATCTCGGCGACCCCGGAAACCCCCATCGGGCCTCCGATGGGAGCGCCGCAGCTGCTGTACGCGGGCGAGGTGGACCGGGTGGCGGTGGTGCTGTTCTACGACGGGCTGCGCATCGTGCGGTACGCGGAGCC
Organism: Streptomyces sp. NPDC002403; assembly: GCF_053593015.1. NCBI lineage: Bacteria > Bacillati > Actinomycetota > Actinomycetes > Kitasatosporales > Streptomycetaceae > Streptomyces > Streptomyces sp. NPDC002403. The sequence continues at coordinate 323,479 of NZ_JBSFBQ010000002.1, read as the reverse complement.
CGGTGCCGGCCGGGACGGGTATGTCGCGCTGGACTTCGCCCGGGCCGACGGTGCGGACATGGCGTCGGCCGCCGCCCTGATCGTGGCGCGTGCCGGCGACCGGGTCCGCTATCTCACCGCGCCCTGGGTGACCACGGTGTCGGTGCGGGACCTGTTGGCGCCGGACGGCGTCCCGCGGCCGCTGCGCCGCGACCGCGACGGGGTGACCGCCGCGCTGACCAGCCCGGCGACGGCCCGCGACTGCCGTGCCTGGCAGGCGATCGAGATCCGTGACGGCTCGGCGGCCCGGCTGCTGGCGGACCTCGGTGAGCTGACCCCCGCCCGGCTGACCTCGGGCCCGCCGTCGGCGCCGCACGACGTCACCGGGTGGGCCGAGCGGGACAGTTGGGCGCGGACCGCCTGTCTGCTGCCCGCCGTGCGGTCGCGCGGGGTGCGGTCGGTGAACTCCTGGCAGTACGCCGAGCAGCCGCTGCCCGAGGGCAACGGTTCCGCGCGCTGGCTCTGCACCAGGGCGGAGACCTGGCGGGGCACCGGAAGCCGGGTCCTCGCCCAGTTCCAGGCCCCTTCGGCGCCGGCCGTCGCGACGGGCGGGCCGCCCGGGGCGGTCGCGGCGAGGGCCGAGGACTCCCCGGCCTGCGGGGTGCGCGACCCCCGGGTGCTGGCCGGGGTGCTCTGGAAGTCGCAGGGCGGCCGTTGGTACGTACTGGCGGCGGGCAGTGAGCAGTTCGCCTCGCTGACCGCGTCGGGCGGGGTGGAAGGGCGCTCCGACAGCCGCCTTCTCGCCGTGCCGGCCAGGGCGGGCGACCGGGCGCGGCTGAACGGGACGCTGGCGGACGGCAGTCGGGTGGGCGGGCTGCGCTGACGGCCCGCCTTCGTGGGTGTCAGAAAGTCGCGGCACGCCTCTGTTCCCGCGACCTACCTCTCAGTACATTGACAGCATGTCTAATACGCAGCCAGCGCCGGTCGCGTCGGAGCGGACGCCCCTCAAGGCCCGCAAGGTCTCCTTCGCCTGGGAGAAGACTCCTCTGCACTGGGTGCCGGGTGACCCGTTCACCACGCACACCATCAATGTGCTCCATCTCCTGCTGCCTGCCGGGGAACGGTGGTTCATCCACGTCTACCGGCAGGTGCTGCCGTACATCCACGACGAGCAGCTGCGCCAGGACGTCATCGGCTTCATCGGCCAGGAGGCCGTGCACTCCCAGGCGCACGACGACGTCCTGCCCCGCCTGAAGGAGCTCGGTCTCGACCCGACGCCGTACACCGCGCAGGTCGACTGGTTCTTCGAGAAGCTGCTCGGCGACCGGACGCTGCCGCCGGGCAGGGCGCGCAGGTGGTGGCTGATGGAGCGGGTCGCACTGATCGCGGCGATCGAGCACTACACCGCCTTCCTCGGCGACTGGGTGCTGAACGCCGACGAGCTGGACCGGCGCGGCGCCGACCCGATGATGCTGGATCTGCTGCGCTGGCACGGCGCGGAGGAGGTCGAGCACCGCTCGGTCGCGTTCGAGGTCTTCATGCATGTCGACGGCGGCTACCGGCGGCGGGCCCGCACCTGGGCGACGGCCTTCAGCGCTCTGGTCTTCCTCTGGCAGCGCGGCATCCGCTTCTTCATGGAGAACGACCCGAGCCTGCTGAACGGCAAGGGCTCGTTCAAGGAGTTCTACCTCAGCGGCAAGCGCGGCACCCTGCCCGCCACCGGCGATCTGCTGCGGTCGGTCCCCCGCTATCTGAGCCGCGGCTACCACCCCTCGCAGGAGGGCAGTACGGCCCAGGCCATCGACTATCTCGCCCACTCGCCCGCGGCCACGGCCGCCGAGGCCCGCATGACGGGAACCAGCTGACCATGCCGCTCCCCCTGCCCCGTCCGCGCACCGTCGTCCTGGTCGCGGGCGCCGCACTGCTGGCCAAGCGCGCCCTGCACCGCCGCATCCAGAACTCCCCGCTGTGGCCGCTGCCGGCGCTGGAGGAGCCGGTCTCGGGCCATTCCGAGCGCCGCACCACCGCCACCCGGCGGCTGCTGATCACCGAGCGGACCACCCCGGCCGAAGGCGTCGTCCAGCTCCGGCTCAAGGGTTGTGGCCTGCCGGCCTGGCAGCCCGGCGCGCACCTCGACCTCCTGCTGCCCTCCGGCCTGGTCCGCCAGTACTCCCTGTGCGGGGACCCGGCCGACCCCGACACGTACACCATCGCGACGCGGCTGGTCGAGGACGGTCGCGGCGGCTCCCGCGAGGTCCACGAGCGGCTCCGCGAGGGCGAGGAGGTGGAGATCCGCGACCCGCGCAACCGCTTCCCGCTCGCCGACGCGCCCGCGTACCTGTTCATCGCGGGCGGCATAGGCATCACTCCGATCCTGCCGATGCTGCGGTCGGTCGCCGCCTCGGGCGCCGACTGGCGGCTGCTGTACGGCGGACGGAGCCGCGCCACGATGCCGTTCCTGGACGAGATCGAGAAGCTGGGCGCCGAAGGCGGCCGGGTGACGGTCGTCGCCGAGGACGAGGCGGGCCACCCGGACGCCGCCGCGGCCCTGGCGGACACGGTGGAGGGCACGGCCGTCCATTGCTGCGGCCCCGAACCCCTGATGGACGCGGTCGGCGCCGCGCTCCCGCCCGGCCGCACCCTCCATCTGGAGCGCTTCACCGCGGCGGCCGCGTCGTCGGCCGGCTCCGCCCCCTTCGAGGTCGAGCTGCGCCGCTCCGGCCGTACGGTCCGGGTACCGGCGGACCGGTCGGTGCTGGCGGCGGTGCGCGACGCGCTTCCGTACGTCTCGTACTCCTGCGAACAGGGCTTCTGCGGAACGTGTCAGCAGCGCGTCCTGGAGGGCGAGATCGACCATCGCGACGATCTCCTGACGGACTCCGAGCGGAACGACTCGATGCTGATCTGTGTGTCCCGGTGCCGGGGCGAGCGGCTGGTACTGGACCTTTAGTGCCGGTGCGGCGGATCAGGACCGACGGAGACGGGGTCGCCCGCCGCCCCTCCCCCGCCGCTCCACTCGGTACGCTGTCCACCATGACGACCGGGGTGCGGCGCAGGATGGGCGTCGAGGAGCGCAGACAGCAATTGATCGGTGTCGCGCTGGAGTTGTTCAGTCACCGCGCCCCGGACGAGGTGTCGATCGACGAGATCGCGGCCGCCGCGGGGATCTCGCGGCCCTTGGTCTACCACTACTTCCCGGGCAAGCAGAGCCTGTACGAGGCAGCGCTGCGACGGGCTGCCGACGAGTTGGCCGCCCGGTTCGTGGAGCCCCGCGAAGGCCCGCTCGGGGCCCGGCTGCTGAGGGTGATGCGCCGGTTCTTCGACTTCGTCGACGAGCACGGGCCCGGCTTCTCGGCGCTGATGCGGGGCGGGCCGGCGGTGGGGTCCTCGACCGCGAACGCGATGATCGACGGGGTGCGGCAGGCTGCCTGCGAGCAGATCCTGGCCCATCTGGGGGTCGAGAATCCGCCGGACCGGCTGGAGCTGGTCGTGCGGTCATGGGTCTCGCTGGCCGAGTCGACGGCACTGATCTGGCTGGACGGGCGGCGGATTCCGCGCGAGGAGCTGGAGTTGCAACTGGTGCACGACTTCGCCGCGCTGGCCGCGGTGAGTGCCGCGTACAACACGGAGATGGCGGGCGTCGTGCTGCGGGTGCTCGGCCAGGAGCCGGCGGACGGGCCGTTCGGCGAGCTGCTGGACCGGCTCTCCGACCTGGCCCCCGCCGTACCGGCCGTTCCCCCGCAGCGGCTGCCGTAGGGCCGGTTCCGGGTGCCCGGGCCGGCTCGCCTCACATGAGCAGCTCGCCCTGGAGTGCGGCGGCCAGGCCCACTTCCGCGTTGTCCGCCCGGCCCCGTTCGAACGCCCGCTGGTAGGCGGCGTCACCGACGGCCTCGCGGGCCTGGCGTTCGCATGCCTCGCGCAGGGGTCCCAGTTCCGGGGTGCCGCGTTGCGGATGGCCGACCATGCGCCAGTACACCTGTCCCGTGCCGTAGACCCGGGCGGCGCGGGCTCCCGCGCCCTGGGCGGCGATCGCCGCGGCCAAAATGTCCAGGCCCAGCGCGATGCCGAAGCGGTCGCGCATGCGGTGCTTGCCCTCGAGCATCGAGCGGGCGTGGGCGGCGGATGTTTCGGCGTCGCCCCGCAGCAGGGCGATCAGGGCGAGCTGGTAGTCGACGTAGCTACGGGTCCAGCACTCGTCCTGGGCCTCGCAGACCTCACGCAGGACCGCGGCGGCCTCCGCCGCCTCGTCCAGCCGGCCGAGCCCGGTCAGGGCGAAGACCGTGATGAGCCTGCACCGCAGCCGGTAGGCCTTCTCCAGCGGGGTGGCGGTGCCGGTCGAGCGCAGGACCCGGTCGACCTCGCGCAGGCCCGCCTCGGGGCGGCCGGTCATCAGGTCGGTGAGGCCGCACAGATAGGCGGCGGCGAGGATGCCTTCGTCGGTGCCGTCGCGCGCCGCTTCCCTGGTGCACTCCCGGCCCAGCCGGCGGGCGGCCGGGTAGTCGCCCTGGAGCATGACGGTGATGCCCAGCACCCACAGGGCGCGGGTGCGGTGGGGGCCCTCGGTCGGTCCGGCGGCCAGGGCGCGCCGGGCGTACTCGCGGGTCTGCGGAAGGTGGCCGCAGCAGCACCAGAAGAAGCCGATCCGTCCCGCCATCTCCTGGGCTGCCGCGGTGTCGTGGGCCAGCAGGTGGTCGAGGGCGGCGCAGAGGTCGGCGTGCGCCTCGGCGATGCGGTGGTACCAGCTGATCTGGTCGTCGCCGGTCCAGCCGGCGTGGGCCTTGCGGGCCAGGCCGAGGAAGCAGGCGGCGTGCCGGTCGGCGGCGGCCCGTTCCTCGCCGAGTTCGGCGAGCCACATCCGCCCGTACTCGCGGATGGTGTCGAGCATGCGGTGCCGTGTGCCGTCCCGGCCGACGACGGACTTGGTGACCAGGCCGTTCAGAGCCCGGGACACCCCGTCCGCGGTGAGCGGTCCCCCGGCGCAGACCTCGCGGGCGACGGCCTCGTCGAAGTCGCCGCGCAGGACGGTCAGCCGGGCCCAGAGCAGCCGTTCCAGCGGGGTGCACAGCTCATGGCTCCAGCCGATGGCGGTGCGCAGCGTGCGGTGGCGCGGCGGCCAGAGCGAGGCGTCGGCGGGTACGTCGAAGCGGGACCTGATCCGTGCGGCGACCTGCTCGACGGTGTCCCGGCCGAGGGCTCCCGCCGCGAGTTCGATGGCGAGCGGAATGCCTTCGAGGCGGCGGCAGATCTCGGCGGCGGCCTCCGCGTTGCCCGGCTCGTCGAGGGCGAGGCCCGGGGCCGCGGCGGCCGCCCGGTCCCGGAACAGGGTCAGCGCGTCGGCCGCGCCCTCGACGGGCAGCGGGTCCACCTCGACGACCTGCTCGCCCCTGATGTCCAGGGGCTGCCGGCTGGTGGCGAGCACGGTGAGGCCGGGGGACGTGGTGAGGATCTCGCCGAGCAGGTGCGCGCAGGCGGGGCGCAGATGCTCGCACGAGTCGAGGATCAGCAGCAGTTCCTTGTCGACCAGCCATTCGCACAGCGCGTCGATGGGCATGCGCAGGGTGTGGTCGGAGAGCCCGACCGCGTCGGAGACGGTCGCGATGAGCAGTCCGTCGTCGTGGAGCGGTGACAGGTCCGCCCACCACGCGCCGTCGCGGTGGGCGGCCGCCGACTGCCGGGCAGCACGGACGGCGAGCCTGGTCTTGCCGACACCGCCGCTGCCGGTGAGCGTGATCAGCCGGTGCGTGGCGAATGTGTGTTCCAGCCTGGCAAGTTCCGCTTTCCGTCCGACAAAGCTGCTTGTCTCCTCGGGGATGTTGCTCGCCATGGTCACCGTCGCCGAAACAGGTGGACCGGCCGGTCCCGGCCCCTGGTTCCCGTACGGAGCAGGCATACGAGGACGCCTGGCGTACCGGAGAGGGGCCGGGACCGGCCGGGGGGTGGGAGGGCGCGCCGGGGGTGCGGTGCTGCGGCATTCCCCGACGGCTGCTGCCTCCCAACGTAGCCCCGTCATGGCTCAGTTCAGGGAAAACACCGCCACGGTACGCCCCGGGACGGTGAACCTTCCCGAACTCCTTTCGTACGAGGCCTTCTTGACAGTAGAATCCGCGCCCGCGGCCTGGACCGGGTGCAGTGCGTACTCCTTCCCCGCCAGCGCGGGAACCGTCTGGGTCTCGGTGCCGGGGGCCGCGTTGAGGACGACCACCAGCTTCCCGAGCCGCATGGTGATCACGCCCGGTGTCTCGTCCTTGCCGGAGAGCGGGAAGGACAGGGCGGACTGCACCTGCTCGGTGGTGGAGAGGTCGAAGTCCCGCTCCGTGCCGCGGATGGTGAGCAGGTCCCGGTACGCGGCGGACGCGCCGTCGATCTGCGCGCAGCCGGGCCGGAGCGCGGCGTCGGCCAGCAGCGGCTTCGCGTAGGACCACTTGGACTCGTTGTCGGCGGCCGGCGGCAGTCCGCGGCCGAAGCCGTTGCCGTCGCGGCAGTCCCAGTGCAGGGCGTTGAACCAGTCGCCGCTGTCGTACGAGTTGCGGTCCAGGGACTTGGAGCGCAGCAGGTCGGTGCCCGCCTGGGAGAGCGAGGGCCCCTGCGAGAGGGTGGCCGTCGCCATGGCCAGGACCTGCATACGGGCCCGGTCGGCCGCCGGGGTGCCCGCCGGAAGCTTGAAGGCGAGCGTGTCGTAGAGCGACTCGTTGTCGTGGGCGTCCGCGTAGGCGAGGGCGTCGCCGGGGGCGGCGGCGTATCCGGCGGGGGCGCCGTTGTAGTCGACGCCGGAGCCCTTGACCGTGTTCCCGGCGGAGTCGGTGAAGGTGTAACCGGCGAGGTTGCCGGTGAGACCGACCTTGATCAGGTCCTGGTAGTGCAGCAGCCGGGCCTTCTGCTCGGCCCGCGTCCCGTTGGCGGTCGAGGTGTTGGGGTCGGTGTACAGGCCGGTGGCGAAGCCCTGCACGCCCGGGTCCTCGTCGAAGGGGCTGCCGCCGCGTACGGCGTCGCGGGCCCGGTCGGAGAAGGTGGCGATGCCGGTGCCGGCCATGTTCTTCTGGGTGGCCTGGACGAAGCGGGCGTCGTCGGCGATCTCGCCGAAGTTCCAGCCCTCGCCGTACAGGATGATCTTCTTGCCGTCGACGCCGTCCTCGGCGATCGTCAGGGCGTCGAGCGCCTTGCGGACGGCGAGGATGTTGGCCTTGGGGTGGTGGCCCATCAGGTCGAAGCGGAAGCCGTCGACCTTGTACTCCTTGGCCCAGGTGACGACCGAGTCGACGACCAGTTTGCCCATCATGGTGTTCTCGGGCGCCGTGTTGGCGCAGCAGGTGGAGGTGGCGACGGTGCCGTCGTCCAGCAGCCGCTGGTAGTAGCCGGGCACGATCCGGTCGAGTACGGACTTGTCGTCCTGCCCGGAGGCGACGGTGTGGTTGTAGACGACGTCCATGACAGTGCGCAGCCCCGCGCCGTTCAGCCCCTGCACCATCTGCCGGAACTCGACGGTGCGCCGGGTGCCGTCCGGGTCGGAGGCGTAGGAGCCCTCCGGGACGGTGTAGTGCAGCGGGTCGTAGCCCCAGTTGAAGCCGTCCTTCGCCGCGGCCTTCGCCACGCAGGCCTGCTGTTCCTCGGAGTCGGGGGCGTACACGGACAGGTCGCAGGCCGGTTTCTGCTGTGCGGACTTCTTCTCGGGGATGGTTCCGATGTCGAAGGCGGGCAGCAGGTGGACGTAGGAGGTGCCGGAGCCGGCGAGCTGCTTGAGGTGCTTCATCCCGTCGGAGCCGGTGTCGGTGAAGGCGAGGTACTCGCCGGGGTGCTTCGAGGTGCGGTCCGCGATGGAGAAGTCGCGGATGTGCAGCTCCTGGATCTGGGCGTCGCGCAGCGGGACGGCGGCGGGCTTCTTCAGCCCGGACCAGCCCTTCGGGGCGAGGGCCGGGGCGTCGAGGTCGACGACGAGGCTGCGCGCGGAGTCCGTGGTCAGGGCGGTGGAGTACGGGTCGGTGACCTTGTTGGTGACCATCTTGCCGACGGTGGGCGCCCAGACGTCCACCACGTAGCGGTAGGGCTTGCCCGTCCACTGCTTCGTGCCCGTGACGGACCAGACGCCCGTGCGGTCGTCGCGTCGCATCGGGACGTTCTTCCCGTCGAGTTCGAGGGCGACGGTGCGGGCGGTGGGGGCCCAGACGGACAGGGTGGGGCGGCCGCGGTGGTCGAAGACCGGGCCGAGCGAGGCACCGGCCGCGTTCTTGCCGTACAGGTCGTCGAGCACGCCCGCGCTCTGTACGCCGGTGGCCGCGAGCAGGGCGCCGTCGGCGGCGCGCTGGGTGGCGATCAGCTGGCCGCGCAGCGCGTCGCGGACCCGGTCCCGGTCCCGGACGTCGACGGTGAACGCCGGGTAGTCCTTGAGGTTCGGGTACTTCGCCTTCTGTGCGTCGGTCAGCGCGGAGGGGGTGAGCCGCAGCCACCGGCCCTCGTCGGAGAGCGCCCCGTCGACGACGGAGATCCCGCCGCGCGGTGCGTGGACGAGCTGCTGGCTGGTGGCGCCGGTGGCCTTCACCTTCCATACGACGGTGTCGGCGTCGATCCACTGCGCCTCGGCCTTGGAGAGGTCGGGGGTGGGTACGCCGCCGGCCTGGGGCAGCAGGTAGCCGGGCGTGGCGCCGAGCATCCAGACCTCGTGCCCGTAGGTGGCGATGTCGAGCGACTGGTCGCTGGGGAGGTCCTTCTCGTCGCCCTTGTGCAGGATGTAGCTGAGCGAGGTGGCGCCGTCGGTGAGCGGCACCTCGAAGGTGACTCCGGAGGCGTCCTTCTTCACCGGCTGGAGGGGCTTGGCCCAGTCGGTGGGGTCCTTGGCGCCGGTCCAGGTGTGCAGCCCCCAGCCGTCGTAGTCGCCGTCGGGCCGGTAGTAGTGCAGTACGGCCTTGGTGGTGTCCTGCGGCGGGTAGGCGCCGTCGGGGGCCGTGTCGGCCTGGCCGTCCTTGCCCTGCTCGATCCAGACCTGTCCGGTCCGCGCGAGTTCGACGGTGCGCTGCGGCCCGTCGGCGGTGCCGTCCTTCTCGACGGTGTACGGGACGGTGGACGCGTCCTCGTCGAGCTTGAGCCAGGCGAAGGCTCCGTAGGCGTCGCGCCCGGTGAAGCCGGCCGTGGTGTCGCCGGACCTGAGCTTCCAGCCGCCGTAGTCGCCGTCCGCGCGCTTGTAGTGGACGACGGCGTAGTCGCGCCGGACGGCGACCGGCCTGGTCTCGGCGGGGGCCTGCCCCGCGGTGGTCGCGGCGAGGGCGCTCGCGGTGCGGCCCGCGCGGTCGACGACGACCGCCTTGTAGCGCAGCGGTGTTCCGGCCGCCACCTTGTCGTCCAGGTACTGGGTGACCTTGTACGGGGCGTGGTCGGCGGAACCGAGGGTGACCCACTTGCCGTTGCCGGTCTGCGCGGCGAAGACGACACGGTTGAGCTGTCCGCCGTCGACGTCGGCGGAGAGCTCCACGGTGCCGGTGGCTCCGGCGGCGGGTGCCTCCAGGGTGATCGAGGGCTTGGTGGCGGGGGCGCCCAGGGGCTTCTCGGCGCGCAGCACGAGGCTGGAGAGGGCCGGCACGGTGACGGTGATCCTCTGGTCGGCGCCGCTGCGGAGGGTCGCGGAACCGCCGTACAGGGTACGGAAGTTCATGCCGGCCGATGCGGTGGGCAGCTCCACGGTGCTCGGGGTGGCGGCGTTGTTGGTGGCCACGAGGTACTCGTTGGGCTGCTCGGGGTCCGTGCGGGAGAAGGCGTAGACGGAGCCTTCCGCGTACCGCTCGGTCTGGACGCCGTCGCGCAGGGCCGGGTTCTTCCGGGTGAGTTCGGAGAGGGCGGCGATGTTCCGGTACAGCGGGTGCTTCGGGTCGTACGCGTCGGCGGCGTGGGTGCGGTCGGTACCCAGTTCGTCGTCGTCGAGGTAGTCGGCGGTCTTCGAGGCGAACATCGTCTGGCGGGCGTCCTTGTCGCCGCCCGCGCCGGTGAAGCCCTGCTCGTCGCCGTAGTAGACGACGGGGTTGCCGCGGCCGAGGAACATCAGCTCGTTGGCGAGCCGGGCGCGCGCGACCAGCTCCGCGTCGTCCGCCTTCGGGTTGTCCTGCTTCAGGAACGCGCCGATGCGGCCCATGTCGTGGTTGCCGAGGAAGGTCACCTGCTCGTAGGCGTTGGCCTTGTCGGTGGTGTAGCGGTAGTCGTCACCGAGGACGGCGGCGAGCTTCCGGGCCGGGGCGCCCTGCGAGGCGTACTGGCGGGCCGCTTCCTGGAACGGGAAGTCGAGCGTCGCGTCCAGCCGGCCCCGGGTGACGTAGGGCGAGGTGATCGCGGTGTCGGCGGAGTAGACCTCGCCGAACATGAAGAAGTCCTTGCGGCCGTGCCTGGCCGCGTAGGTGTCCAGGGCGGTCGCCCACTGGGTCCAGAAGTCCAGGTCGACGTGTTTGACGGTGTCGATCCGGAAGCCGTCGATGTCGAAGTCCCGGACCCACTTCTCGTAGATCTTCTCCATGCCGGAGACGACCTCGGGCCGCTCGGTCCACAGGTCGTCCAGCCCGGAGAAGTCGCCGTAGGTGGCGGACTCACCGGCGAAGGTCGAGTCGCCGCGGTTGTGGTACATCGTCGGGTCGTTGAGCCAGGAGGGGACCTTGGTCCCGGCGGTCCCGGTGTTCCTGGGGGTGTACGGGAACGAGTCCGCGTCCACCTTCGCCAGGCCCTTGGCGTCGTCGAACGGGCGGCCGTCCCTGTCCAGGTACGGGTAGGCGCCCTTCGGCCGGTAGCCGTAGGCCTTCTCGGCGTAGTCGACGGTGTCCGCGGTGTGGTTGGTGATGACGTCGAAGAAGACCTTCATACCCTTGGCGTGGGCCCTGTCGATCAGCTTCGACAGGTCGGCGTTGGTGCCGAAGTGCGGGTCGACCTGGGTGAAGTCGGTGATCCAGTAGCCGTGGTAGCCGGCCGAGGCGTCCTTGCCGGTGCCCTGGACGGGGCGGTTCTTGAAGATCGGGGCGAGCCAGATGGCGGTGGTGCCGAGGCCCTTGATGTAGTCGAGCCGGTCGGTCAGGCCCTTGAGGTCGCCGCCCTGGTAGAAGCCCTTGTCCGTGGGGTCGTAGCCGGTCTCCAGGCGCGAACCGGTGAGCCCGCCCCGGTCGTTGGAGGCGTCTCCGTTGGCGAAACGGTCCGGCATGACGAAGTAGAACTGCTCGCGCGTCAGGTCGTGACGTGCGGGTTCGGCGGCCAGCCGGGCGTCCGAGGGCGCGGCGGGCGGCCTGGCCGCCGCGGCGGGCAGCGCGGGCACGAGGGCCGCGCACAGGGCGGCCGCGACGACGGCGGTCGCCGTTCTTCGCGCGGGCGCGCGCAGGGACGGACGTATCACTCGGGTTCTCCTCGAAGGGGTACGGGACTCGGGGCGGGAGTCCGGTGTGCCGGAGGGGGCCGGGCCGGCCCCCTCCGGCACACCGGGAGCCGGGGCTAACCGCGCCAGACGTCGGCGGTCAGGGCGGCCTTGCCGGAGGACGGCACCGTGGCCGTGCGGTTGGCACCGCTCTCCCAGGTGACGTTGCCGCTCGCGTCCTTGCGGACGTACTTGTACTCGAAGGACGTACCCGCGGGCAGGCTCACATCGAGCTTCCAGACGGGGTACGTGGCCGGGTCCAGCTTCGGCGCACCGGCGGGGTCCCAGTTGCCGAGGGCGGACTGGTTGCCGGTGACGTAGATGTTCTGGCCGGGCTGGGTGGTGGCGTTGACGCCGAAGGAGGCGCCGGAGGTGCCGGTGCCCGGCTCCGTGGTACCGCCGCCGGTGCAGGTACGGGCGTTCACCTGGAGCGCCACCGCCGTGTTCGCGCCCAGCGTCGCGGTGAACTGGCCGGAGCCGTTGACGGTGACGCCGTTGCCGGACTGGATGTCGCAGTAGTCACCGGCGGGCAGCGAGGTCTGGAACGTGCGGGTCAGCGAGGAGCCCTCGTGGTTGATCGCGACGTAAGCCTTCGAGCCGCGGCCGAACGCGATCTGGTCGCCGCCGTTGTCCCACCAGTTCGTCACGGCCTCGCCGCGCGCGGTGTTGCGGAAGCCGACCATGGAGGAGATCTCGCGCCAGGCGTGCTGGCACTTCCAGCCGTCGCTGTAACAGGCGTTCACCGTGCCGCCGTTGGGCGGACCGGCGTCCTTGTCGGACCACTCGTAGCCGGAGTGGACGTCGGGCGAGCCGTAGGGCCAGGCCAGCATGAACACGCTGGCGAGCGTGTAGTCGGCGCCGTTCTTGTAGTTCAGCGTGTCGCCGCCGCGCTCGGTGTCGTGGTTGTCGACGAACACCGCGGCCTTCGACGAGGGCATGAAGCCCCAGCCCTCGCCGAAGTTCTTCAGATAGGCGAGGTTCTCGTTGGTGAAGACCTGCTTGAGGCCGCGGGCGTAGCGGAATTCCTGGACGTCGCCGGTGCCGGTGTACTCGCCGGGCTGGACGGCCTCGCCCGCGCCGTAGATCGCCTCCTGCTTCCAGTAGACGCCGGGGTTGCTCAGCCGGGACTTGATGTTGGCGAGGTCGGTGGCGGGCATGTGCTTGGCGGCGTCGATGCGGAAGCCGTCGACGCCCAGCGAGAGCAGGTCGTTCAGGTATCCGGCGATCTTCCCGCGGACGTAGTCCTCACCGGTGTCCAGGTCGGCGAGGCCGACGAGTTCGCAGTTCTGGACGTTGGCGCGGTCCTGGTAGTTGGTGATCTGGGCGGTGCAGTCGTCCATGTCCGGAGCGGAGTACAGGCCGGGGTAGTCGTACTTGGTGTACGAGGAGCCGCCGGTACCGGTGCCCGAGCCGGACGTCATGTGGTTGATGACGGAGTCGGCGACGACCTTGACGCCCGCGGCGTGGCAGGTGCTGACCATGGCCGCGAAGGCGGCGCGGTCGCCGAGCCGCCCGGCGATCCTGTAGCTGACCGGCTGGTACGAGGTCCACCACTGGCTGCCCTGGATGTGCTCCTGGGGCGGCGAGACCTGTACGTAGCCGTAGCCGGCCGGGCCGAGGGTGTCCGTGCACGCCTTGGCCACGGAGTCGAACTTCCACTCGAAGAGGACGGCGGTGACGTCCTTGTCGCCGGGGGTGGCGGCCCGGGCGGTGGCGGTCGGGGATATAAGGGCAGCGGCGCCTGCTGCCAGGGCGAGCGCCGCGGACAGTGGTCTGCGTGCCATGTTTCCTCCTGCTGTGGGGGGAAATGCGGGTGACGGTGCAGCCTCACATGGCAACGCGCCCTGCCTTCAAGGCTCCTGAAGGTTCTTGCTGCAAGAATGCAAACCTTGCCGCGACGCCGACCGTACGAGCCCACCACTCCCCGGTCAACCCTTTGGACACCGTCCGCTTACATCCAGGAAATACGGCAGTTTTCTTCCTGCAAGCACTTACGCAAAACATTGCAGCGCTGTTAAGTTTCTCCCGACTCCGGTCCGGTCGGCCGGGGGTTCCGGCGACCCCGGACCCCACGCGCCCGGCCGGCCGGGCCGGTCACGGACAAGAGAGGCACCCGGAGTCGCTCACTCCCCGCAGGCCCGTTCAGGGCCGACTCCCGGTGCCTCTCCTGTACGCCCGTACCGGCCCCGCGGGGATCAGACTCCCCGGACCGCCGCGGTGGATCCCCGTACCACCAGCTCCGGCTGGAACACGTACTCCGTACGCTGCACCGGGCTGCCGCCGATCTCCTCCAGCAGGGCGCTCACCGCTGCCGCCGCCATCGCCTGCACCGGCTGGCGCACCGTCGTCAGCGGCGGATCGGTGAACGCGATGAGCTGCGAGTCGTCGAAGCCCACCACCGACACGTCGCGCGGCACACCGAGCCCACGCTCCCGGGCCGCGCGCACCACGCCCAGCGCCATCAGGTCGCTGCCGCAGACGATGCCCGTACACCCCTGGTCGAGCAGCGCACCCGCCGCGACCTGGCCGCCCTCGACGCTGAACAGCGTGGGGCAGACCAGGAGTTCGGCCTCGGCCCGGTCCAGGCCCAGCAGGTTCACCGAGGCGTCCAGGAAGCCCTCGCGCTTGCGGCGGGACGGCACATAGCGCTGCGGCCCGATCGCCAGGCCGATCCGGCTGTGGCCGAGCTCGGCGAGGTGTCCGACGGCCATCCGCACGGCGGCGGAGTCGTCGGGCGAGACGAACGGCGCGCTGATCCGTTCGTTGTAACCGTTGATCAGGACGAACGGCACGCCGCGTTCGGTGAGCGCGGCGTACCGGGCCGGGTCGGCCGACATGTCGGCGTGCAGCCCGGAGATGAAGACGATCCCGCCGACGCCGCGCTCGACGAGCTGCTCGACGAGTTCGTCCTCGGTGGCGCCGCCGGGCAGCTGGGTGCAGAGCACCGGGGTGTAGCCGTGCCCGGCCAGCACCTGCTCGACGGACTGCGCGAACGCCGGGAAGATCGGGTTGGTGAGCTCGGGCGTCACCAGTCCGATCAGCCCGGCGCTGCGCCTGCGCAGCCGCACGGGACGTTCGTAGCCGAGGATGTCCAGCGCCGCGAGCACCCGCTGCCGGGTGGGGTCCGCGACGCCCGGTTTCCCGTTGAGCACCCGGCTGACGGTCGCCTCGCTGACCGCTGCCTGGCCGGCGATGTCCGAGAGCCTCGGCGCACCGCCGGTCCTGGGCAGGGGGACGGTCACACCGTCCACCACACCGTGGTGTCCGCGGGCAGCTCGATCTCGGCGCCGTCGGTGACGACCGGGCTGCTGGACACCAGGACGGTGCCGCGCACCGGGATGCGCACCGGGCGGCCCGTCGTGTTGACGGTGCAGACGAAGCCGGGGCGGGCGAAGATCAGCAGGCCCTCGGGGGCGCCCAGCCACTCCACCGCCGTTCCGGCGCCGAGCCCCGGGTGCGCCCGGCGGGCGGCGATAGCGGACCGGTAGAGCTCCAGCGTCGAGCCGGCGACGCCGGTCTGGGCCTCGACGCTCAGCTCGCCCCAGCCGTCGGGCTGGGGCAGCCAGCTGCCGCCGTCGCCGAAGCCGTACGAGCTGCCGTCGCGGGTCCAGGGGATCGGCACCCGGCAGCCGTCGCGGAAGCCGTCCTGGCCCTCCGCGCGGAAGAACGACGGGTCCTGGCGGACCTCGTCGGGCAGGTCGGTGACGTCGGGCAGGCCGAGCTCCTCGCCCTGGTAGACGTAGGCGGAGCCGGGCAGCGCCAGCATCAGCAGGGTGGCGGCGCGGGCCCGGCGCAGGCCCAGCTCGCGGTCGCCGGCCTCACGGATCTGGGTGCCGAGGCCGGGCGGGTTGGCGAACCGGGTGGTGTGCCGGGTCACGTCGTGGTTGGAGAGCACCCAGGTGGTGGGGGCGCCGACCGGGCGCATCGCGTCGAGCGAGGTGTCGATGACCTCGCGGAGTTCGGCCGCGTCCCAGGCGGTGGAGAGGTACTGGAAGTTGAACGCCTGGTGCATCTCGTCGGAGCGCACGTAGTTGGCGGTGCGCTCGACGGTGGGGGTCCAGGCCTCGGCGACGGCGATGCGGTCGCCGGGGTACTCGTCGAGGATGGTGCGCCAGGAGCGGTAGATCTCGTGCACCCCGTCCTGGTCGAAGAACGGCATGACGTCGTTGCCGAGCAGCTTGAGCTGGTCGTGGCTGCCGAGGTCGGGCAGGCCGGCGGCCTTGACGAGGCCGTGGGCGACGTCGACCCGGAAGCCGTCGACGCCCATGTCGAGCCAGAAGCGCAGGATCGAGCGGAACTCGTCGGCGACGGCCGGGTGTTCCCAGTTGAAGTCGGGCTGCTCGGGTGCGAAGAGGTGGAGGTACCAGTCGCCCGGGGTGCCGTCCGGGTCGGTGGTCCGGGTCCATGCGGGGCCGCCGAAGACGGACTCCCAGTCGTTGGGCGGCAGTTCGCCGTCCTCGCCCTTGCCGGGGCGGAAGTGGTAGCGCTCGCGCAGGGCGGAGCCGGGGCCCTCGGCGAGGGCGCGCTTGAACCACTCGTGCTGGTCCGAGGAGTGGTTGGGCACCAGGTCCACGATGATCCGCAGGCCCAGGTCGTGGGCGTCCCGGATCAGCGCGTCGGCGTCCAGCAGGGTGCCGAACATGGGGTCGACGGCACGGTAGTCGGCGACGTCGTAACCCGCGTCGGCCTGCGGGGAGGCGTAGAACGGGCTGAGCCAGACCGCGTCCACACCGAGTTCCTTGAGGTACGGGAGTCTGCCGCGTACGCCTGCGAGATCGCCCATGCCGTCGCCGTTGCCGTCGGCGAAGCTCCGTGGATAGACCTGGTAGATCACCGCGTCCTGCCACCAGCCGGTCTGGTGGGCCGGAGCGTCGCCGGACGTGCCGGTGGAGGGGGCAGCGAGGTGCTGGGTCATGTCGTCCCTGAGGTGTCGGGGTGGGAAGCGGCGCCGGGACCGGGTCGGGACACCGGCGGCCGCCGTGACTTGGTGCGTGCGGGTCGTGCGGGGCGTGCTGAGGCCCGACAGGCTCTCAGCCCTTGACGGCTCCGGCGGACATGCCGGTGACCAGATGGCGCTGGGCGAAGAGGAAGACCAGGGCCGCGGGTATCGCGATCAGCACGGACGCCGCGGTCATCGGCCCCCACTGGGCCCCGTACTGGTTGACGAAGAGCTGCAGTCCGCCCGCGAGGGTGAGGTTGTCCTCGCCGACCATGAAGGCGGAGGCGTACGCCACTTCGCCCCAGGCGGTGATGAAGGAGTAGAACGCGGTGACGGCGAGGCCGGGCTTGGCGAGCGGCAGGATCAGCCGCCAGAACGTGCCGAACGGGGTGAGGCCGTCGACCTGGCCCGACTCGTCGATCTCGTGCGGGATGGTGTCGAAGAAGCCCTTCATCATCCAGGCGCAGAACGGCACCGAGATGGTGAGGTAGGTGATGACGAGGCCGGCCGGCTGATTCAGCAGCCCCATGCCCGCCATGATGTTGTAGATCGGCACGATGAGGACGGCCACCGGGAACATCTGGGTGACCAGGAGCGTCCACATCAGCCCGCGCTTGCCGGGGAAGCGGAAGCGGCTGACGGCGTAGCCGGTGGAGGCGGAGATGATGACGCCGAGAAGCGTGGTGAGCCCCGCGACGAGCAGGGAGTTGCCGAACCAGGTGAGGAACTTCGTGTTCTGGATCAGGTTCGTGTAGTTCTCGAACGTCGTCTCTTTGAAGAAGTCCGTGGTGGTCGCGTACGCGGCGGGCTTCAGCGAGGTGAGCAGGACCCACAGCACGGGGAAGACGGCGATCACGGACGCCACGACGAGCGTGAGGTGCAGCGCGGCGGAGGCGATCGGCGAACGCTCGCCGCGCAGCCGGACCTTGCGTGCGGTGGGGGCGGGGGCGGTGGTCACCAGTCGTCTCCCTGTGTGCGCAGGACTCGCCGGTAGACGGCGGCGAAGATCAGCAGGAGTACGAGGATCAGTACGCCCCAGGTGGAGGACTGCGCGAAGTCGCGCGGGCTGATCTCGAAGGAGAACTTGTACGCCTGGGTGACCAGGATCTGGGTGGCCTCGCCGGGTCCGCCGCGGGTCAGCAGGAAGATCACCGGGAACATGTTGAAGGTCCAGATGGTGGAGAGCAGGATCACCGTGGTGGAGACCGGCCGCAGTCCGGGCAGCGTGATGTGGCGGAAGCGCTGCCAGGCGGTGGCGCCGTCCATCTCTGCGGCCTCGTAGTGCTCGCTGGGGATCGACTGCAGTCCGCCGAGCAGGGCGACCATCATGAACGGCACACCCAGCCAGACGTTGACGGCGATGACGGAGAACTTCGCCCAGGTGGGGTCGTTCAGCCACGGGATGCCGTCGATCCCGGCGCCGGAGAGGATCTCGTTGAGCAGCCCGCGCTTCTCGTTGTAGAGGAAGCGCCAGGCGAAGACGGAGACGAAACCGGGAATGGCCCAGGGCAGGATCAGCGCCATCCGGTAGGCGGAGCGGCCGGCGATGCGGCGGTTGAGGATGTTGGCGAGGGCCATCCCGAGGCAGAAGGTGATGGCCACACAGGAGACCGTCCACACCAGGGTCCAGCCGAGCGTGCCGAGGAACTGGTCGCCGGTGAGCGCTTCGGTGTAGTTGTCCAGGCCCACGAACTTGTACGTGGCGGGCATGTGGTTGACACCGATGGACCGTTCGACGTTGCGCTCGTTGGCGTCGGTCATCGACAGGTAGATGCCGCGGACCAGCGGATACCCGATGATCACGCCGATCACGACGACGACCGGGGCGACCATGGTCCAGGCGTACCAGTGGGTCGACAGGGCCCGTCGGAGCTTGCCCGGCGGCGGGGGGTTGCCAGTACCGCGGCTCCGGCCGCGGGCGACGTCGTCGCCCGCGGCCTTCGCCACCGACTGGCTGGTGTGGACAGCCATCAGCCGGCCTGCCTTCCTGTTACTTCCAGCCCTTGAGGAGCTTGCGGTAGGAGTCGCCGGTCGTCTTGACGGCCTTCTCCGGAGTGGCCTGGCCGGTGAGGACCTTGGTGTACTCGGTGACGAGCGGGGCGAAGAGGCTGCCGGTCTCCGGGATCCAGGGGCGCTCGACGGCGGTCTCGACGACGGGCTTGAAGAAGCCGACGATCTCGTTGTCGACGACGTCCTGCCGGGCGTAGGCGGAGGTGCGGGTCGGCAGGAGGCTCAGCTCCTTGGTGACCTTGGCCTGGGTCTCCGCGGACGTCATGTAGTCGACGAAGGCGTAGGAGGCGTCGAGGTTCTTGGAGCCCGCGTAGACGGCGAGGTTGTGACCGCCCTGCGGGGCGCCCTGCGCGGCGGAGCCGGCCGGGACCGGGGCGACGCCCAGGTTGGCCTTGTCCTTGAACTCCTTGCCGGCGAGGGTGTCGGCGACGGCCCAGGGGCCGTTGATCATCATGGCGACCTTGCCGTCCTTGAAGGACGCCTGCATGTTCTCCCAGCCGTCCGTGGCATCGGTCTCGGCGGCACCCGAGTCGACGAGGTCCTTGACGACCTTCATCGCCTTGACGCCCTGGGGGTTGTCGATGGTGACGGTCTTGGTGGAGGCGTCGACCATGTCGCCGCCCTCGCCGTACAGGAAGGAGAGGAACCAGTAGGCGTCGTCGCCGCGCAGGTACATACCGGTCTTGCCGGTCTTGTCCTTGATCTTCTTGGAGACGGTCTTCAGCTCGTCGACGGTCTTGGGGACCTCGACACCGGCCTCCTTGAAGATCTTCTTGTTGTAGAAGATGCCCATGGAGTCGATGACCTGCGGCACCGCGTAGGTCTTGTCCTTGTACTTCGTGGACGCGGCGGCCTGCTTCAGGAAGTCGTCCGAGTTCTTCAGCGCGGCGGTGCCGTCGAGCGGGGCGAGGTAGCCGAGGTCGGCGAACTCGGGGGTCCAGGCGACCTCGGAGCGGATGACGTCGGGGGCGTCGGAGCCGGACTGGGCCGCGTTCTTGAACTTGTTCTGCGCGTCGCCGAAGGGGACGTTGACGTACTTGACGTGGACCTTCGGGTGCTTCTTGGTGAAGTCCTCGGCGATCTTCTTGAAGACCTTGTCCTCGCTGCCCGCGGTGGAGGTGTCCCACCACGTCACGGTGCCGGACAGCTCGCCCGAGCTCTTGCTCGTGCCGTCGGACTCGTTGTCGCTGCCGCAGGCGGTCGCCGCGAGCGCCAGGGCCGCGACCAGGGCGGTGGCCGTTATGCCACGTCGCATCTGAACTCCTTCAACTGCCGTACCGCTCCGTCGCGGCGCCGGGTCGACGAGAACGTAACAAGGATGAAAGAACGCCGAAAGAGTTTGCGGAAGATTTCTGCAAGCGCCGACGATCGTTACATTCGCGTGTCCTCACGGTTGCCGTCAAGCCCCTTGACGGCGGGCGTCTCTCCCTGGCAGCGGCAGGCCACGGCCCGCCACCCGTGCGGTGCGACGATCGGACCGCCGTCCGCAAACCTGGTTCGCAAGAGCTTGCAAGAGGTTGCCGGGAATCCACCGCGGGCCGCCGCAGGAGTGCGGTCGTCCGATTCATGTGCATGGTGGGCAATCCGACATACGCCCGGTACAGTCCACTTCCATGACCGCACGGCTTGCCGATATCGCAACTCAGGCGGGGGTCAGCGAAGCGACGGTCAGCCGCGTACTGAACGGCAAGCCCGGTGTTGCAGCGGCCACCCGCGAATCCGTTCTCGCCGCGCTCGACGTTCTCGGCTACGAACGGCCCGTACGGCTGCGCAGGCGCAGCGCGGGGCTGGTCGGGCTGATCACGCCCGAGCTGGAGAACCCCATCTTTCCCGCCCTGGCCCAGGTGATCGGCCAGGCGCTGACGCGGCAGGGCTACACACCGGTGCTGGCGACGCAGACCCCCGGCGGCTCCACCGAGGACGAGCTGACCGAGATGCTGGTCGACCGCGGTGTCTCGGGCATCATCTTCGTCTCCGGGCTGCACGCCGACACCTCGGCCGACATGCAGCGCTATGAGCAACTGCGCGCCAAGGGTGTCCCGTTCGTCCTGGTCAACGGCTTCTCTCCCAAGGTCCAGGCGCCGTTCATCTCGCCGGACGACCGCGCGGCGATGCGGCTCGCGGTGACGCACCTGGTGTCGCTGGGGCATCAGCGGATCGGTCTGGCGGTCGGCCCGAAGCGGTTCGTGCCGGTCCTGCGCAAGATCGAGGGCTTCCGCGCCACGATGCAGGAGCAGTTGGACCTCGCGCCGGACGCGGTGGAGGAGCTGATCCAGCATTCGCTGTTCACTCTTGAGGGTGGACAGGCAGCGGCGTCGGCACTGATGGAGCGGGGCTGCACGGCGGTGGTGTGCGCGAGCGACATGATGGCGCTCGGCGCGATCCGGGCCGCCCGCCGGCTGTCGATGGAGGTGCCGCGCGAGCTGTCGGTGGTCGGCTACGACGATTCGCCGCTCATAGCGTTCACCGATCCGCCGCTGACCACGATCCGTCAGCCGGTGACGGCGATGGGCCAGGCCGCCGTGCGTACGCTCCTGGAGGAGGTCGGCGGCACGCCCGCCCCGCACAGCGAGTTCGTCTTCATGCCCGAACTGGTCGTTCGCGGTTCAACGGCAGCCGGCCCCGGGCCCGCTCCGGCCGTCACCGCCTGAGGTCGTCCGACGGGCTCCCGGCCCGCCCAGGATCCCATGCCCGTTCCCGGCGCGCAGTTCGGGCCCTCGCTCCCGGCACTCGTGATGTGCGGCCCGGACCCGACCGGAGGATCATCGGGCGGAGGGGCAATTTCTGGCAGACTCTGTGCCTATGGGTGAATTGAGCGTGACGCCACAGGAAGGCCGGCCGGAGGCCACCCCGTCACCCGTCGTGGACGAGGCGGCCTTCGCGGCGAACCCGAAGCGGAACACCGGACGACGCAACAGCGGCCCGACGAGACTGCGTTCCCTGCGCTGCCCCCGCCGACCGCGCATCTGGTTCGAAATCCTGCTCGTGGCGGCCAGTTACTGGGTGTACTCGCTGGTCCGCAACGCCGTCCCGGAGCAGCGGACCGCGGCCCTGCGCAACGCCGACTGGATCTGGTCGGCCGAGCGCTACCTGGGCATCGCCGTGGAGCAGACGGTCAACCACGCGGTGAATTCCGTGACATGGCTGATCGTCTCGATGAACTACTACTACGCGACACTGCACTTCGTCGTCACGGTCTGCGTCCTGGTGTGGCTGTTCCGCTGCCACCCCGGCCGTTACGCGGCGGCCAGACTGGCCCTGTTCGCGACGACCGGTGTGGCGCTGCTCGGTTACTACCTGTATCCGCTGGCGCCGCCCCGTCTCATGGGCGGCGGCCACTTCATCGACACCGTCCTGGTCCATCACACCTGGGGTTCGATGGCCTCGGGCAACTTCAAGAACATGTCGAACCAGTACGCGGCGATGCCGTCGATGCACATCGGCTGGTCGCTCTGGTGCGGTCTGACCGTCTTCGCGCTGGCCTCCGCGCCCTGGGCGCGCCTGCTGGCGCTGCTCTACCCGACGCTGACCCTGGTCGTCATCGTGTCGACCGCCAACCACTTCTGGCTGGACGCGCTGGGCGGCATGACCTGCCTGAGCTTCGGTTACGCGGTGTCGTACGCCTGGTACGGCTCGCTGCCGCACCACCTCACGAAGCGGGTGCCGCTGCCGGGCGGGAGGGCGCGGCCGGCCTGCCTGTCCGCCGGTGCGCCGGTCCGGACACCGCACCCGGCGGCGGACGCGGCGGCGGGCCGCCGCTGAGGCCCCGCCCGGCCCGCCAGCCACTGCCTCACCCGCGGTGCGCCACGCGCCCCCCGCACACCGTCAGCCGCACCGGCGCCTCCCCCAGCTCGTCCGCGGGCGCGGTCACCGGATCCAGCCCGAACGCCGTCAGATCGGCCCGGTGGCCCACGGCGATCCGCCCCGCGACGTCCTGCTCCCCGGCGGCGACCGCCGCGTGCGAGGTGCAGCCCTCCAGCGCCATCAGCCCGGTCAGCGCCTGCTCGGCGGTGACCGGCTCGGTGTCGTACGCCCCGGGCAGCCGCCGCAGCCGGGCCGTGGCCAGCACCTGCCGTACGTCGTAGTGGGCGATCGGCCAGTCGGAGCCCAGCGCCAGGTACGCCCCGGCGTCGCGCAGGTCGCGGCAGCGCCAGGCCCGTCCGGCCCGTTCGCCGCCGAGCCGCCTGGACCACTCGTCGCTGTGGTCGGCGCGGGTGTAGGCGGTGTGTGTGGGCTGCATCGAGGCGATCACCCCGAGCTCGGCGAACCGGGCGGCCAGATTGCCGGGCACGGTCTCGATGTGCTCGATGCGGTGACGGAGCCGGCCGCTCTCCCCCAGCGCCTCGACCGTGTCCAGCACATGGCGCACGGCCGCGTCCCCAATGGCGTGCGTGGCGGTGCGCACCCCGGCGTGGTGGAGCCGGTGGACGGCGGCGGTGTACGCCTCGGGGTCCGGCCAGAACGCCTCGGTGCCCTCCCCGTGGCAGTCGGCGTGCTCCAGCCACGCGGTGCCGCCCTCGACGGTGCCGTCCATGAAGAACTTGACGCCGCCGACGCGCCAGAGCCGGCCCGCCTCGCTCTGCAGCCGCACCAGCTCGTCCAGGGCCTCCTTGTCGGCGCCCGGCATGCACCAGGGGGCCAGCCGCAGCCGCACGGGCAGGTCCGTCTCCTCCTCCACGGCGGCCAGCAGTTCCGGTACGGAGCCGTCGGCCAGGTCCATCACATGGGCCCCGGTGAGACCGGTGGCGGCCATGCCGGAGAGCAGCTCCACGAGGCGGGTGCGGCGCTCCGTGTACGAGGGCCTGGGCAGCCGTTCGCCGACCAGGTCCATCGCGGCGTGCTCGATCAGGTGCCCGGTGGGGCGGCCGTCGGGGTCGCAGACGACGCTGGAGCGCTGGGCGAAGGTGCGCGGGCCGGTGATCCCGGCGCGTTCCAGGGCCGCCCCGCTGGCCAGGGCGGAGTGCCCGTCGTAGAGCCGGATGAAGGCGGGGGCGCCGCCGATGGCGTCCTCGATGAGGGCCCGGTCGACGGGCCGGCCGCCGAAGGCGTTGTGGTCCAGGCCCCAGGCGACGATCCAGCCCTCGGTGCGTTCGGCCGCCGCGAGCGCGGCGCGCAGCTGGTCGAGGTCGCGGACGGCGCCGAGGTCCGTGCCGGTGGCCATCTCCAGACCCCAGACGGGGTGGCTGTGCGCGTCGACCAGGCCGGGCGTGAGGGTGGCCCCGGACAGGTCGATCAGCTCCGTGCCGTTGCCGCGCCACTCGCGCAGCCCGGCCTCGTCGCCGACCGCGGTGATCACCCCGTCCTTGACCGCCACGGCGGTGGCCTCCGGCCGGGCCGGATCGAGGGTGCGGACACGGGCTCCGGTGAGGAGGAGGTCGGCTGAGGACACGGTGGGGCTCCTTAGACGGTGGTGGTGGCGGGGATGGGGGCGGTCCCGGCCCCGGGCTCCCGCGGCGGGACTGTCGAGGGCTCGGCCGCGAAACGGGCGTACACCTCGGGCTTGTTGCGCTTCAGCCGGTGGGCGAGTGCGAGTCCGATCAGGAAGACCGCGGGCACCAGCGAGACGAGCACGACGTTCACCCCGGTCGAGGCGCCGGAGAACAGGTCGACGTGGTCGGTGACCAGGAAGATCGCGGCTGCCAGCAGCACGGCGGCGACGATCGGCGCGACGACGGTGCGGAACCTGCCCTCGCCGTGCGCGAACCGGCGGAAGTAGAGCGGTACGGCGATCGCGGCGAGCAGCTGGAGCAGCATCAGGCCGAGCATGCCCGGGGTGTTGACCCAGAGCAGCAGTTGCGCGTACGGGTCGGCGCCGGCCGCCGCGAAGCCGATGACGATCACGGCTCCGAGGGCGATCTGGGCGAGCCCGGCCACGTAGGGGGAACGGTGGCGGGGGTGGATGCGGCCCAGGGCCGCGGGCAGCACCCCTTCCTCGGAGAGCGCGAGTCCGTACCGGTTGATGGCGTTGTGGAAGGCGAGCAGCGAGGCGAGGACGCTGGTGACGATGAGGATGTGCATCAGGTCCGCGGCCCAGGAGCCGACGTAGTGGGTGATGGCGGAGAAGAAGAGCCCGCCCGGGTCGGTGGCGGCGGCCTCGACCACGTCGGCGTCGCCGAACGCCTGGATGACGGTCCAGACGATGAACGCGTAGAAGAGCCCGAGGAAGGCGACGGCGATATAGGTGGCGCGGGGAACGGTACGGTCCGGGTTCCGTGCCTCGCGCCGGTAGATCACCGTGGACTCGAAGCCGGTGAACGCGGCGAACGCGCAGGCCAGCACGGCCGCCGTGCCGGGCACGAGGACATGGTCGGGGGTGAAGGAGGCGAGTGAGATCCCGTCGGCTCCGCCGTCCAGCAGTACGCCGCCGGCGAGCAGGACGAGGATGCCGGTCTCGGCGACGAGCAGCACCCCGAGGACCTTGGCGCCGAAGTCGATCGAGCGGAAGCCGCCGTACCAGACGATCAGCAGCCCGGCGAGGGAGATCGGCAGCCAGGGGACGTCGATGCCCCACAGGGCGTGGGCGGTGTCGGCGGCGGTCGAGCCGAGCAGTCCGTAGACGCCGATCTCCATGCCGTTGTAGCCGAGCATCGCGATCAGGGCGGAGGCGATGCCGATGGGGCGGCCCATGCCCCGGGTGATGTACGCGTAGAACGCGCCGCCGCTGCGGACGTGGCGGCTCATCGTGGTGAACCCGATGGCGAAGATCGCGAGGGTCACACCGGCCAGCAGGTAGCCGACGGGGGCACCGATGCCGCCGAGCAGGATGGCGATGGGGGCGACTCCGGCCATCACCGTGAGCGGGGCGGCCGCCGAGATGACGAAGAAGGCGATGTCGGCGGTGCCGAGGGTGCCTCTTCCGAGGGTTGGCGCATCCATGTGAAAAGGGGAGCCCTTCTGCGACTGGCGGGGGCAGGGACCGGCGACCGAAAACCTAAAGGCTTTCGGTTTTGCGCAATGTAGCCTCACCCACGGGCATCCGGGAAGACCTTCCGGAGGACACACGTCAGGAGAACCACGCATGGGACGGCCGCGCACACCGCTGCTGGACCGGGAGCGCATCACCACCACGGCGCTCGAACTCATCGACGAGCAGGGCGAGTTCAGCGTCCCGCAGATAGCCCGGAGGCTCGGGGTGCAGACCGGGTCGCTCTACCACCATGTGGACGGAAGGGGCGGCGTCGTCGAGCTCATCCGGGAACGGGTGTGCGCCGCGATCGACTCCGCGACCCTCGACGTGGAGCCCTGGGACGCGGCCATGACGGCCTGGGCCCGCTCCTACCGTGCCGCCTTCGCCGCCCACCCGCGCGCGATCCCGCTGCTGACCACGTCACCGGTGCGCGCCCCGAAGGTCCTGGACCAGTACGAGCGGGCGGTCCGGCTGCTGCTGGGCGTCGGGTTCGCGCTGCCCGGGGTGATGACGGTGATCACCGCGCTGGAGAACCTGGTCCTGGGCTCGGCGCTGGACCTGGCGGCCCCGGAGACGATGTGGGAGCTCCCCGACGACACCACGACCCCGCGCCTCGCACAGGCACTGGCCGCGGTGGGTACGGGCCGGGCGGACGCGGCCTTCGAACTGGCCCTGGGCGCGTTCATCGGGCACTGCCGCGAGCTGCTGGACGCGAAGGCGGCGTGAGGGCCCGGGTGCGCGTCCGCGCGGCGAGCCGGCGCCGGTACGCACCCGCGCGGCGAGGTCGCACGGGTGCGCGCACCTCGCCTCACGCCCCGTAGAACCGCTCCTCCACCACCGCCCGCGCCCGCCGGGTGATCCGCCGGTAGTCGTCCAGCATGTCCCCGACATGCCCCGGCTCGTACCCCAGGTACCGGCCCACCGCGGTGAGTTCACGCGGACCCGACGGGAAGGTGTCGCCCGGCCGGCCTCGTACCAGCATCACCGCGTTGCGCACCCGGGTCGCCAGCACCCACGCCTCGTCCAGCGTCGCCGCGTCCTCCCCGGAGATCAGCTCCGCGGCGCAGGCCGCGGCCAGCGCCTCGCGGGTGCGGGTCGTCCGCAGCCCCGGCTCCGCCCAGCCCTGCTGCATCTGCATCAGCTGGACCGTCCACTCGACATCGCTCAGCCCGCCGCGCCCCAGCTTGGTGTGGAGCGTCGGATCGGCGCCGCGCGGCAGCCGCTCGGACTCCATCCGGGCCTTCAGACGCCGGATCTCGCGGATCGCGTCCTCGCCCAGACCCTCCATCGGGTAGCGCAGCGGATCGATCAACTCGATGAACTCACGACCGAGTTCCACGTCGCCCGCGACCGGCTCGGCGCGCAGCAGCGCCTGGCTCTCCCAGACCAGCGACCAGCGCCGGTAGTAGGCCTCGTACGACGCCAGCGTCCGCACCAGCGGACCGCTCTTGCCCTCCGGGCGCAGATCCGCGTCGATGAGCAACGGCGGGTCCGCGGTGGGCAGTTGGAGCAGTCGGCGCATCTCGGAGACCACCGCGTTCGCGGCCCGGGCCGCCTCCTGCTCGTCGACGCCCTCGCGCGGCGAGTGGACGAACAGGACATCGGCGTCGGAGCCGTAGCCGAGCTCGTGGCCGCCGAACCGGCCCATGCCGATGACCGCGAACCGGGTGGGGAGGGTGTCCCCCCACTGCTCGCGCACGGCGGCGCGCAGGGCGCCCGCGATCGTGACGGCGTTCAGATCGGTGACGGCGTTGCCCACCCGGTCGACCAGGGTCCCCGGATCCTCCTCGGCCGGGCTCTCCTCCGTACCGTACGAGCCGATGAGGTCCGCGGCCGTGGTCCGGAACAGCTCGCGCCGGCGTACCGCGCGCACCACCGCGACGGCGGACTCGGCACCGTCCGCGCGCCCCACCGCGGCCAGCACCTCCTGCTCCAGGTGCTCCCGGGTGCGCGGCTTCAGCCCCTGCGGGTCGCCGAGGAGCGCCACCGCCTCCGGGGCGCGCAGCAGCAGGTCGGGGGCGAGCCGGCCGGCCGACAGGACCCGGGCGAGGTTCTCCGCGGCGGCGCCCTCGTCCCGCAGCAGCCGCAGGTACCAGGGGGTCTTGCCGAGGGCGTCGGACACCTTGCGGAAGCCGAGCAGCCCGGCGTCCGGGTCCGCGGAGTCGGCGAACCAGCCGAGCAGCACCGGCAGCAGGGTGCGCTGGATGGCGGCCTTGCGGGACACCCCGGACGACAGCGCCTCCAGGTGCCGGAGCGCGGCGGCCGGGTCGGCGTAGCCGAGCGCTTCGAGCCGGTGTCCGGCCGCCTTCGTGCTGAGCCGGGACTCACCGGGCGCGAGCTGGGCGACGGCGTCGAGCAACGGCCGGTAGAACAGCTTCTCGTGCAGCCGCCGCACCACGGACGCGTGCCGCTTCCACGCCTGGTTGAGTTCGGTGATCGGGTCCGTGCGCATCCCGAGGGAGCGTCCGAGCCGCCGCAGGTCGGGGGCGTCCTCCGGGACCAGATGGGTGCGGCGCAGCCGGTAGAGCTGGATGCGGTGCTCCATGGCGCGCAGGAAGCGGTAGGCGTCGTCCAGTTGCGAGGCGTCCACCCGGCCGACGTAGCCGCCCTCGGCGAGTGCGCGCAGGGCCGCGAGCGTGGCGCCGCTGCGCAGGGTGGCGTCGCTGCGGCCGTGCACCAGCTGGAGGAGCTGCACGGCGAATTCGACGTCCCGCAGCCCGCCGGGGCCGAGCTTGATCTCGCGGTCGACGCGGTCGGCGGGGATGTTGTCGACGACGCGGCGGCGCATCTTCTGCACGTCGGGGACGAAGTTCTCGCGTTCGGCGGCCTGCCAGACGAGCGGCGAGACGGCCTCGATGTACTCCGCGCCGAGCTCGGGGTCGCCGGCCACCGGCCGGGCCTTGAGCAGCGCCTGGAACTCCCAGGTCTTGGCCCAGCGCTGGTAGTACGCGAGGTGCGAGGACAGGGTGCGGACCAGGGGGCCGTTGCGGCCCTCGGGGCGGAGGTTGGCGTCGACGGGCCAGATGGTGCCCTCGACGGTGGTGTCGGAGCAGATCCGCATCATGTGCGCGGCCAGCCGGGTGGCGGCCTGCACGGCCGCGCTCTCCTCGAAGCCGTCGACGGGTTCCGCGACGAAGATCACGTCGACGTCGGAGACGTAGTTCAGCTCGTGCCCGCCGCACTTGCCCATCGCGATGACGGCGAGCCGGCACTGGGCGGCGTCGGCGGGCGCGGCCGTACGGGCGATGGCGAGCGCCGCCCGCAGCGTCGCGGTGGCCAGGTCGGCCAGTTCGGCGGCGGCCTCGGCGACGTCCGTCGTCCCGCACACGTCACGGGCCGCTATGGCCAGCAGGCAGCGGCGGTAGGAGACGCGCAGCGAGTCGGGGTCGTCGGCCCCGGCGAGACCCTGCTCGAACTCGGCCACGCCGGGGTGGAGATCGGTGGCCTCGTAGGTGACGAGGGCCTGCCAGTCGCGGGGGTGGCGGGCGAGGTGGTCGCCGAGCGCCTCGGAGGCCCCGAGCACCCCGAGCAGCCGGTCCCGCAGCGGTTTGGCGGTGACCAGCGTGTCCAGCAGGATCTGGCGCTCGTCCGCCTCCTCGGCCTCCACCAGCCGGGCGAGCCCCCGCAGAGCCAGATCGGGGTCGGCGGTGGCGCCGAGCGCTTCGAGCAGGACCGGGTCGGCGCGTACGGAGGACAGCTCGGGCAGGTCGAGGAGCCGCTCGGCGGCGGAGGGGTCGGTGAAGCCGTGCCGCAGCAGTCGGGTGAACGTGCTGCTCCTGCGCCCCGGCACCGTCGTCATTCCGTGCTCTCCCGCTCGCCGCTCACACACCATCCAGCGTTCCGAGCCTAGCCCGGCACCGATGAATTCGGAGCGGGTGCACGGTCTGTACTTCGCAGGCACGATCTTTTTCAGGAGCAGACCAGGAGGCCCCTCATGTCCGGATTCGAACCCTACGCCGAGCTGGACGGCGACTACAGCGACAAGGACGCGGCGGCCTGCCCGTGGTCCACGGCGAGGGAGCTGCTGACCGGGGCGGAGCTGTACTGGCTGTCCACGGTCCGCCCGGACGGCCGCCCGCATGTCACTCCGCTGATCGGGGTGTGGGCGGACGGCGCGCTGCACTTCGCCACCGGTGCCGAGGAGCGCAAGGCCCGGAATCTCGCCGCCAACCCCGAGGTGGTGCTGACGACCGGCAACAACACCATGTCGGAGGGGCTGGACGTGGTGGTCGAGGGCCGGGCGGAACGGGTGACGGACGAGGACCGGCTGGGCCTGCTGGCCACGGCCTGGGAGGCGAAGTACGGCCCGGAGTGGCACTTCGACGTCCGGGCCGGCACGTTCGTGAACGCGGGGCACACGGCGCTGGTGTTCCAGGTGCGCCCCCGCAAGGCCTTCGGCTTCGGCAAGGGCGCCCGCTTCAGTCAGACGAGGTGGCGGTTCAGCTGACCGTGTCGCCTCCGCGGGGGCCGGCCGGGCCGGGTCTGGTGGCGATGACGACGGTCGCGTACAGCTCCTCGGAGCGGACCACACGCGGGGTGAGGCCGCTGCGGGCGACGGTCTCCTCGGCCCGTGCCGCCTGCCGTTCGCTCGTCTCGACCAGCAGGTGTCCGCCCGGTGCCAGCCATCGCGGGGCCTCGGCGGTGACCCGCCGCAGGACGTCGAGACCGTCGAGACCGCCGTCGAGCGCCACCCGGGGTTCGTGGATGCGGGCCTCCGGGGGGAGCAGTTCGACGTCGTCCGTGGGTACGTACGGCACATTGGCGAGCAGGATCTCCACCCGGCCGCGCAGCGATCCGGGCAGCGGCCCGAAGAGGTCGCCCTCGTACACCTCGCCCGCCTCGCCGATGTTGCGGCGGGCGTACCGCACGGCGGCGGGTTCGACGTCCGCCGCGTGCAGTTCGGCCCGGCCCAGTCTCGCGGCGAGCGCGGCGCCGAGGGCTCCCGAGCCGCAGCAGAGGTCGACGACGACCGCTCCGGGCCGGGCGAGGGCGGCGGCCTGGCGGACCAGGAACTCGGTGCGTCGGCGGGGTACGAAGACGCCGGGGCCGACGGCGATCCGCAGACCGCCGAACTCGGCCCAGCCGAGGACGTGTTCCAGGGGGAGCCCGGCGACCCGCCGTTCGACCATGGCGGCGACCTCGGCGGGGCCGGTGGCCGTGGAGAGGATGAGTTCCGCCTCGTCCTCGGCGAATACGCAGCCGGCGGCGCGGAGGGTGGTGACGACGGTGGAGACGGCGGGCGGTGTGGTGGGAACCGGCATGAGCGGAGCCTTTCGGAGAAGCCGATGGGCGCTCCGCAGCCGCACAGACCCTATGTCGGGTCGACCACGCGGTCGCGAGGGATGAGCACCCAGCCTGATACAGCGGTAATGGGTCTCACCTCCTCGGTCGGCCCCCGTGCGGGGATGCGTCACACTACACCGGTCGCCGGACGGGCACCGGCCCCGCCGCCCCGTTCAGCGCGCGGGCCCCGCCACCGCCACCGGTGACGACCCTCCCTCCACGGCCACGCGGGGCGTCCCCGTCCCGTCCGCCGGCACGGTCCAGACGTCGCTCCCCCGGCCCGACCCGCCCGGCAGCGCGTAGGCGAGCGTGTCGTCGTCCGTCCAGGCCGCCTGGTCGTCGACACTGTGCTGTTCCGCGAGCGGGGTCTCGCGCATGGTCCGCAGGTCGAGTACGTACAGCCGCCAGGGTGCCGCCGCGTCGTCGGAGACCTTCTTCTTGAACGCGAGCCGGGTGTTGTCGGGCGACAGGGAGGGGCATTCGACGTTCTGCCGCAGCGCCTTCGCCGTCCAGTCCCGCATGTTCCCCTCGACGAGGTAGGTGCGGCCCCTGGTGGAGACGGTCGCGTAGAAGCGGTTGTCGTCGCGGGCGAAGGTCACGCCCCAGTAGTTGACGTCGGGGGCGTGGTAGCGGGCGCCGTCGATGGTGAGCTGGATGTTCTCGATGGACTTGATGAGGTAGCCGGTCCGCAGATCGAGGATGGCGGTGCGGGTGGAGAAGGAGGTGGTGGCGTACGAGTCGCCGGTCGCGAACACCGTCCAGGACAGCATCCGTCCGGAGGCGGAGACCCGGGCGCGGGTGGGGACGCCCGGCACGGTGATCCGGCGTTTCTCGCGCAACTGCCGGTCGAGGACGATCGCGTACGTCTTCGGCAGCACCCCGGGCCTGGCGCGCAGGCAGAGCGCGCCGTCCCGCGAGGCGTAGAACCGGTCGCAGGCGGGCCCGCCGGTGGTCCGGGCCGCGGAGGTGCGGGCGCCCGCGGTACGGACTTCGGGGTCGCCGGCCATCGGCCGGCGGGCGACGCGTCCGCTGGCGGTGTCGCGGAAGTACAGCGCGGGCCCGGTGAGGGCGAACGAGGCGTCGGCCTCGGTCCGTTCGCCCTTGGTCCGCTGCTGCGCGTGCAACACGTACCCGACGGAACCGCCGGCGAGGAGCAGCACCGCGGCCACCACGACGGCGATCCGGGCCCGGGGGCCCAGCGGGTTCGCAGTTCCGGGGAACCTGGCACTCATGCGGTCCGCCTTTCGGGGGTCTGGGCTCCCGGCTCTCCGGGAGCGGGGGCGCCGGACGGGTCGCGCGGCAGCAGAGTCCAGCCGCCCGCGAGGGCGAGGAGCAGGGCCGCGAGCGCCGCCCACAGCGCGGGCCCGGGCCCCCACAGGGTCCAGGCGGCACCGAAGCCCGCCGCGGCGAGCATCCGGGCCAGCGCCTGGCCGGTCTGGAGCACGGCGAGTCCGCCCGCCCGGCCGTCGGCGGGCAGCACGGGTCCGGCGAGGGCCATCAGCACGCCGTCGGTGGTGGCGTAGAAGACGCCGAGCAGCGCGAGGACGGGCACCAGGAGCAGCGGGGCCGGTCCACCGGCGGGGGCGAGGAGCGTGGCGTACACGCCGAGCAGGGCGAGGTGTCCGTACAGGAACGGCAGCCGCCGGCCGATCCGGTCGGCGATCCGGCCCGCCGGGACGGCCAGCAGCAGGTAGCAGGCGGCTGCGCCGAGCGGCAGCAGCGGGAACCAGCCGACGGGCAGGTCGAGTCGGCGCTGGAGCAGGAGGTAGACGAAGGCGTCGCCGACGGTGGCGGCACCGAGCAGGGAGGCGGCCGCGAGGATCCGCCGGAAGGCGGGGTCGCGGAGGGCCGTGAAGGCCCTGCGCCTGCGGGGTGCCGGGATCGGGAGCGCCGGTGCGGGCCGGTGCCCGGGGACGTACAGGACGAGGAGCAGCACCCCGAGCAGGCCGACGCAGAAGCTGACGACGAACACCGCGTCGTAGGCGTCGGCGGTCGCCCAGAGCAGGGCGAACGCGGCGAGCGGGCCGAGCAGGGCGCCGGTGGTGTCCATCGCCCGGTGCACGCCGAAGGAGCGGCCGAGCGCCTCGGGCGGGCTGCTCAGCGTGATCAGCGCGTCGCGGGGTGCGGTGCGGATGCCCTTGCCGACCCGGTCGGTGGCGAGGGCGGCCGCGATCCCGGCGGTGGCGCCGCCCGCGAGCAGCAGGCCGATCCGGGAGAGGGCGGAGAGGGCGTAGCCGAGCCCGGCGACGCGTTTGTGGCCGCGGCCGCGGTCGGCCGCGTACCCGCCGAGCAGTCGTACGACGGCGGCGGCGCCGTTGAACAGGCCGTCCAGGAAGCCGAATTGGAGGGGTGAGAGTCCGAGTCCGAGGACCAGGTAGAGCGGTAGCACCGCGGTGACCATCTCGGAGGAGATGTCGGTGACGAGGCTGACCGTGCCGAGTGCGAGGACGGTGCCGGGGACCCGCCGGCCCGCCCCGACGGTGCGGGGCGGGGCCGGCGTGTCCCGGCGGCCTGTGGTCGCCAGATACATCAGTGGCAGGTGTACTTCGGGCTGGTGTCCTTGGTCTTGCCGTCGGTGCCGACGTAGTTCCAGCTGTAGCCGGAGTCGGTGAAGTCCATCTTCAGGACGCCGTATTCACCGCTGATCCGCTTCTGGCTGTTGGGCTGGACCTCCTCGATGGGGTAGGGCTCGGCGCCGCCCATCCCGCCGACGATCTCGGTGATCCCGTCGGCGACGGCCTTCCCGTCGGGGTTCTGCGGGGCGAACCGCTCGTAGTGGTGGTCGTGTCCGTTGAGCACGAGGTCGGCCTTGGCCCCGTAGAGGATCTTCCAGACCGGCCTGCTGACCGGGTCGTTGCCGTGTCCGCCCGAGGAGTACAGCGGGTGGTGCCAGTAGGCGGCGATGCACGCCTTGCTGTTCTTGGCGAGGTCGGCCTTGAGCCAGTCGATCTGCGCGCTCTGGTCGAAGGAGTTGGAGTCGAGGGCGATGAAGTGCCAGTTACCCTCGTCGTAGCTGTAGTAGCTCTTGCCCTGGGGGTACGCGATGGCCCCGAAGTACGCCTTGTAGCCGGCCAGCGCCCCGGCCGGGTCGTACGTCTCGTGGTTGCCGGGCACCGGGCGCGTCCTGTCCTTGAAGGCGCCCCAGGTCTTGTCGTAGTAGGCGCGGAAGTCGGCGATCCGGGCGTCGTCGTACTGGCTGTCGCCCATCGTCAGATAGAACTTCGGGTTGATCTTCTGGGCCAGCGCCGCGGTCCTGGGGTGGGCGCAGTCGCTGTCGGACGCGGTGCACTGGGCCGCGATGTCACCGGCGGCGACCACGGTGAAGGCACCGGTCTGCGGGGGTTCGCTGCCGGGGGTGCCGTAGACCTCCACCTCGTAGAGCGAGTATCCGTAGGCGGTGGAGCGCGCGGTGCCGTACACGCGCAGGAAGCGGCCCTTTCCGGAGAGGGAGGCCCAGTCGTCGGTGCCGCCGTTCCCGGCCGTCTCCTCGGCGAGCCGGGTCCAACCGGTGCCGTCGGCGGAGATCTCGATCCGGTACGCCTTGGCGTACGCGTCCTCCCAGCTCAGCTTGACCCGCGTGACCTCGGCACCGGCGCCGAGGTCGACGCTCAGCCACTGCGGGTCCTTGCCCTCGACGCTGGCCCAGCGGGTGGCCGGGTCGCCGTCGAAGGCGTTCTGCGGTCCGAGCCCGGAGCCTTCGTCGGAGGAGGAGGTGGCGGCCTTGCCGCGCGAGATGAGGGGGTCGGCGGCGGCCCCGGCCCGTTCGGGGTAGGCGAGCAACAGGCCGCCGATGAGGACGAGTACGGCGGCGAGGACCACGCCCACCGTACGGCGCCGCGTGGGCGTGAGGAGCAAAGCTGAGCCGTTCGGATGCATCCCTGGACTCCTGGCCTTGTGGGGGTGGCGAGAGCTGGGCATCGGTACGTGTCGGCCCCGCACTCCCGGGTACGGGCGAGTGACGGGGACCCGGTGGCCGGGCCAGAGCT
The DNA here is from genome assembly GCF_053593015.1 of Streptomyces sp. NPDC002403. Taxonomy (NCBI): domain Bacteria; kingdom Bacillati; phylum Actinomycetota; class Actinomycetes; order Kitasatosporales; family Streptomycetaceae; genus Streptomyces; species Streptomyces sp. NPDC002403. The sequence goes on along the minus strand of NZ_JBSFBQ010000002.1, from coordinate 289,007 downwards.
CTCACTGAGCGCGTCATGCCCGCACGACGGACACCGCGCCAAGCCACCGCCGGGAATGCTAGCGAACAGTAAAGTTTCCTACCAGTCCCCCAACTTGCTTCATTCCACGGCCTGTTCGGCACCGCCCGCGCGGCTTCTCAACGGGAGAGGACGTCGAGCAGGAGCGCTCCGACAATCCACAGCGGGATCGCGAGCGCGACCAGCAGGCCGGCCAGACAGCCGGATGTTGTCAGCCGGGCACCAGTTCTCGCCTGGTCGTCGTTCTTTCGCATGCCGGCATTCAACCCGGACGCACTCCGGGCCGGAGGCATGCCGCCTCCGGCCCGGATCGCCGTCGCGTCGCCGCGATGCGGCTACAGCACCGGCAGCAGTGCCTTCAGCTCGAAGGCGGTGACCTCGGAGCGGTACTCCTCCCACTCCTGCTTCTTGTTGCGGAGGAAGTGATCTGAGGCGATTCCGACCTGCGGTCATGTATCGATCAACGCTGTGACCTGCGGCCGAGCTGTCAGCAGTTGTCAACGTTGTTCATCGCTGAGTGCCCTTCCACGGCCCCAAGACGGCCCAGGGATGGTGCTCGCCGCCGTACTGCGCCGACCACCACTTCAGGAGCGAGGTGGGGCGAGTTGGGGCCTGACCTGCGGAACACGGACCTCGGTGCCTGCTGACTGTGAGCTCCGGCCAGCAGCCGCAGTTCCCCGTGAGTCCCCGACCGATCTGGCGCGGTTGCGGCACGGGGAACTTGTGATCCGTGGGCGAATCACTCAAGCAGAGGTGAGTACTTGGACTCTGGTCGGCTCCAGGGTGAGCCGGAACGCTTGAGCCATGCCACAACGACCTATGAAACTCGTTCCCCAGCTGATGGCGATCCTCGTGCTGGCTGTGATGACGCTAGCGGTGTGGGCTGCCTGGCTGGGCTGGGACCAGAAACGTGACGTGCATCCTGATGGTTCGGTGACCGGCCCGTACGAGGCGTGGCAGGTGATCGGGCTGGTGCTGACTTTGCTGGCGCCGGTGTACTGGGCGGCATCCCGGCGCTACATCGCAGGCGCCGTGCTCGGCGTCCCAATCGGCCTGACCGTTGCCGCCTATTACGACTGGTCGGACGACTCCAGCGGCCTATTCATGGTCGGCGTGGGGATGATCGCGATGGGGAGCCTCGTCGTGACCGGTGTCGCTACCGCCGTGATCGCCTCCGTGAAAACAAGGGCCGACTCAACTCGGCAGCGATCTTGAAAACCGTCGTGGCAGCGACGTAACCGTGGGTTCAGATCCCACACCCACCGCAGCTGAACGGCCCCTGACCTGGTGAATCGGTCGGGGGCCGTTCTCGTGCGCGCCGCCCGTAGGACGCCGTGGTTCCCCGCCTGTTCCCGCTCGATCGGGCACGTGCGGGGCACGGCACTTCAGCGCTTCTGGGCCCTGTACCTCTTGAGTAGAGCCGTGATCTTCGCGTAGTCGGCGCCGCCGTTCAGTTCCGCAAGGAGATCATCCGGGCAGAGCTCATAGTGGTCGCCCCACCAACGGCCACCCTTGTTGTCCCAGATGCGGTAGCCGCCAGGGACCCCTCTGGCCACATACCGTCTTCGGCTCATGCTGCGTTTCCCCCGTGCTTGCCTTACGGGGCACGGTACATCGAGGCCGCCGAGAGGCGTTTCGACCGCAGCTCAGCCACTTCCCGTACCGGCGCGTCATCTTCTCCAGCGTCTCAGCGATCCTCAATGCGGCCGTCGATGACGAGTACCTGCGCAAGAACCCTTGCAGCGCGAGCACCGTGCGCGCCGAGCCGGGCAAGCGCCACGCGGCTGCGAGAGGCATGGGATGCATGCCTTGCGGCACTTCTACGCGTCGGTGCTCCTGGACGCCGGGGAGAACATCAAGGCGCTGAGCACGTACCTCGGTCACACCGACCCCGGGTTCACCCTGCGGACGTACACGCACCTGCTGCCGAGCAGCGAGGGCCAGGCCCGTGTCGCCATGGACAAGGTGTACCTCGGCCGCCCGTTCGTGTCTGACGGCCCATAGACGGCCCAGGGCTGATCATGACTGCGGGCGGGTCGCCTCTGCTCGACCGGACGACCCGCCCGTGTAACACTTCCTAGCCCACTGACCTGCGGTTACAGCACCGGCAGCAGTGCCTTCAGCTCGAAGGCGGTGACCTCGCTGCGGTACTCCTCCCACTCCTGCTTCTTGTTGCGGAGGAAGAAGTCGAAGACGTGCTCGCCGAGCGTCTCGGCCACCAGTTCGCTCTTCTCCATCAGCGCGATCGCCTCGCCCAGGTTCTGCGGCAGCGGCTCGATGCCCATGGCGCGGCGCTCCGCGTCGGACAGCGCCCAGACGTCGTCGTCGGCGCCGGCCGGGAGTTCGTAGCCCTCCTCTATGCCCTTGAGGCCCGCGGCGAGGAGCACCGCGTACGTCAGGTAGGGGTTGGCGCCGGAGTCGATGGAGCGGACCTCCACCCGGGCGGAGCCGGTCTTGCCGGGCTTGTACATCGGGACGCGGATGAGCGCGGAGCGGTTGTTGTGGCCCCAGCAGATGTACGAGGGGGCCTCGCCGCCGGCGCCCGCGGCACGGGAGGAGCCGCCCCAGATGCGCTTGTAGGAGTTGACCCACTGGTTGGTGACGGCGGAGATCTCCGCCGCGTGGGTGAGCAGACCGGCGATGAAGGAGCGGCCGACCTTGGAGAGCTGGTACTCGGCGCCCGACTCGTAGAAGGCGTTGCGGTCGCCCTCGAAGAGGGAGAGGTGGGTGTGCATGCCCGAGCCGGGGTACTCGGAGAACGGCTTCGGCATGAACGTCGCCTGCACGCCCTGTTCCAGTGCGACCTGCTTCATCACCAGGCGGAAGGTCATGATGTTGTCGGCGGTGGAGAGCGCGTCCGCGTACCGCAGGTCGATCTCCTGCTGGCCGGGGGCGCCCTCGTGGTGGCTGAACTCGACCGAGATGCCCATCGATTCGAGCATGGTGATCGCCTGGCGGCGGAAGTCCATGCCGACGTTCTGCGGGGTGTGGTCGAAGTAGCCGGAGCTGTCGGCCGGGGTGGGGCGGCTGCCGTCCACCGGCTTGTCCTTCAGCAGGAAGAACTCGATCTCCGGGTGGGTGTAGAAGGTGAAGCCCAGGTCGGAGGTCTTGGCGAGGATGCGCTTGAGGACATAGCGCGGGTCGGCGAAGGACGGCGAACCGTCGGGCATGAGGATGTCGCAGAACATCCGGGCCGTGCCGGGGGCCTCCGCACGCCACGGGAGTATCTGGAACGTGCCCGGGTCCGGCTTGGCGATCATGTCGGATTCGTACACCCGGGCGAAGCCCTCGATGGCCGAGCCGTCGAAGCCGATACCCTCGTCGAACGCCTGCTCCAGCTCGGCGGGGGCCACTGCGACGGATTTGAGGTAGCCGAGGACATCGGTGAACCACAGCCGTACGAAGCGGATGTCGCGCTCCTCAAGCGTCCTGAGGACGAATTCCTGCTGCTTGTCCATAGCCACATCCTTGCAGTTCAGACGGTCCGTGCACCACCGCCCGGGGTAGGGGAGAAGCTCCAGTATCACGACCCGGGATTTCACCCAGATTACGCACACGAAGTGAGATGGAGCACCCGGCCACCCACTACGATCGGCGCCCACGGCGCACCGGGGGTGGAGCGGCCTCGCGACGGCCCCGCGCACGCCGGTTCTCCCAGGGTCTCCCGTTCGGATCCGGCCGGATCCGAACGACGGTCCCCGGCCTCCCGCCAGCCGTTCCCGCCCCTTCCCGGAAGGACCTGACGACATGAGCTTCGACCCCAGGGCCCCCATGGCTCAGCAGCACGACGCCCACCGCGCGCGGCAGCGCCGCGACCGTGCCCTGGCCATAGGCCTGAGCGTGCTCGTCGTCGTGGGCCTGGCCGGCTTCGGCACCTACATGGTGCTGGAGACGTCCGAGGCGTCCGAGCAGGAGCGGGCCGCCCCGGCGGAGGACGCCAAGGCGCCCTCGACGGAGCAGAAGCAGACGGAGCCCGCCGACGGACCGGTCGCGGGGCTGCGGACCTGGGACGCGACGAAGCTGACCCGCAACCACGTCACCGGGACCGTCGCGTACCCGATGAAGCCGCCGGTGGGCGGTGACCACAACCCCGTATGGATGAACTGCGACGGCGATGTGTACACCAAGGCCCTGCCCGATGTGAACGCCGTGCACTCGCTGGAGCACGGATCGGTGTGGGTGACGTACACGGACAAGGCCCCGCAGGCCGATGTGGCGAAGCTCGCCGAGCGGGTCGGGCGGACGCCGTACTCGCTGATGAGCCCGTACGAGGAACAGTCCGGGGCGATCATGCTGACCGCCTGGGGCAAGCAGGTGACGGTGGACGGCGCCGACGACCCGCGGGTCGACCGGTTCTTCTCGCAGTTCGTGCAGGGGCCGCAGACGCCCGAGCCCGGTGCGCCCTGCACGGGCGGCCTGGGGGAGCAGTGACCGGTGGCGCAGTGACCGGTACGGAACGCGTCCGGCGCGTGCGGTGAGCGGCCGGCTCCGCCGTGGCGCTCGCGCTGCTGTTCGCGGGCACGGTGCCGGCGGAGAAGCGGCTCGCCCGGGGAATGGCAGAGGCCCAGCAGTCGGAGCCGGACGCGATGGCCGACATGCCGGCGGCGCGAGGCGCGGGACCCCGCTCCTGAAAGATTCCCTCCGGCCGCAGGTGCACCCGAACGGGTGATAGCGGTCGCGTCCCCCGAACGGGCCCATGACGATGGGTTCGCTCGGGGTCGTACAGCATGCCCATCGGCACGCAGGAGGAATCCCTCATGACCACCGCCAAGGACATCATGCACACCGGGGCCACGTGGATCCCCGCGCACGAGACGCTCGACCGGGCCGCGCAGCTGATGCGCGACCACAAGGTCGGTGCGCTGCCCATCTCGGCCAATGGCGAGCAGGACCGGATGATCGGCATCCTCACGGACCGGGACATCGTGGTCGGCTGTGTGGCCATGGGCCACGACCCGTCCAAGATGACGGCGGGCGACCTCGCCCACGGCACCCCTCGCTGGATCGACTCGGAAGCCGATGTGGAGATGGTGCTGGAGGAGATGCAGACCCATCGCATCCGCCGGCTTCCGGTGATCGAGAACAAGATGCTGATCGGCATGATCAGCGAAGCCGACCTGGCGCAGCACCTCACCGAGGAACAGATCGCCGGCTGGGCGGAGAAGGTCTACGCGCGCGGCTGACCGCCCGCGCCGACCCGGTCCGCAGTCCTGCTGCGCCGATGGCCCGGTGCCCCCTGCCCGAAGGGTGCCGGGCCATTGCCTCGCCCTCCCCCGCCGGAGCCCGTACCGCTGCGGAGAAACGTCTCCGCGCGCGCCGGATACCCGGCGGGGGTAGGGTGCTCTGCATGACCCTGAGTGAAGGTGCGACATACGGACAGTTGCTGCTGTGCGTCTCGCTGCTCATCGGGATCCTCCACCTCCTCAGGGGCGTCGCGGTCAGGGTCGCTCCCCTGCCGGGGCCGGGGCCCCGGCAGGGCGGCGTCCGTCCCGCCCCGTTGTCGGTGCTGCGCATATAGAAGGGGGCGCGCCTCCCCCTCTCCCAGCAGACCGAAATACCGACAACACCCCGAGGTGCACTCCGTCATGCGCACTCCACCCACCCGACGCGCCGTGCTCGGCGCCGCTTTCGCCACCGCCGGCACGGCGGTACTGGCCGCCTGCTCCGACGAATCCGACACCGGCCATGGCCACGGCGGCAAGAAGACCGGCAGCGCGAACGCCGGTGGCACGAGCCACGGCGGCGTGAACCACGGGACCCCGCCCCGCGGGAAGTCCGATGACGGGTACGTCTCCCCCGGCGGGGAGGAGGTCGCGGCGGCCGAGGCCAAGCGGGGCTCCGGCCCCGTACGGAAGATCGACCTCGTCGCCACCCCGTCCCGGCTCGATCTGGGCGACGGGCTCACCGTCGGCTCCTGGGCGTACGACGCCCGGCTGCCCGGCAAGGAGCTGCGGGTCACGATGGGCGACACCCTCGCCGTCAACTTTGCCAACCACCTGCCTGCGGAAACGACACTGCACTGGCACGGGCTCAATGTGCGCAACGACATGGACGGGGTGCCCGCTCTGACCCAGGCACCCATCAAGCCCGGTGCGGAATTCGCCTACCGGTTCAAGGTCCCGCACGCGGGGACGTACTGGTTCCACCCGCACACGGGCGTCCAGCAGGACCGCGGACTGTACGCGCCGCTGATCGTCGACGACCCCAGGGAGCCCCTCAAGTACGACAAGGAATGGGTCGTCGTCCTGGACGACTGGGTCGACGGGGTGGACGGCTCGACGCCCGACTCGGTGCTGTACGAGCTCAGCGGCGGCAGGGGCGGCATGGACCACGGCAGCGGCGCGCACGGAGCCCCCGCCAAGCCCGCCAAGGGCCGCTCCGGACCCTCGCGGATGACGAGGGACTCCTACAGCGAACTGCTCGACAGCCACGGGGGCGATGTCGCCTATCCGTACTACCTGATCAACGGCCGCACCGCGAAGTCCCCCACGTCCTTCGCCGCCAAGCCCGGCGACCGGATCCGGCTGCGCATCATCAACGCGGGCGGCGACACCGCCTTCCGGGTGGCGCTCGGCGGCCACCGGATGACGATCACCCACACCGACGGCTACCCGGTCCGGCACAGAACGACGGACGCCCTGCTGATGGGCATGGGCGAGCGGTACGACGTGATGATCACCGCCGGCGACGGGGTGTTCCCGCTGACCGCGCTCGCGGAGGGCAAGAGGGCCTCGGCGCTGGCCCTGCTCCGCACCGGCCAGGGGAAGGCGCCCACCGCGTCCGTACGCCCCAGGGAGCTGGACGGAGAGCTGGTGGAGGCGTACGGACTGATGCCGGACGAGTCCGTGAAGCTGTCCTCGCGCAAGCCCGACCGGACCATCCGGTTCAGGATGACCGGCAACATGAAGGCGTACGACTGGGCCTTCGACCACGAGCCCTACAACCCCCACCAGCGCCATCCGGTGCGGGAGGGCGAGCGGGTCAGGCTGGAGTTCTTCAACGTCACGGAGATGTGGCACCCCATCCACCTGCACGGGCACTCGTTCGGCCTGGTGGGACCGGCGGGGCCGAGCCACCGGGCCACCCGCCGGGGCGCGGTCGACTGGGCACGCAAGGACACCGCGATCATCCGGCCGGACAGTTCCCTGGCCGTCGAGTTCGACGCGACCAACCCGGGGCTGTGGATGCTCCACTGCCACAACATCTACCACTCGGACGTGGGCATGATGACGGTCATCGGCTACCGCCGCTGAGGGCCGCGGGACCCGGCTCCTGGCGGGCCGCGGCCTTGGTTCCGCGGCCCGCCAGGACATTGCGTCAGTCAGACGATTACACTGGTGCGCGTGCCTCAACTACGTCTCGCACTGAATCAGATCGACTCGACCGTCGGTGATCTCTCCGGCAACTCCGAGGCGATCGTCCACTGGACCCGCCACTCCGCCGAACAGGGCGCCCATCTGGTGGCGTTCCCGGAGATGGTGCTGACCGGCTACCCGGTCGAGGACCTGGCCCTGCGCCCGTCCTTCGTCGAGGCCTCGCGGCAGGCGCTGCGCGCGCTCGCCGCCCGGCTCGACGCGGAGGGCTTCGGGGAGCTGCCGGTCGTGGTCGGCTACCTCGACCGCTCCGAGACGGCCCAGCCCCGCTACGGCCAGCCCGCCGGCTCCCCGCGGAACGCCGCGGCGGTGCTGCACCGCGGGCAGGTCGCGCTGACCTTCGCCAAGCACCACCTCCCCAACTACGGCGTCTTCGACGAGTTCCGGTACTTCGTGCCGGGCGACTCGATGCCGGTCGTACGGGTCCACGGCGTGGACGTGGCGCTCGCGATCTGCGAGGACCTCTGGCAGGACGGCGGCCGGGTGCCGGCCGCGCGGGCCGCCGGCGCCGGGCTGCTGCTGTCGATCAACGCCTCGCCGTACGAGCGGGACAAGGACGACACCCGGCTGGAACTGGTCCGCAAGCGGGCCCAGGAGGCGGGCTGCACCACCGCGTACCTGGCGATGATCGGCGGCCAGGACGAGCTGGTCTTCGACGGCGACTCGATCGTGGTCGACCGGGACGGCGAAGTGATCGCCCGTGCCCCGCAGTTCGCCGAGGGCAGCGTCGTACTCGACCTGGAGCTGCCGGCGGCCGCCGCCGAGCCGCCGTCCGGTGTCGTCAACGACGGGCTGCGGATCGACCACGTGGTGCTCTCCGAGGAGCCCCTCGCGGCGTACCCGGCGGAGCTGGGCGGCGGGTACGCGGAGCGGCTGGACGACGACGAGGAGCTGTACTCGGCGCTGGTCGTGGGCCTGCGGGCGTACGCCGCCAAGAACGGCTTCAGCAGTGTGCTGATCGGGCTCTCCGGCGGGATCGACTCGGCGCTGGTCGCGGCGATCGCCTGCGACGCGCTGGGCGCGCAGAACGTGTACGGCATCTCGATGCCGTCGAAGTACTCCTCGGACCACTCCAAGGGCGACGCGGCCGAGCTGGCCCGCCGCACCGGGCTGAACTTCCGCACCGTACCGATCGAGCCGATGTTCGACGCGTACATGGGCTCGCTGGGGCTCACCGGTCTCGCCGAGGAGAACCTGCAGTCCCGGCTGCGCGGCACGATGCTGATGGCCGTCTCCAACCAGGAGGGCCAGATCGTCCTCGCACCGGGCAACAAGTCCGAGCTGGCGGTCGGCTACTCGACGCTGTACGGCGACTCGGTCGGGGCGTACGGCCCGATCAAGGACGTCTACAAGACGTCGATCTTCCGCCTCGCGAAGTGGCGCAACCGGGCCGCCGAGGAGCGCGGGCAGACCCCGCCGATCCCGGAGGCGTCCATCACCAAGCCGCCCAGCGCCGAGCTGCGCCCGGGCCAGGTCGACACGGACTCGCTGCCCGACTACGACGTGCTGGACCGGATCCTGGAGCTGTACGTCGACCGGGACCAGGGGCTGGACGAGATCGTCGCGGCCGGGTTCGACAAGGCCCTGGTCGCGAAGACACTGCGGATGGTCGACACCGCGGAGTACAAGCGGCGGCAGTACCCGCCGGGCACCAAGATCTCCCCCAAGGGCTTCGGCAAGGACCGGCGGCTGCCGATCACCAACCGGTGGCGCGAGTCGGGCTGAGCGGGGCGTGGGCGCGCGGTGACCGGTCCGCCCGGTCACCGCGCCCACGCGTCTCAGCGCGTGTCCACCGGGGTGTCGTCCCGTGCGGGCCGCGCCTGCGCACGGGCCACCACCCTCGACGTCCCCGGTGTGCGTTCCCGGTCCAGCAGGCCGGCCGTGACCGCGACCGCCAGGCCCGCGACCGCGAGGGCCGCGCCGACCGGGGCCGGGGAGGTCCATCCCCAGCCCGCCGCGATCGCGGCGCCGCCCAGCCACGCGCCGCCCGCGTTGGCGAGGTTGAACGCGGAGTGGTTGGAGGCGGACGCCAGGGTCGGGGCGTCCTTGGCCTTGTTCATGACCAGCATCTGGAGCGGTGTGGTCGTCATGAAGCCGACCCCGCCCAGCAGCACCACCAGCACCGGCGCGGCCCACCGCGCATGGACGGCGAACGGGAAGACCGCGAGGACGACGGCGAGCGCGCCGAGCGATCCGTAGAGCGTCGGCCGCAGCGCCCGGTCCGTGAGCGGTCCCGCCGCGAGTGCGCCGAGGGTCATGCCGATGCCGAAGAGCGCGAGCACCGGCGTCACCGCGGACTCGCCGAAGCCCATCACCTCGGTCGTCATGGCCGAGAGGTAGGAGTACACGGCGAAGACCCCGGCGAAGCCGAGGACGGCGGTGAGCAGGCCGAGCAGCACCTGGCGGTCGCCGAGGGCGCGCAGTTCCCGGCCCAGGCCCTGATGGGCGTCGAGGGGCACCTGCGGTACGAGCCGGGCGAGCGCCGCCAGCGCGCAGAGCCCGATCGCCGCGACGACCAGGAAGGTGGCCCGCCAGCCGAGGTGCTGGCCGAGCAGGGTGGCCGCCGGGACGCCGACGACATTGGCGACGGTGAGCCCGAGGAACATGGTGGCCACGGCCCGGGCCCGGCGCCCCTCGGGGACCAGCCGGGCCGCGACGACCGCGCCGACGCCGAAGAACGCCCCGTGCGGCAGCCCGGCCAGGAACCGGCCGCCCAGCAGCCAGCCGAAGCCGGGGGCGAAGGCGGAGGCGAGGTTGCCGACGGTGAAGAGGGTCATCAGCAGCAGGAGCATCCGCTTGCGCGGGATGCGGGAGCCGACGGCGGTGAGCAGCGGGGCTCCCACCACGACACCGATCGCGTACGCCGAGACGAGGTGGCCGGCGGTGGGTACGGAGGTGCCCAGGTCGTCCGCGACATCGGGCAGCAGGCCCATCATCACGAACTCCGTGGTACCGATGCCGAAGGCGCTCACCGCGAGTGCGAGCAGGGCCAGGGGCATGAGGAGAGACCTTTCCGCGGGAAGCCCGGACCGCCCCGGCCGGACAGGGCGGACCGGTGGGCGGGAGGCGGAGGAGGGAACCGGGCGGGCCGGTGCGCGGCCCATCCGGCGCCGTCGCCGGACACCCTTGGTTCCCGAACGGAACAAATTCTCTCAGACGCTCTGTCCCGGCGGGTGAACGGACCGTTTCGTCAGCGTTCGGAGCCGGTGGCGGAACGGCTCACCGCGTCACCGGTGTCACGCCTCAGAGCTGCACGCGCGCCACGATCGGCAGGTGGTCGCTCTCCGTCGCCCCGAGCGTCCACGAGGACATCGGCTCGACGCCCTTCACCAGGATCTGGTCGATCCGCGCCATCGGGAACGAGGCCGGCCAGCTGAAGCCGAAGCCGTTGCCCGCCGCGCCCTGGGTGGAGCGCATCTGGGCGCTGACGCCGTTCAGCGCGCGGTCGTTCATCGTGCCGTTGAGGTCGCCGAGCAGGATCACCCTGCCGAGCTTCTCGTGGGCGATGGCCTCGCCCAGGGCGTCCGCGCTGTCGTCGCGCTGGTTGGCGGTGAATCCGGCGTGCAGCTTGACCCGTACGGACGGCAGGTGGGCCACGTAGACGGCGACCTCGCCCTTCGGGGTCGTCACCGTGGAGCGCATCGCCCGGGTCCAGCCCATCTTGATGTCGACCGGCTTGGTGCCGCTCATCGGGTACTTGCTCCACAGGCCGACGGTGCCCTGCACCGAGTGGTACCGGTAGCGGTCGGCGAGGGCCGCCTCGTACGTCGCCACCTTGCCGCTCGGCAGCTCCTCCAGGGCGATGACGTCGGCGCCGGAGGCCGCGACCTTGCGGGCGGTGCCCGCCGGGTCGGGGTTGTCGGCGTTGACGTTGTGGGTGGCCACGGTGAGGTCGCCGCCGCTGCCGGACTTGTCGGTGAGCAGGCCGCCGAAGACGTTGAACCAGACCACGACCGGCAGCAGCAGGGCGATCAGCGCGGTCGCCGAGCGGCGCACCAGGCCGAGGACCAGCAGCAGCGGGACGAACACCCCGAACCACGGCAGGAACGTCTCCGAGAGGCTGCCCAGGTTGCCGATGGCGTTCGGGATCTTGGCGTGGAAGGCCATCACGAAGGTGAGCAGGACCGAGCAGAGGGCGAGGACGATGCCGCGCCGCCAGATACCCGGGTCCCTGGTCCACCTGTCGCGCAGCTCACGCAGGCGGGACCCCGACCCGGCGCGCACCGGATCCGGCTCCGGGCCCGGCTCCGCACGGTCGTTCCCGGTGTCCGCTCCGTACGCCTGCACCATCGCGCTGTCCTCACTGCCTTGCCGTGCATGTCGCCGCGTCCACGACCCTAGGCGATGGGCGACGGGTTTCCTGCCGTCGACGACGGCCGTACTGCCACGAGGACGAGGGGCGGGGTCCGGAGGGTTCCGGCCGGGCGGGGCCCGGAGGGGCTTGTGACAGAACGATCACAATCGGGCGGGTCCGGTTCCGTTTCCTGAATTGCCGGGTGTACGGGAGTGCCGGGCGCCCGGGTGTGTCACGCGCCGTCGGCCGGGCGGGGCGCCAGGCCCTCGACCAGGATCCGGACGATGCGGTCGGCGAGGTCCTCGGGCAGCGGCGCGTCGGGCCGGTGGATGGTGCGTACGAGCATGGGCCCCAGGAACAGGTCGTCCATCAGCCCCACGTCCAGGTCCGCGCGCAGCTCCCCGGCGTCGACCGCGCGCTGCACGGCCGCCAGCATGGCGACGCGGCGGGGCGCGATGACATTGCCGTGGTACTCCGCCCACAGCTTGGGGTGGCTCTTCATCTGCGCGAACACGTTGTGCAGCAGGACCGAGGAGCGCTGGGCCAGGCCGCGTCTGCGCATCGAATCCAGCAGCAGCCGCAGGTCGTCGAGGCCGGCGGTGCCGGAGACGGCGGGCTCCGGCGGCTCCATGTCCTTCAGGACGTCGACGAAGAGTTCCTCCTTGCCGCTCCACCGCCGGTAGATGGTCGCCTTGCCGACGCCGGCGGTACGGGCTATGCGCTCGATGGAGAGGCCGGCCAGGGGCTCACCGGCCTCCAGCAGTCCGACGACGGCGTCCAGGATCGCCCGCTCGGCCGCCGCGCTGCGCGGCCGGCCCCGTCGCGGTTCCGGTTCCTCCCGGACCGCCCGGTTCCGGCCTTCCGCCTGTGCCTGTACCCGCACGTCGCTCCACTCCTCAGTACTTCCGGGCCACCGGTCTCACCGGCCCGCCCCCGCCGCACGCACCGAACGGTCGCCCTCGTCCGATCCGCCGGCCCCCGGTCCGGCGGGCGGCTTCCCCGGCAGGAACAGCGCGACGACGAGCGTGCCCACCAGGGCGACGCTCGCGGAACCGGCGGCGGTGACGTGCATGGCCTTCAGGAACGCGTCGTTCGCCGAGACGATCAGCGGGGCGCCCGCCGGGCCCAGCTTGTCGGCGATGCCGAGCGTCGCCTCGATCGACTCCCCCGCCGCCTGTCTGGCGCCGGCCGGGACCGCGCCGAGGTGCCCCTCGATGTCGCCCCGGTAGACGGTGGAGAGCACCGAGCCGAGCACGGCGACCCCGAGCGCCCCGCCGACCTGCCGGAAGGTGTTGTTGACGGCCGATCCGGAACCGGCCTTCTCGCGGGGCAGCGCCTGCATCACCGAGACGGTGACCGGCGTCATCACATGGGCCATGCCCGTGCCCTGGACGAAGAAGAGCAGGCACAGCACCCAGACCGGCGTGGTGCCGTCGAACAGCGTGAACGAGGCCAGTCCGAGCGCGACCAGCAGCATGCCGCCGGTGCAGGTGGCCCGGGCGCCGAAGCGGTCGACGAGCAGCCGGGCCCGCGGCGCGAAGATCATCTGGGCGGCCGCCAGCGGCAGGAGCATCAGCCCCGCCTGCAGCGCGGTCCAGCCGCGCACGCTCTGCATGTAGAAGGCGGAGAAGAAGGTCACCCCCATCAGCGCGAAGAAGACCAGCGCTATGGCGGCGACGGCCGCGGCGAACGACGGCTCCCTGAAGTACGCGATGTCGATGGCCGGGTGACTGCTGCGCTTCTCGTGCCAGACGAACCAGGCCAGGACGAGCAGGCCGCCGAGGCTCGACAGCAGCACGACGGGGTCGGTGAAGTCGGCGAGCTGGCCGCCGCGGATGATGCCGTACACCAGCAGCACCAGGCCGACGATGGAGAGCCCGACGCCGAACGGGTCGGTCCGGCCCGGGTTCGGGTCCTTGGAGTCCGGGACCAGCAGCACCATCGCGGTCAGCGCCACGGCCACCACCGGCACATTGACCAGGAAGATCGAGCCCCACCAGAAGTGTTCGAGCAGCAGCCCGCCGGTGATCGGGCCGATCGCGATGGCCACGCCGACGCTGCCCGCCCATATGCCGATGGCCCTGGGCTGTTCCTCGCGCTCGAAGACGTTCATCAGGACCGCGAGGGTGGCCGGCATGACGAACGCGGCGCCGAAGCCCATCAGGGCACGCCAGGTGATCAGCTGGGCGGGCGAGCCGGACATGGCGGCCAGCGCGGAGCCGACGCCGAACAGCAGGATGCCGAAGAGCAGCACCTTCTTGCGGCCGATGCGGTCGCCGAGCAGGCCCGCGGTGAACAGGAATCCGGCGAACACGAGCGTGTAGGCGTTGATCGCCCACTCCAGCTCGCTCTGGGTGGCCCCGAGGCCCGTGGGTGCGGGGCTGGCGATGGTCTTGACCGCGACGTTCAGGATCGAGTTGTCCAGCACGACGATGAGCAGGCTGAACATCAGGACGACCAGGATCGCCCAGCGGCGGCGGTGGACCGCCTCCGGGATCTGGGGCACGGCAGCGCGAGCACCGGACGGCATCGACATGGCAAGGAGCTTATCCGATTTCGATACGGAACCGTCTCGTATTGCAAACACATGACCATTCGGAGTCGCCTTCCGGCCATGCCCGCACGGGCGTGTGCGGACCCACTTCCCGTGGACCGCTGCGGGATGCCACCATGGAAGCGATCCGGGGACGCCGTCAGGGCGCCTCGAGATGATGAAGGAGCCGTTCGCAATGTCGCTTCAGGCTGCGCGGAATCAGTCCGCACCATCCCCCGCGGGAGCCCCCGCCGACAGCAGCAAGGCGCTGTACGGAGGCAAGAGCACCCGCCGTATCTCCATCCATGACATCGCCGCCGCCACCGAGCGCGGCGAGAAGTGGCCCATGCTCACCGCCTACGACGCGATGACCGCGTCCGTCTTCGACGAGGCCGGGATCCCGGTCATGCTCGTCGGCGACTCCATGGGCAACTGCCATCTCGGCTACGAGACCACCGTGCCCGTCACGATGGACGAGATCGCGATCCTCTCGGCCGCCGTCGTGCGGGGCACCAGGCGTGCCCTGATCGTCGCCGACCTGCCCTTCGGGGCGTACCAGGAGGGCCCCGTCCAGGCCCTGCGCAACGCCACCCGGCTGATCAAGGAGTCCGGTGTCGGCGCGGTCAAGCTGGAGGGCGGCGAGCGCAGCCACGAGCAGATCAGGCTGCTGGTCGACGCCGGTATCCCGGTCATGGCCCACATCGGCCTGACCCCGCAGTCCGTCAACGCGATGGGCTACCGGGTGCAGGGCCGCGGCGAGGAGGCCGCCCAGCAGATGCTGCGCGACGCCAAGGCCGTGCAGGACGCGGGCGCGTTCGCCGTCGTCCTGGAGCTCGTACCGGCCGAACTGGCCGCCGAGGTCACCCGCACCCTGCACATCCCGACCGTCGGCATCGGCGCCGGTCCCGACACCGATGCCCAGGTGCTGGTCTACACCGACATGGTCGGGCTGACCGGCGGCAAGGTGCCGCGCTTCACCAAGCAGTACGCGAACCTGCGCCAGGTACTGGGCGACGCGGCGAAGGAGTTCGCGGAAGAGGTCGTCGGCGGCGCCTTCCCGGCCGCCGAGCACACCTTCCACTAGGGTCTTTCGTTTGGATCAGCCCGGCATGATCCAAACGAGAGACCCCAGTTCCACCGGTCCCGCCGGTTCGTTCCGCCTGAACCACTGCCCGCACCACCGACAGCCCGCCGACATCCCCCATCGGCGGGCTGTCGGCCCGCTGTCGGCGGGTTGTCGGTGGCGGCTGGTCCCATGGTGGACATGACGCGAATCGACAAGAACCCCAGGAGCGGCCCGAACGCCGTGGAGGTCCGGGGGCTGGTCAAGCACTACGGCTCGACCAAGGCTCTGGACGGCGTGGACCTCGATGTCCGCGAAGGCACCGTGCTCGGTGTCCTCGGTCCCAACGGAGCAGGCAAGACCACGCTCGTACGCTGCCTGTCCACCCTGATCGTTCCCGACGCCGGACACGCCACCGTGGCGGGCTACGACGTGGTGAAGCAGCCCCGGCAGCTGCGCCGCACCATCGGCCTGACCGGGCAGTACGCCTCGGTCGACGAGAAGCTCTCCGGCTGGGAGAACCTCTACATGATCGGGCGGCTGCTCGATCTGCCCCGAAAGACCGCCCGGTCCCGGGCCGATGAGCTGCTGGAGCGGTTCTCGCTCACCGAAGCGGCCCGGAAGGCCGCGATGGACTACTCCGGCGGCATGCGGCGCCGGCTCGACCTGGCCGCCTCGATGATCGGCAGCCCGGCCGTGCTGTACCTGGACGAGCCGACGACGGGGCTCGACCCCCGGACCCGCAACGAGGTCTGGGACGAGGTGCAGCGGATGGTCGCGGAGGGGGCGACCGTGCTGCTCACCACCCAGTACATGGAAGAGGCCGAGCAGCTCGCCAGCGAGCTGACCGTCATCGACAAGGGGAAGATCATCGCCCGCGGCGGGGTCGACGAGCTGAAGGCGAAGGTCGGCGGCCGCACCCTGCAGATCCGGCCCTCGGACCCGGCGCAGCTGCCCGCGATGGCGCAGGCGATCCGCGAGGCGGGCCTCGACGGGGTCTCGGGTGCGCAGGCCGTCCCGGACGAGGGACTGCTGTACGTACCGATCCTCAGCGACGAGCAGCTGACCGCCGTCATAGGCCTGCTCGGCGCCCGGGGCTTCCCGCTGGCGCACGTCGCCACCGCGCTGCCCAGCCTGGACGAGGTCTTCCTGGCCATCACCGGCGAGAAGTCCGCTTCCGCCGCCGACACGATCCCCGAGGAGGTCGCGGCATGAGCACGGCGACTCTGACACCCACGCCCACGCCCGCCGGGTCCGCCCGGGCGAGGACGGTCCACGACGAGGGCCGGATAGGGCTGCGCAACAATCTGCGCCACATCGGCGCGCTGGTGCGGCGCAACATGCTCCAGATCAAGAAGGATCCGGAGTCGATGTTCGACGCGCTCCTGATGCCGATCATCTTCACGCTGCTGTTCGTGTACGTCTTCGGCGGATCGGTCGGCGGCAGCATGGGCGGCGGCCGGCAGGAGTATCTGAACTACCTGATCCCCGGGCTGATGGCGATGATGGGCATGAACATCGCCATGGCGGTCGGCTCCGGCGTCAACGACGACTTCCGCAAGGGCGTCATGGACCGGTTCCGGACGATGCCGATCGCCCGTTCCTCGGTGCTCATCGCGAAGATCGTGGTCGAGCTGGGCCGGATGATGGTCGCCACCCTCATCCTGCTGGCCATGGGCTTCGCGCTCGGCATGGAGCTCCAGGAGTCGGTGCTCGGACTGATCGGGGCGATCGCGCTGTCGGCCGCGTTCGGCGCCGCCATCATGTGGATCTTCATCCTGCTCGGACTGACCATGAAGACGGCCCAGGCGGTTCAGGGAATGGGGATGCTGGTGCTGATGCCGCTCCAGTTCGGCTCCTCGATCTTCGCCCCGACGAAGACGATGCCCGGCTGGCTCCAGACGTTCACCGACTACAACCCGCTGTCCAACCTGGCCGACGCAGCACGCGCCCTGATGATGGGCGGCCCGCTCGCCCACTCGGTCCTGGTGACGCTCGGCTGGACCGTGGCCATCACCGCGGTGATGGCGCCGCTCGCGGTCTCCAGGTTCCGCAAGAAGTCCTGACCGGCGGGGTCATTCCCGGTACGCGTCCACGAGGGCGGTGGCCTCCTCCAGGGAGAGGCCGCCGCCCTCGGTGTACGCGCTCCGGTAGGCGTCCCGGCCGAGCACGGCGACGGCCAGTTCCTCCGCCCTGGCCCAGTCGTCCCGCTCCATCGACGTCGGTACGTGGCCCCGGGGCAGCAGTTCCCGGCCCGCCCCCAGCAGCCGGGCCGCGGTGGTGGCCCGCCGCTCGCCGCCGATGCCGGCCAGTGAACGGGCGACGGAGACGAGACTGATGACGGACATCTGCGGCGCCACCAACTGCGACAGCCGGTCGTGGGACCGCTCCAGCGCCACCAGTCCCCCGGGCAGGGCCTGCGCGTACAGCCCGTCCTGGTTGTCCAGCCAGGCCATCGCGCCCAGCACGACCCCTTCGAAGATCGCCACGGTCTCGGAGTGGAACTCGCCGCGCAGCACGGCCAGTTGCTCGCGCGCCTCGCCGGTGCGGCCGGTGCGCCCCAGCCACATGGCGAGATGGAGTCGGGCGATGGACCTCGTGTCGTGCCGCCCGGCGATCACCTCGCGCAGGATCGCCTCGCCCTCGGCGCCGCGGTCCATCTCGGTGAGCACGGCCGCGTACCGGGTGCGCAGGACCGCCACCTGGGAGGGTGCGCCCAGCTTCTCCGCGTGGCCGATGGAGACCCGGAAGTCCTCGGCCGCGCGCGCGTACTCGCCCCGGCGTTCATGGGCCTCGCCCCGTGCCGAGAGCGATTCGGCGACGCCCCAGTCGTCACGGATCCGGCTGAAGAGCTCCAGACTCTCGTCGGCGTCCGTGCGCGCGTCGCCCGCCCACTCGGGCCGGTTGGCCAGCACGTTGGCCCGCATCTGGAGGGCCGCGGCGAGCTCCCATTCGTAGCCGAACTCCCGGCAGGCGCGGACCGTTTCGTCCAGCAGCTCGCGCAGCCTCCCGGTCTCCCCGACGAGCATGACCGCGAAGAACCAGAGCGATGCCGGGACCCGGCAGGTCTGCGGCTGGCCGGCCCGGTAGGTGTCCGCGATGACCCGCAGCCGGGCCATGCTCGCCTCGTCGGTCCACCTCTCGGCGGCGTGGTCCATGCTGACCAGCCGGATCAGGCCCGCCTGGCGGCGTGCCTCCTGGAGCAGCTCGGGCCCCATGGGCGGCGGTGCGTCGGTGCAGCGTTCGTGGATGGAGGGCGCGGGTTCGGCGGGCGGGGCGAAGGGGTCGGGGCCCAGCGCCGCGGCGGCGTCGGCCCAGTGCAGCGCGTCGCTGCTCAGATCGCGCATCTGCCAGTACCAGCACAGCGAGAGCACCATGCAGAGCGCCTCCTGCTCGTCGCGGGCGGCGACGGCGCTTCGCAGGGCGGTGCGGATGTTCTCGTACTCGCGCTGGAGGAGTTCGACGGCGGACCGCTGTCCGGCGCCGCGGAGCCGGGGCTCCGTGGTGCGGACCAGCTCCCGGAAGAACACCAGGTGGCGCCGGACCACGGGGCCGCGTTCCGCCGCCTCGTCGAGCCGGGCGGAGGTGTACTCGCCGACGGTCTCCAGCAGCCGGTAGCGCATCTCGCCGTCCTCGGCGGGCGCGGCGACGACGAGCGATTTGTCGACGAGGGAGCCGAGCAGCCCGGCGACCTCGCGCGCGCCCTGCGGCCCGTCCGCGCAGACCGCCTCGGCCGCGGTCAGGGTGCAGCCGCCCGCGAAGACGGAGAGCCGGCGCAGCACGGCGCGTTCGGGTTCGTCGAGCAGGTCCCAGGACCAGTCGACGACGGCACGCAGGGTCTGCTGGCGGGGCAGTACGGTGCGGGCTCCGCTGGTGAGCAGGCGGAACCGGTCGTCGAGCCGGTCGGCGATCTGGCGCGGGCCGAGCATCCGCAGCCGGGCGGCGGCGAGTTCGATGGCGAGCGGCAGTCCGTCGAGGCGGCGGCAGATCTCCGCCGAGGCGGCCGCGGTCTCCTCGTCCGCGTCGGTCCGGAAGCCCGGCCGGGCGGCGGCGCCGCGTTCGGCGAACAGGCGCAGCGCCATCGGGTCGGGCAGCGGTTCGACGGGGCGGACGAACTCGCCCGGCACGCCGAGGGGTTCGCGGCTGGTGGCGAGCACGGTGAGGTGCGGGCAGTGCGCGAGCAGGTGGTCGGCGAGCGCGGCGGCGGCCCCGACGAGGTGTTCGCAGTTGTCCAGGAGCAGCAGCATGCGGCGCCGGGAGCAGTGCTCGGTGAGGCGTGCGAGGGGGTCGTTCACGTTTCCCTCGGCGACCCTGAGCTCCTCGGCTCCGGCGCCGCGCAGCACGGTCTCGCGGGCGCCGAGCGCGGTCAGTACGGCCTCCGGCACCGCATCGGGGTCGTCGACGGGGGCGAGTTCGGCCAGCCAGACGCCGTCCGGCCAGGCGGGCGCGACGGATTCGGCGGCCTCCTGGGAGAGCCGGGTCTTGCCCGCGCCGCCGGGGCCCAGGAGGGTGACGAGACGGGCGTGCGCGAGGTCCTCGCGCAGGGTGTCGATGTCGCCCTCGCGCCCGACGAAGCTGGTGAGCCGGGCCCGGAGGTTGCCCTGCCGTGCGGCGGGGGGCCCGGTGCGGGCCGGTGGTGCGGGTGGGCGGGGCGGGTCCTGACGGAGCAGTTCGGCGTGGAGCGAGCGCAGTTCGGGGCCGGGGTCGGTGCCGAGGCGGTCGGCGAGCACGGTGCGGACCTCGTCGTAGGCGGCCAGGGCCTGTGCCGTGCGCCCGGCGTCGCGCAGGGCCCGAAGCCGCAGCGCCTGGAGGGGTTCGTCGATGGGGTGCTCGGCGCACAGGGCCACCAGTTCGGGCAGGACCTCGTCCGCGCGGCCGAGCGCGAGGGCCGCGCGGAGCCTGTTGCGGCGGGCGTCCAGACGCCGGGCCTCCCAGCGGGCCGCGACGGCGTCGCGGTCGGGCAGATCGGCCAGGACCGGCCCGCCCCACAGGCCGAGAGCGTCGTCGAGCACGGCCTCGGCCTTCGTCGCGTCGCCCTCCTCCAGCGCCCGCGCGCCCTCCCCGGCGAGCCGTTCGAAGCGGTGGAGGTCGACGGCGTCCGGCTCGGCGGCCAGCCGGTAGCCGCTGTCCGCGGAGATCACCGCGTCGTGGCCGACGGCGCGCCGGAGCCGGCCGACGAGCGCCTGCAGGGCGCCCACCGCGTCGGCGGGCGGCTCGCCGTCCCACACCTCGTCGACGAGCACGGCGGCGGGGACGGTGCGTCCGGGGCGCAGCGCGAGGACGGTGAGCAGGGCGCGCAGCCGCGCCCCGCCGAGGGCGACGGCCGTGCCGTCGTCGCGGAGTGCCCGGGCCGTTCCGAGAATGCAGTAGCGCACCGGCCTATTCTCCGTGACCGGGACCGGGATGGGCACACATGTCCGGTCGCACCCCTGTGCGCCGTGTTCCGGGATCGCTCGTCATGCCCCCACCCTTTCCGGAACCACCGCCCCGGCGCGAGACGTTTGTGACGTGTCGGCGGTACGGTCGGGCTCGCCCTCCGCTCCGTCCCCTTTCCGGCCGCCTGTCAGGAGTTCGCCGATGACCAGCGCAGCAGCCCGCAGCGACCGGCGGATCAGCCCGGTCTTCCTCGGGATCGTCGCCGTGGCGGCGGTGTCGGGCTGGGCGGTGTGGACGAGTACCGGATACCCGTACGGTCTCGCGGCCTTCGTCTTCGTCACGGCTGCCTGGGTGGTCTCGCTCTGCCTCCACGAGTACGCGCATGCCCGTACCGCACTGCACAGCGGGGACATCTCGGTCGGTGCGAAGGGGTACCTCACCCTCAATCCGCTCGCTTACACGCACGCCCTGCTCAGCATCGTGCTGCCGGTGCTGTTCGTGATCATGGGCGGGATCGGGCTGCCCGGCGGCGCCGTCTTCATCGAGCGGGGGCGGATCCGGGGGCGCTGGAGGCACAGTCTGATCTCGGCGGCGGGCCCGCTGACGAATGTGCTGTTCGCGCTGGTGTGCACGGCGCCGTTCTGGCTGCACGCGCTGGACGGCGTCCCGAGGGAGTTCCGGTACGCGCTGGCGTTCCTGGCCCTGCTCCAGGTCACCGCGGCGATCCTGAACTCCCTGCCGGTCCCCGGGCTGGACGGGTACGGGGTGATCGAGCCCTGGCTGTCGTACCGGATCCGGCACCAGGTGGCGCCGTTCGCGCAGTTCGGACTGCTCGCGGTGTTCGCCGTGCTGTGGATCCCGGGGATCAACCATGTCTTCTTCGACCTGGTCCACGGCGTGCTGGACTCGCTGGGCGTGAGCGGCCTGGAGACGGAGTGCGGCCGCGCCGCCTACCGGTTCTGGGAGAACTGGAACGAGGAGTATCCGCTCTGCGCGGTCGGACCGTAGGAGCCGCCCCGCCTCATTCGGCGGTCCGCGCCCGCTGCCGTCGCAGGTAGAACCACGCCATGTTGGACGAGAGCCCGGCCAGCAGCACCCAGACGATCCCGAGCAGGCTGCCCCGGGCGAACGAGATCACGGCCGCGACGACCGCCAGGACACAGACGGCGATGGCGTAGAGAGCGAGTCGGGGCATGGCGGGCGGCTCCTGTCGGGGGTGGTGCGCGGTCCCGTCCAGTGTCCCCCATGCCCCTTTTCGCTCGTCGCAGGGTGGGTCCGCGGGCGGGACCGGCCCGGACACCGGTGGGGCCGGTCCGGCTCAGACGTCGGTGGTACGGAGCCCGGCGTGCGCCTTGTAGCGGCGGTTGACGGAGATCAGGTTGGCGACCAGCGACTCGACCTGGTGCGCGTTGCGCAGCCGCCCGGCGAAGATGCCGCGCATGCCGGGGATCCGGCCCGCCAGCGCCTGTACGAGGTCGGTGTCGGCGCGGGCCTCGCCCAGCACCAGCACATCGGTGTCGATCTCCTCGATGCTCCCGTCCTGCAGCAGCACCGCCGAGAGGTGGTGGAAGGCGGCGGTGACCCGTGACTCCGGGAGCAGGGCGGCGGCCTGCTCGGCGGCGCTGCCCTCCTCGGGCTTCAGCGCGTAGGCGCCCTTCTTGTCGAAGCCGAGCGGGTTGACGCAGTCGACGACGAGCTTGCCCGCGAGTTCGTCCCGCAGCGACTCCAGGGTCTTGGCGTGGCCGTCCCACGGCACGGCGACGATCACGATGTCGCTGCGGCGGGCGCACTCCGCGTTGTCCGCGCCCTCCACGCCGTGGCCGAGCTCCTCGGCGGCGCTCTTCGCACGGTCGGCGGCCCTGGAGCCGATGATCACCTGCTGCCCGGCGCGGGCGAACCGGTAGGCGAGGCCGCGCCCCTGGGGCCCGGTGCCTCCGAGCACGCCGACGGTCAGCCCGGAGACGTCGGGAAGGTCCCAGGGGTCCTTGGCGGGAGGCTTGGCCGCGCTGTCACTGCCATTCGTAGTCATGGCTCCGACATTACTGCCCGCCACGGAGCGGGACCGGGCGTGATCCGGACGAAAGACCCCGGTTCCCCGTTCGGCTGGTCCGCAGCCGTTCCCCGGTGCCGGGCGGTGGCTCTCGGGCATGATGCCGGGCCATGGATGCCGTACGCGTGGCCCTGCTCCGTGAAGTGCTCGCCGGGACCGAGTGGCCCGCCGCGACCCGGCGGTTCGCCGGGGCGCTGAGGTCCTGTGTCGTCCCGCACGGCGGCGGTCTGCTGCTGGTGGGGACGGCGGCGTACGAGCCGTGGCACCTGGCGGCCCATCTGGTCGACGAGTCCACCTGGTCGGGGCTGCCGGAACTGGCCCCCACCCTGGTACGCCACCGGGTGGAGCCGGGCTGCCCCGCGCATCTGGCCGTCGGTCTGGGCAGGATCGAGGCGGCCGGGCGGGGCGAGACGCTGCTGCTGGTGGCCCCGGAGCGGCCCGGTGCGGGGCTGCTGGAGCGGGTGCACGACGCGCGGCGCGCCGGGGCCACGGTGCTCTCGCTGAACGACGGCGACCCGGAGGTGCGCGGGCTGGCCCACGAGACGCTCGCGGTGAGCGGCGACGACGACGTGGACCTGGACACCGTGCAGCATCTGGTGAGCGCGGCGGCCGGGGAGAACAGTGCCCCCGCGCCGCGCGGCCGCCGCGGCTTCCGGGACCGGCTGTCCCGGCTCGCCGACCGGCTGACGGCTCCGCCCCCTGCCCGCTGGTGACGGCCCGGGGCCGGCCCGCCGCGGAAATTCCGTTGCGACGGGCCCCGCGGCGCCGGAGCATGGCCTTCCGTGACTTCTGCCCCGTCCCCGGCCGCCCGGCTGGCCGCCCTGCTGCCCGATCTCTCGCCCCTGCGCTCCTCCGCCGACTTCCGGCTGCTGTGGATCCAGGGCCTGGTGACGTACTTCGGCAGCTTCATGGCGATGATCGCGCTGCCGCTCCAGATCAAGGAGCTGACGGGTTCGCCGCTGGCCGTCGGCGTGATGGGCGCGGTCGAGCTGGTGCCGCTGGTGGTCTTCGGCCTGTACGGCGGGGCGCTCGCGGACGCCGTGGACCGCCGCAGGGTGATCCTGGCCACCGAGGCGGGGCTGGGGCTGCTCGCCCTGGTGCTCCTGGTCAACGCGGCGATGCCCGACCCGATGCTCTGGCCGCTCTATGTGGTGGCGGCCGGGGTCTCCGCGCTCTCCGGGCTCCAGCGACCCGCGCTGGACTCCCTGATGGCCCGGATCGTCCCGCACGAGCAGCAGACCGCGGCCGCCGCGCTGAACTCGCTGCGCTGGCAGTTCGGCGCGATCACCGGCCCGGCGGTGGCGGGGCTGGTGGTCGCGTACGCCGGGCACGCCACGGCGTACGCGGTAACGGTGGCCACCTTCGCCGTCTCCGTGCTGCTGTGCCTGCGTCTGGCACCCGCGCCGCCCGCCCGGGACAGCGCCAAGCCGTCGCTGCGCGGCATCGTGGAGGGCGCGAAGTACGCCTGGAGCCGGCCGGTGCTGCTGGGGACGTACGCGGTCGACATGGCCGCGATGTTCTTCGCCTTCCCGAACGCGATCTTCCCGTTCCTGGCGGACGACCTGGACGCCGACTGGTCGCTGGGCCTGATGTACGCCGCGGGCTCGGTCGGCTCGCTGGTGCTGGGGCTGACCAGCGGCTGGACGTCGCGGGTGCGGCGGCACGGGCTGTTCGTGGTGTCCGGGGCCGCGGTCTGGGGGCTGGCGATCGCGGCGGCCGGGTGGTTCGGCAATGTGTGGGTGGTGCTGGTCTGCCTGGCGGTGGCGGGCGCGGGCGACATGCTCAGCGGTCTGGGCCGCTCCACGATCTGGAACCAGACGATCCCTGAGGAGCTGCGGGGCCGGCTGGCGGGCATCGAGGTGCTCTCGTACAGCGTCGGCCCGCAGCTGGGTCAGGTGCGGGCCGGTGCGATGGCGGGCTGGACGGGGACCCGGGCGGCGGTCTGGAGCGGTGGCGTGGCGTGCGTGGCCTCGGTCGCGCTGCTCGCGGCAGCGCTCCCGAAGCTGCTCACCTACGACTCCGAGACGGACGAGGACGCGCTGCGCAGGCGGGAGGCCAGGGAGTCCAGCCCGTCCGCGGCCTGAGGTACGGGCCCCCGGGAGGCGGGGGCCCGGGGGCCCGTGGCCCCGGTCAGGCCTCCGGGTCGCGCGGTGTGCCCCCGTCGTGCCACTTGGGGTCGTTCTCCCACTCCAGGTTCCGCTCCCGTGCGGTGTCCATGGCGTGCTGGGCCTCCTCGCGGGAGGTGTACGGCCCGAAACGGTCCTTGGCCGGGCACTCGGGGCCCTCCTCGACCTTGTGATGCTCCAGGCAGTAGTACCACTCGCCCGGCTTGCCGACCGTGCGCTTCTTGAACAGGGCCATCAGCGGCTCCTTCCCTCGGGGCCATGCTGCCCCAAGCGCGCTGGTTAGACTCGCTGACATGTCTGGCCAGTCGCTGCTCGCACCCGGGGAGATCACTCCCATCCGTTCCGTGCCCGGAAGGATCCGCCGCCCCGAATACGTGGGCAAGCCGGGCCCCACCCCGTACACCGGTCCGGAGATCCAGGACACCGACACCGTCGAGCGCATGCGCGTCGCGGGCCGGATCGCCGCGCAGGCGATGGCGGAGGCCGCGAAGCACATCGCCCCCGGCGTCACGACGGACGAACTCGACCGGGTCGCCCATGAGTTCATGTGCGACCACGGCGCGTACCCCTCGACGCTCGGCTACCGCGGCTTCCCCAAGTCGCTCTGCACCTCGCTCAACGAGGTGATCTGCCACGGCATCCCGGACTCCACGGTGCTGCGCGACGGCGACATCGTGAACCTCGACGTCACGGCGTACATCGACGGTGTGCACGGCGACAACAACGCCACGTATCTCTGCGGAGACGTGGACGAGGCGTCCCGGCTGCTGGTGGAGCGCACCCAGGAGTCGCTGAACCGGGCCATCAAGGCGGTCCGGCCGGGGCGGCAGATCAATGTGATCGGGCGGGTCATCGAGTCGTACGCCAAGCGCTTCGGCTACGGCGTGGTGCGGGACTTCACCGGGCACGGGATCAATTCCTCGTTCCACTCCGGCCTGATCATCCCGCACTACGACAGCCCGCACGCGACCACCGTGATGCAGCCCGGGATGACGTTCACCATCGAGCCGATGCTGACGCTGGGCAGCCATGACTACGACATGTGGGACGACGGCTGGACCGTGGTGACGAAGGACCGCAAGCGCACCGCGCAGTTCGAGCACACGCTGGTGGTGACGGAGACGGGCGCGGAGATCCTGACGCTCCCGTAGCCCCCCGCCCGGACAGTTCCTCCCCGAAAGCGGCCGCCCCCGGGCGGCCGCTTTCGCGTGCCCGGCCGCTTCCCCGCACACCTGCTTTCCCACGCACCCGGCGCGGACGAGGGACCAGGCGTATCGTTTTTACCGACAGGGCGTCGGGAAGATGTTGACTTAGGTAAACCTAAGTAGGAAGATCGGAGTTGTCGACAGCAATCGCCGCAATACGCGGTCGCTGCCGATATTTCTGTCTCTTCCAGGACTTTTCCGTCCCCTCGGTCTCCGGAGGCCCGCCTTGGACGCAACCGCCGCCACCACGCCCTTCTCGACGCTCATCCGCACCGCGTCGCACGAGCAGCACACCGAGGCGGAGACCTCGACCTTCATGAGCGACCTGCTGGGCGGACGGCTCGGAGTGGACGCGTACACGCGCTACACCGAGCAGCTGTGGTTCGTGTACCGAGCACTGGAGGACGGCGCGCAGGCGCTGCAGGGCGATCCGGTCGCCGGTCCCTTCATCCGGCCCGAACTGATGCGCACCGCCGAGCTGGAGCGCGATCTGGCCCATCTGCGGGGAGCCGGCTGGCGCGAGGGCCTGGAGCCGCTGCCCGCCACCGCCGCGTACGCCGCCCGGGTCGCAGAGTGCATCCGCAGCTGGCCCGCCGGTTATGTCGCGCACCACTACACCCGCTACCTCGGCGACCTCTCCGGCGGCCAGATCATCCGCGACCGGGCCGAGCGGGCCTGGGGCTTCGCGCGCAAGGGCGACGGGGTCCGGTTCTACGTCTTCGAGGAGATATCCAACCCCGCCTCGTTCAAGCGGGACTACCGCGAACTGCTGGACGCGGTGGACGCGGACGACCTGGAGAAGCAGCGGATCGTCGACGAGTGCAAGCGCGCGTTCGCGCTGAACACGGCGGTGTTCCGGGAGCTGGGCGAGGTGTTCCCGCTCAGCGCGTAGGGCCCCCGGCCCGGTTCAGTACCGGGACCGGACCGCGGCGAGTGCCACGCGGCCCCCGATCTCCACCGTGCCGTCGGGTGCGGGAGCGGTGAGGATCTGGGAGCCGCGTCCTTGCGTGATGTTGAGGGCGCGCCCCAGCTCCGCGCTGAGCAGCAGCGCCGCCGCGCCCGTCGCCTCGTCCTCCACGATGTTGTCGTCGCGCCGGGGGAAGGCCCGCGCCCTGACCCGGCCGCCCGCCTCGTCCTCCCAGGCCCATACGTACAGCCAGCCCTCCCCCGGCGGCGGCCCGGTGAGCGCCTCGACCTCGGCGGCCGAGCCGTACCGCTCCAGCGTGCGCGGGGGCGCCCACTCGGGGCGGGCGGTGATCCAGCTGAACTCGCCGTCCTGGCGGGCGAAGACCTCCCCGACCGGAAGCTCCAGGATCTCCAGGTCGAGCAGCCAGGCCGTGCCGACGAGCGGATGCCCGGCGAACGGGAGGCGCAGTCCCGGGGTGTAGATGTCGACGTGCCCGCGCTCGGGGTCGTCGACGAACACCGTCTCGCTGAAGCCCAGCCGGCGGGCCAGCTCCTGCCGGGAGGCCCGGTCCGGGTACGTACGCCCGTCGCGCACCACGCCGAGTGCGTTGCCGTGCCGGCCGTCGGGGCCGCAGAACACGCGCAGTACGTCGATGCCCGCGGGTACGTCGAAGTCGCTGTCGCTCACACGGGCATTCAAGCACCGCCCGGACGGTGGCCGTCGGGCCGGTCCGTCCGGGCGGTGCCGTCGTGGGACGCGGACGGGTCAGGCGGTACGGCGACGGCGGGCCACGGCCACGGCTCCGGCGCCGGCCGCCACGATCACGCCCGAGGCGGCGAACAGGGCGCCGGCCGGGAGGTCGGAGCCGGTGGCGGCGAGGGAGCCCGCGCCGCCGACCGAACCACCGGCCGAACCGCCGGCCGAACCACCGACGGAGCCGCCCGCGGAACCGCCGCCCACGCTGCCGCCACCGGTGGCCGCGGAGCCGCCCGCCTCGCCGGAACCGCCTGCGGCGCCCGGGAGTTCGGCGTCCTTGTCGAGGGCGACCGCGACGGTCAGCGCGTCGAGCTGCTCACCGGCCCGGTACATGCCGCCGAACGCCTTGGTGCCGTCGGCGGTGAGGGTCGCCGGGACGGCCGAGATGTTCACCACGCCGTTCTTGGCGGCGAGCTGTCCCTTGGCCGGCTTCAGGTCCGCGAGGGCCAGGCCGGTGTACGTGGAGACCTTCTTGGTCTTGCGGTCCTTGGTGGAGACGTCCGCGATCAGGGTGCCCTTCGTGCCGTTCACCTGGATCTCCATGCCGGTCAGGGAGAGGTCGAGGGTGTACGCCCCGTCCTCCTCGTGGCCCAGGAAGCGGACCTTGCCGTGGAATTCGGCGTTCAGGGTCTGCTTCGCGGCGTCGAAGCGGCCGGTCGCGTCGGGGAACCGGTAGCCGTCGCCGGACGCGGTGGCACCGGCCGTCGTCTCGACCTCGCCCTGGGCGATCGGGCCCGTGACGTACGAGCGGAAGGACTTCTTGACGCCCCAGTCCAGGGTGCCGTCGACGATCTCGCCCGGGGTGGCGGCCGGCTTGTCGGTGGTCGTGGCCGAGGGGGACGGGGACGCGGTCGTGGTGGGCTTCGTGCCGGGTTCGGTGGACGGGTCGCCGGTGGGCTCCGTGGAGGGCGTGCCGGTCGGTTCGGTGCCGGGCTCCTCGGTGGGGTCGGTGGTCGGGGGCGTGACCGCCTTCACCGAGAGCGTGGCCGGATCGAGCGCGTCGCCCTCCTTGTACTGGCCGTTGAAGGCCTCGGAGCCGGCCTTGGTCAGCGTCGCCGGGATGTCCTTGAAGACCATCGCGCCGCCCTCGCCCCGGCCCGGCCGCACCGCCGAGAGGTCGAGGGAGGCGAACTTCACGTCGTCGCGGGTGCCCTGCGGGGTCGTCACATCGACGGTGATCGCGCCGCCGGTGCCGCTCGTGGCGAGCTTCACATCGGAGAGGGTGATGTCGAGGACGCCGCCGTGGGCGTAGAAGTTGACGCCGCCGCCGAAGGCGGTGTCGGTGCCGTGCGTGGCCGTGTCGTAGGTGCCCTTGCCGCCGGAGAAGGTGAACACCCCGTTGTCGGGCGCCTGGACGGCACCGTCCTTGACGGTGATCTTCCCGCCGGAGAACGACGAGGCGAGGTACTTGCGGAAGGACTCCTTGACGCCCCAATCCAGCGTGCCGTCCTTCAGCTCCAGCTTCGGCGCCGCAGCGGTCGCGCCGGCATCGGCGGTGCCGTCGGCGGCGAGTGCCGGAAGGGCGAACACGGTGGCGCCGAGGGCGGCCGCGGTGGCGACCGCGGCGGTGAGGGCTATGGGGCGGCGGGTGGCTGCCATGGTCGTTGGTCTCCTCAGGAAACAGGGGGGGTGGGACGGGGGGACGGGGGTCTAGTCGTTGTTCCGCGGGGTGCGGCGGCGCCGGGCGAGGTACAGCGCGCCCGCCGCGACGGCGAGGACGCCCGCGCCGCCGAGGACCGGGTACAGGGCGCTGCCGGAGCCGGCCGCCGAGGCCGCGGCGGGGGTGGCCTTCGCCGCGGCCGGCGCGGACGCGGTGGCCGACGGCTCCGACGACGGGTCGGGGGCGCTGCCCAGGTCGGGCAGGGCGGGGAGTTGGGCCCCGGCCTCGACGGCGACGGCCAGCGAGACCGGGTCCATCGCGGTGCCCGCCCGGTAGAGCGAGCCGAACGCCTCGGCGCCGTCGGCGGTGAGCGTGGCGGGGGCTTCGGTGAGGACGGCCAGGCCGTTCCTCGGTGCCAGGTCCTTCGCGGCGAAGGTGACGAGCGGGACGGCCTCGCGCCGGTCGCCGTCGCTGTGGACGTCGGCCAGGAGCGTGCCCTTGCCCGCCTTCACCCGGACCGCGACGGACGACAGTTCCAGATCGAGCCCGTCGGCGCCGGTGAACCGGACGCTGCCCGCGAAGCGGGCGTCCAGGTTCTTCTTCGCCGGGTCGTACGTGCCCTTGCCGCGCGGGAAGCGGAAGAGCGCACCGCCGTCCTGGGCGCCGTCGGCGAGGGTCCACTTTCCCTTGCCGATGGAGCCGGTGACGTACTCGCGGAAGGTCCGGCGGACGCCCCAGTCGACGGCGGCGTCCTCGAAGCGCCCGGCGGCCGCCGCGGTCTTCTTCGACTGCGGCTTCTTCCCGGGGGACTTGGAGGCGGCGGGCTTCCCGGCCGGGGCGGAGGTGTCCACGGAGAGGCTGACCGGGTCGAGCGGGGTGCCGGCCGTGTAATAGCCGGCGAAGGCCTTCGCGCCCTGCGGGGTCAGCGTCGCCGGGATGTTGGTCAGGGCGACGGGGGTGGTACCGCCCCTCATGTCGATCCCGGACAGGCCGAGCGTCGCGAGCGGCACCTGGGCGGCCGAGGTCACCCGGCCGCTCCCCCGGTCCTTGCTGACCATGTCGGCGTACAGGGTGCCGCTGCCGCCCGCGATGCGGACGGTGGGGCGGCTGATGGTGAGGTCCAGTTCGTGGCTGCCGTCGGACTTCCGGTGGCCGAGGAAGTGGACCCCGCCGGTGAAGCCCGAGGCGAAGGCGCCGGTCGCCGGGTCGTAGGAACCGGTGGCGGAGTGGAAGCGGAACTGGCTGCCGCCGACCGTGGCGGCTCCGCCGGTCAGGCTCCAACTGCCGTTCGCGATCGGCCCGGTGACATAGCTCTGGAAGGAGGACTTGATGCCCCAGTCCAGCCTGCCGCCCTGCACCGTACGGGCCGCCGCCTGGGCGGCGGTGGCCGGGAGCAGGGCTCCCAGCACCGCCGCGAGAAGCGCGACGGCGAGTGCGCGGGCAGGTCTGGACGGCAGCATGGAACCCCTCCGAGGTCTGGAAACTGAGGTAAGGCTAACCTAAGACATGCAGGTCTTGTGGAGGACCCCCTTCCGCTACATCACTCGCGAACCATGACCAACTGCCCACGCTGAACGACAGGACGGTGCCCCAGTGCGCTTCTCGCAGGACTTCGCCCCACCGGGCCAGGGCGGCCGGCGGCCGGGGCGCGGGCGGTCCGGGACCCGTGGACCGATCGGCGCCCTGACGGCCGCTCTCGCGCTGGCGCTCGTCCTGACGGGCTGCGGCGGCAATACGGACGCGAAGGCCCCCGCCGCCGCTGCCGAGGCCACCGCCGACCGGATCGAGCCCCTCGCCACCGCGGCGGAGCCCGAACTGCCCGTCACGGTGAAGTCGGCGGACGGCGCCGAGGTCACCGTCACCTCGGCGGACCGGATCGTTCCGCTGACCGGCGGACTGAGCGAGATCGTCTTCACGCTCGGCCTCGGCAAGCAGGTCGTGGCCCGCGACATCACCGCCACGTTCGAACAGGCGGCGAAACTCCCCGTGGTGACCCGGGCCCATGACGTCTCGGCGGAGAGCGTGCTGTCGCTGAAGCCCACCGTCGTGCTCGCCGAGACCACGACCGGCCCGGCGGAGGCCATCGACCAGATCCGGGACGCCGGCATCCCGCTCGTCGTCGTCGCACCGGCCCGGCAGCTCTCCGACGTCGGCCGCCGGATCGGCACCGTGGCGGCAACCCTGGGCGTGCCGGACTCGGGCACCGAACTGAAGTCGCGCACCCAGTCGCGTATCGACGCCGTACGCGAGTCCGTGCCCGCCCCGGCGGACGGGCACGACAGGCCCCGGGTCGCCTTCCTCTATCTGCGCGGCTCGGCCTCGGTGTATCTGCTGGGCGGCCGGGAGTCCGGCGCGAGTTCGCTCCTCGAAGCGGCGGGCGCCGTCGACGCGGGCAAGGCGTCCGGGCTGAAGAAGGACTTCACCGCCATCACCAGCGAGGCGCTCGCCAAGGCCGCCCCCGACGCCATCCTGGTGATGAGCAAGGGGCTCGAATCGGTGGGCGGCGTCGACGGGCTCGTGAAGATCCCGGGCGTCGCCGAGACCCCGGCCGGGATGGACCGGCGGATCGTCTCCATCGACGACGGGGTGCTGCTGAACTACGGCCCGCGCACGGACCGGGTGCTGGCCGAACTGATCGCCCAGCTCTACCCCGGGGACGGAGCGGACAAGTGACCACCACCTCGCCGGAACGCGACCGGGCCGACACCGCCCCGGCCCCGAAGCCGCCGGAGCCCCGGCGCTTCTCCTCGTCCTTCGCGCTGACCGCCGGACTGCTCGCCGCCCTGCTGGTGTGCTGTCTGCTCTCCGCCGGGCTCGGCGCGTACAGCATCCCGCTCGGCGACGTCCTCGCCTCCGTCCAGCACCGGCTCGGCCTCGGCGGGGCCGCGCTGGACCGGGTCGGCGAGAGCGTGCTGTGGAACGTGCGGCTGCCGAGGGTCGTCCTCGCGCTGCTGGTCGGGGCGTCGCTGGGCTGCGCGGGTGCCCTGATGCAGGGGGTGTTCGGCAATCCGCTCGCCGAGCCCGGGGTGATCGGGATCTCCTCCGGCGCCGCGGTCGGCGCGGTCGCCTCGATCGCGCTCGGACTGAACTTCCTCGGCAACTGGACCGTCACCGTCTGCGCGTTCGCCGCCGGGCTCGCGACCGTGCTGCTGGTGTACGCGCTGTCGCGGTCGGGCGGCCGGACCGAGGTGGTGACGCTGATCCTCACCGGGATCGCGGTCAACGCCTTCGCGGGCGCGCTGATCGGGCTGTTCATCTTCTTCGCGGACAACGCGCAGGTCTCCCAGATCACCTTCTGGCAGCTGGGCTCGCTGGCCCAGGCGACCTGGCCCAAGGTGCTCGCGGTGCTGCCGTGCGCGGTGCTCGGGCTGCTCGTCGCGCCGTTCCACGCCCGGAAGCTGGACCTCCTCGCGCTCGGCGAGCGGCCCGCCCGGCACCTGGGGGTCGATGTCGAACGGCTCCGGGTCGTGCTGGTGCTCGTCGTGGCGCTGCTGACCGCCGCCGCGGTGGCGGTCGCCGGGATCATCTCGTTCGTGGGGCTGCTGGTGCCGCATCTGCTGCGGATGGCGAACGGCCCCGGCCATCGCTTCCTCGTCCCCGGCAGCGCGCTCGGCGGCGCCCTGGTCCTGGTGGTGGGCGATCTCGCGGCCCGGACCGTCGCCGACCCCGCCGAGCTGCCGCTCGGTGTGCTGACCGCGCTCTTCGGCAGCCCGTTCTTCTTCTGGCTGCTGCGCAGGACCCGTCGTAGGCAAGGTGGTTGGGCATGAAGTCCCTGAAGAATCCGTTCCGGGTACGCGTACGGCGCCTGCCGCCCGCTCCCGTCGCCCCCGGCTCCCCCGTCGCCGAGGCGCGCGGGCTGCGGGTACTGCGGGGGCAGCGGCCGGTGCTCGACTCCATCGATCTGACCGCGCACGCGGGCGAGGTGCTGGCACTGGTGGGGCCCAACGGGGCGGGCAAGTCGACCCTGTTGGCGGCGCTGGCCGCCGATCTGCCCGCGGCCGGCGGCGAGATCCGGATCGACGGGTGCCCGGCCGGCGACTGGTCGGCCGCCGAGCTGGCGCTGCGCCGGGCCGTACTGCCGCAGTCCGCCGCCCTGTCGTTCCCGTTCCCGGTGGAGGACGTCGTACGGATGGGGCGGGCGCCGTGGGCCGGTACGGAGCGGGCGGACGAGGACGATCCCGCGGTCGCCGCGGCGATGGCGGCGACCGAGGTCACCGGGTTCGCCGCGCGCCCCTTCTCCGCCCTGTCCGGCGGCGAACGGGCCCGGGTCGCGCTGGCCAGGGTGCTGGCGCAGCGCGCCCCGCTGCTGCTGCTCGACGAGCCGACGGCCGCGCTCGATCTGCGCCACCAGGAACTGGTGCTGCGGATCTGCCGGGAGCGGGCCGCCGCCGGGGACGCGGTCGTCGTGGTGCTGCACGATCTGGGACTCGCCGCGGCGTACGCGGACCGGGTGGCCGTGCTGCACGACGGGCGGATCGCGGTGGCGGGGCCGCCCGCCGAGGTGTTCACCGGCGAGCTGCTCGGCGAGGTCTACCGGCAGCCGGTCGAGGTGTTCCCCCACCCGCGGACCGGGGCGCCGCTCGTCGTACCGGAACGAGGGGCTTGACCTTTACTTGACCTTTCCATGGGATATCCATGGGTTGCCCGTGATCGCCCCGTTTCCGGGGGTCCGGGATGAGAGCTGAATCACTGCGCGGGTGGGTACTGCTGAGGTAAGCCTCGGTTAAGTTAGGTCCGCCTCACCTGCCTTTGTCCGAATCTTCACCCGCTTCTCCTTCGTCCTCATGTGGAGCCCGTATGCGAGCCGTTCGTTTCTCCGTCGTCACCGCTGCCGCCACGGTGGCCGCTCTGACCGCCGTCACGGGCTGCGCAGAGAAGAGCGACGGCAAGGGCGACGGCGCCCTGCAGGTCGTCGCGAAGGACGACTCCTGCGAGGTGTCGAAGAAGAAGCTCCCGGCCGGTCACATCGAACTGGCCGTGCAGAACAAGGGCTCCAAGGTCACCGAGGTCTACGTGCTCTTCCCGGACGACCGCATCGTCGCCGAGCGCGAGAACATCGGCCCCGGCACCAAGGCCACCATCACGGCCGAGATCAAGGCCGGTTCGTACGAGATCGCCTGCAAGCCCGGCATGAAGGGCCACGGCATCCGGCAGAAGCTGGAGATCACCGGAGCCAACGCGGCCAAGCGCAGCCCCGAGATGGACAAGGCCGTCGCGGAGTACCGCACCTACGTCCAGGCCCAGGCCGACGAGACGCTGCCGAAGGCCAAGAAGTTCACGGACGCCGTCGCCGCCGGTGACATCGAGGCCGCCAAGAAGATCTACGCCGACTCCCGCCTCGGCTGGGAGCGCACCGAGCCGGTCGCCGAGTCCTTCGGCGACATCGACCCGAAGGTCGACATCCGCGAGGACGGCCTGGAGGACGGCCAGAAGTGGACCGGCTGGCACCGCCTGGAGAAGGCGCTGTGGCAGGACAAGAAGCTGGGCGCCGAGGAGAAGGCCCTCGCCCCGGCGCTCTACAAGGACCTGCTGGACTGGCAGAAGCGGGTCGGCACGGCGGAGATCACCCCGACCTCGATGGCCAACGGCGCCAAGGAGCTCCTCGACGAGGTCGCCACCGGCAAGGTCACCGGTGAGGAGGAGCGCTACAGCCACACCGACCTGGTCGACTTCAAGGGCAATGTCGAGGGCGCCGAGAAGTCCTACGAGCTGTTGAAGCCGATCGCCTCGAAGAACGACGCGGCACTGACCGCCACCCTGGACAAGCGGTTCGCGGAGCTGAACACGCTGCTGGACAAGTACCGCAAGGACAAGAGCTCCTACGAGTTCACCTCGTACGAGAAGGTCGGCAAGGCCGACCGCAAGGAGCTTTCGGACGCGGTCAACGCGCTGGCCGAGCCGCTGTCCCGGCTCGCCGCCGCGGTGACGAAGTAACGGGCGGGAGGGCCTCGGTCATGTCCGATCAGACACAGGCCGGCGAGACTCCGCAGGAGAGCGCCGGTTCCGCCCCGTCCCGCCGGGCACTGCTCGGCTGGGGCGGCGCGGGTCTCGCGCTGGGCGCCGTCGCGGCCGGCGGCGCGGTCGCCGCGGTGCGCACCCAGAGCGACCAGGTGCCGGCCGCGGACAGCGGTGCGGCCGTGCCGTTCCACGGTGCGCACCAGGCCGGGATCGCCACCGCCGTACAGGACAGGCTGCACTTCGCCGCGTTCGACGTGACGACGAAGGACCGCGGTGAGCTGATCGCGCTGCTCAAGGAGTGGACGCGGGCGGCGGAGCGCATGACGGCCGGTCACGCGGTCGGCGACGGGGCGTACGGCGGTCTCGCCGAGGCCCCGCCGGACGACACGGGCGAGGCGCTGGGACTGAAGCCGTCCCGGCTCACGCTCACCATCGGCTTCGGGCCCTCGCTCTTCGCCAAGGGCCGGTTCGGCCTGGAGGACAAGCGGCCCGAGGCGCTCGTCGATCTGCCGAAGTTCCCCGGCGACAACCTCGACGCGGCCCGCAGCGGCGGCGATCTCTGCGTCCAGGCGTGCGCGGACGACCCGCAGGTCGCGGTGCACGCCATCCGCAACCTCGCCAGGATCGGCATGGGCCGCACCGCGATCCGCTGGTCCCAGCTGGGCTTCGGCAAGACGTCCTCGACGACGCCGGACGCCCAGACCCCGCGCAACATGATGGGTTTCAAGGACGGCACCCGGAACATCGCCGGCACCGACACCGCCGCCCTGGACAAGCATGTGTGGGTCGGCGGGAAGGACGACGCGGGCTGGATGACCGGGGGTTCGTACCTGGTGGCCCGCCGCATCCGGATGCACATCGAGACCTGGGACCGCGCCCCGCTCCAGGAGCAGGAGGACGTCTTCGGCCGCGACAAGGGCGAGGGCGCACCGGTCGGCAAGTCCAAGGAGCGCGACGAGCCGTTCCTGAAGGCGATGCTGCCCACCGCGCACGTCCGCCTCGCCCACCCGGACAGCAACGACGGTGCGACGATCCTGCGCCGCGGCTACTCCTTCACCGACGGCACGGACGGCCTCGGCCGGCTCGACGCCGGGCTGTTCTTCATCGCCTACCAGCGCGACGTCCGCAAGGCGTTCATCCCGCTCCAGCGGCGCCTGGCGGCGCACGACGCGCTCAACGAGTACATCCAGCACGTGGGTTCGGCGCACTTCGCCGTCCCGCCGGGCGTCCGCGACAAGGACGACTGGTGGGGCCGGGCACTGTTCTCGTAGAGCGAAGCAGAAAAGGAGAACGGAATCGTGTTCAGCAACTTCCTGATCGGCCTGCGCGAGGGCC
Source organism: Streptomyces sp. NPDC002403 (assembly GCF_053593015.1). Taxonomy (NCBI): domain Bacteria; kingdom Bacillati; phylum Actinomycetota; class Actinomycetes; order Kitasatosporales; family Streptomycetaceae; genus Streptomyces; species Streptomyces sp. NPDC002403. The sequence goes on along the minus strand of NZ_JBSFBQ010000002.1, from coordinate 252,413 downwards.
TGGAGGCCAGCCTGGTCGTCTGCATCCTCATCGCCTATCTGGTGAAGACCGGCAACAGGAACAAGCTGGTGCCGATCTGGACCGGCGTCGGGATCGCGATCGTCGTCAGCCTGGCGTTCGGCGCCGGGCTCGAATTCGGTTCGCAGGAGATGACGTTCAAGGCCCAGGAGGCACTGGGCGGTTCGCTGTCGATCGTCTCCGTCGGCCTGGTCACCTGGATGGTCTTCTGGATGCGGCGCACCGCGCGGCACCTGAAGACGGAGCTGCACGGCAAGCTCGACGCGGCGCTCGCGATGGGCACCGGCGCTCTGGTCGCCACGGCGCTCCTGGCGGTGGGCCGTGAAGGTCTGGAGACCTCGCTGTTCGTGTGGCGCGCGGTGCACGCGGCGGACGACGGCTGGCACCCGATGATCGGCGCGCTCCTCGGCATCGCCGCCGCCGTCGTGCTGGGCTGGCTGTTCTACCGGGGTGCTCTGAAGATCAATCTGTCGAAGTTCTTCACCTGGACCGGCGGCATGCTGGTGATCGTCGCCGCGGGCGTGCTCGCGTACGGCGTCCACGACCTCCAGGAAGCGGAGTTCATCGGCGGTCTCCACAACCAGGCGTTCGACATCAGCGCCACGATCCCGCCGGACAGCTGGTACGGCACGCTGCTGAAGGGCACGTTCAACTTCCAGCCCGACCCGACCGTTCTCCAGATCACGGTGTGGGCGCTGTATCTGATCCCCACCCTCGCGCTGTTCCTCTCCCCGGTAGGGTTCGGACGGTCAGTGGGGGCGACGGATCGGAAGGCGCGGAAAGCAGCGGATGAGAAGCCTGAGGCCGGTTCGGCTGATGACGGGGCTCGCGACGGCGACGGTGCTGTCCATGACGGCGAGCGGCTGCGTGACGGTGCACGGCGAGCTGGAAGTGGTGCCGGGGGCAACCAGGTCTGAGGCCGCGAAGGCCCTGGCCGACTTCACCGCCGCGTACAACGCGGCGGACAAGGCCTACGACCCGGCCCTGGACGCGGACCGGGTCACCGGCTCGCTCGGCGCGATCAACCAGGCCGGGCTGAAGGCGCGGCAGAAGAGCCATCCGGACGGCAACCCGGACCATTCGCCGCTGGAGCTGACCGACGCCGAATTCGTCATCCCGAAGAAGGCCGGCTGGCCGCGGTGGTTCCTCGCCGACACCGACTCCAACCGCGACCAGGACGACGGGAAGCTGGACACCCGCTGGCTGGTCGTCTTCGTCAAGTCCGGGCCCGACGCCGGGTGGAAGGCCTCCTACCTGTCGGTCGTCGCGCCCTCCCGGATGCCCGCCTTCGCGAAGGACGGCGACGGCATGGCCGAGCCGGTGGCCGTCGACAGCACGGAACTGGCCGTGGCTCCGCAGGACTTGAGCACCCAGTACACGCAGTACCTGCAGAAGGGCACCCCGGACGTCTTCGCCCCCGGCTCCGCCACCTCGGCCTGGCGGGAGGCGCGCCGGACCACCCGGCGGGCGGGGTTCTCCTACCAGTACATCGACCAGCCGCTGGACAGCGGTACGTTCGGCCCGCTGGGCCTGGAGACGGAGGACGGCGGGGCGCTGGTCTTCTTCAGCAGCAAGCACTTCGAGCGGCAGACCGCGGCGAAGGGGCTGCGCCCGGCGGTCGACCAGGACGTGGAGGCGCTGCTGACCGGTGAGGTGCGGTCCACCCTCACCAAGGAGCGGATCTCCAGCGAGATGGTGTACGTCCCGAAGAAGGGCTCGACGAAGGACGGCGGCAAGGTGGTCGTCCTGAACCGGCTGCCGGGCCTGACGGCGGCGAAGGGCTCGTGACGGAACCGGGGCCGCCCCGCGTTCGGGAACGGCCCCGGTCATGATCCGCCGCCTCAGCGGCTCATCGGCCAGGCAACCGAGTCGTGGTCGAGATCGCTCTGGTCCGCCTCGTCCGCGTACTGCGCGCACGCGTCGGTGAGCGTCTCCAGCAGGGTCAGGGGGTCCGGCAGCGGGTTCTCCGGCCCGCGCACCCACCGCACGTCCAGTTCGCCGGGGAGGCGGGCCGGCGGCAGCAGCACATAGCTGCCGCGGCAGTGCCACCGCAGACCCGGATGCTCGTCCATGGTCTCGGGGTGGCAGTCGAGCTCGCACGGCCACCATTCGTCCTCGTCCTCGGGGGTGCCCCGGGTGGCGGTGAAGAAGAGCATCCGGTCGTCGCCGGACCGGGCGACCGGGCCGACGTCGATACCGGCGGCCAGGAGCCGTTCCAGTGCCTGGGTGCCCGCGGACAGCGGCACGTCGAGCACGTCGTGGATCATGCCGGTCGCGGTGATGAAGTTGGCCTGCGGCTGGCTGCGGGCCCAGCGCTCGATCTGGGCCCGGTCGGTGGTGGACTGCGTCTGCCAGGCGAAGGAGATCGGGTGCCGGGCGGGGGTGGGACAGCCGATGCGTTCGCACGAACATCGGTATCCGACCGGGTGCGCGGCCGGTGCGATCGGCATTCCGGCCTCGGCGACGGCCAGGAGCAGCGCCTCCCGGGCGGCGTCGTCGACCTCGCTCTGGTGCGGTTTGGGTCGGCGGCGAAGCCATTGGGAAAATTTGCTCTCTGAGCCGCGATAACGGCCGAAATCGGCGCCCATCTATCCCCTTACCTCAGCGTTGCCTCCACCCATGGTCCCACCATCCTGCGCCTCGGGTGGCCGGAGTTCCGAAGCGGGGTACGGGCGATGATGCCGTGAGCTGGGCACTATGCCACTTGTTGTCCTGAAATGACGGGTGCGTCTCAGGGGGCCAGCCCGCGCAGGGCGTGGTCGACGATCGCATCCGCGTACTCATGGGTGAGCGGGAGGGTGCGCAGCAGCCAGCGGTGGGTGAGCGGCCCGACGAGGAGCTCCAGGGCGATCCGCGGGTCGATGTCGGCGCGGGCCCGGCCCGTCTCCTGGGCGGCGCGCAGCCGCGCCGCGTACAGCTGGAGCCCGGGTTCCAGCAGCTTCTGGACGAATTCGGCGCCGAGCTGCGGGTCGACGATCCCCTCGGCGGCGAGCGCCCTGGTCGGCCCCTCGAAGGCGGGGTCGTTCAGCTCGTCGACGGTGGCCCGCAGGACGGCCTTGAGGTCGGCCGCGAGATCGCCGGTGTCCGGGATCCCCCGCGCCCCGTCCGCGCCGTTCTGCTCGGCGGCCCGCTCGCCGAGACCCACGAAGGCCTCCAGGAGGACGGCCGCCTTGGAGGGCCACCAGCGGTAGATCGTCTGCTTGCCGACACCGGCCCGCGCGGCGATGGCCTCGATGGTGGTCCTGGGGTAGCCCACCTCCGCGACCAGGGCGAGCGCCGCGTCGTGGATCGCGCGGCGCGAGCGCTCGCTGCGGCGGCTGGCGTCGGGCGACCGGTTCTCTGCCATGCCGGCCAATCTAGCAGCGGGACGAGGCGATACGTATCGTCTTCCGGTCGCGCGGGAACCACCCGATCGGATCACTGCGCGCGGGCGCCGCAGAGCGGACCATGGGCTCACGCACACACCCGTGCGATGTCTCGGCAGGCAACCCCTGCCTTTCGTGAGGAGCCTTCATTGCCTCGTGAAGCCACACCCCGCCGCTACCTGATGTGCGCGCCCACGCACTTCAGGGTGACGTACTCCATCAACCCCTGGATGGACCCCAGCAAGCCCGTGGACCTCCCCCTGGCCCAGACCCAGTGGGAGGACCTGCGCGACCGGTACCGCGCCCTCGGGCACACCGTGGAGCTGATCGCCCCCCGCCCCGAGCTGCCCGACATGGTGTTCGCCGCCAACGGTGCCACCGTCATCGACGGCCGGGTGCTGGGGGCCCGCTTCGCGTACCGGGAGCGGTACGAGGAGGCCGGGGCCCACCGTGACTGGTTCCGGGCGAACGGCTTCACCGAGATCCACGAACCGGACCATGTCAACGAGGGCGAGGGCGACTTCGCGGTGACCTCCTCCTACGTCCTGGCCGGGCGGGGTTTCCGGTCCAGTCCGCTCTCGCACGGCGAGGCGCAGGAGTTCTTCGGGCGGCCGGTGATCGGGCTCGATCTGGTCGACCCGCGCTACTACCACCTGGACACGGCGCTGTCGGTGCTCGACGACGCGGGCGACGAGATCATGTACTACCCGGGCGCCTTCTCGCCGGGCAGCCGGTCGGTGCTGGCCCGGCTCTTCCCCGGTGCGCTGATCGCCGAGGAGGCGGACGCCGCGGCGCTCGGTCTGAACGCGGTGAGCGACGGCCTCCACGTACTGCTGCCGCAGGCCGCGACGGGGCTCTTCGACCCGCTGCGGGCGCGGGGCTTCGAACCGGTGCCGATGGACCTGGGCGAGCTGCTCAAGGGCGGCGGCAGCGTGAAGTGCTGCACGCAGGAACTGCGGGGGTGAGGGAGCCGGCCGCCCTCGGGGGCCTGTAGGGCGACCTCCGACCGGGCGGTCGCCCGACAGGCTCTCAGGCGTTCTCGCCGGGCGGCCACTCGTCGCCCCACGCGACGTCCCGGGCGGCCCGGTACAGCTCGCCGTGCCGCTTGGTGACCGTGGCCCGCCGCAGGGCCTCGTCGCGGGTGCACAGGTCCAGCAGCACCTGCCCCTTGCGGATCTGCGGCTTGCGGGTGACCCGCGCCCGGACGGGCTCCGTCGCGAAGCGGGTCGCCACGACATAGCTGAACTTCTCGTCCTCGTACGGCAGCGAGCCGCCCTTGACCCGCCGGTGCAGCGAGGAGCGGCTGACCCGGGCCGAGAAGTGGCACCAGTCCGTGCCGGGCTCGATCGGGCAGGCCTCGCTGTGCGGGCAGGGCGCGGCGACCTGCAGCCCGGCGGCGATCAGCCGGTCGCGGGCCTCGATGATCCGGGCGTAGCCGTCGGGGGTACCGGGTTCGACGACCACGACCGCCTGCGCCGCGGCCGCTGCGGTGTCGACGAGGGCGGCGCGGACATCCGCCGTCAGTTCCTTGAGCACGTAGGAGACGGTGATCAGGTCGGTGGGGGCGAGTTCCTGGCCCGCGCCGATCCGGGCCCGGCGCCACTCGGCCCCGCGCAGGGCGGGGCTGCCGGAGAGCTCCGCCAGTTCACGGCCGAGGGCGAGTGCGGGCTCGGCCCAGTCCAGCACGGTGGTGCGCGGCCCCTCCCAGCTCCCCGCCACGGCCCAGCTCGCCGCTCCGGTGCCGCCGCCGATGTCGGTGTGCGTGACGGGCACCCAGTCCGGGGCGGCCTCCTGGAGTGCGGCGAGGGCGGCCCGTACCGCTTCGAAGGTGGCGGGCATCCGGTACGCGGCGTACGCGGCGACGTCGGAGCGGTCGCGGAGCACCGGAGCGTCGGTCGGGGTGGTCCCGCGGTAGTTGGCGATGAGCCGTTCGACGGCCTGGGCGGCCTGCTTGGGCGGCAGCCCGTCGAGCAGTCCGGCCAGCGCCGCGCGCAGGTCTTCCGCGGTGGGGAGGGTGGCGTTCACCGACGAATTGTAGGCAAAGGCGGACCACCTGCTTCCGCCCCGGCTTCGGCACCGAACCGCAACCCGTCCGAACTGCCCCGGCACCTGCGCAAGTTGCTACGCTGACCGCCGCGAGGTCGGGATTGCCCATCGAGGGAAGCCATGAGACAGAAGATCGTGCGCCTTGTTCTGGTCGGCGGAGTGCTCGTGCTTGTCATGCTTCTTCTGCTCGCCACATGCGGCAGCGGCGAGAAGCACGAGGAGGAGCCCGGGAAGCAGGCCGGGAAGAGCCAGACCAAGGTGACTCAGCTCACCGTTCCCTCCGCGTACGCGACGGAGCGCGGCTGGGAGCTCATCGGGACCTCGCCCGACTACGCGATCTCCCGGACGACGGGCCGTCTCGCCTATCTGGTGCGGGAGTCGGAGACCAAGTACCGGCTGCGGACCATCGACGCCAAGACGGGGCAGGCGGGCTGGCACGGCGAGAGCTGGCGGCCCCCGTCCCCGCACCAGTTCCCCAAGCTCCTCCAGGTCACGGTCGACGACCACGAGTACTTCGTGACGTGGGCGTACGGGAAGGTCGGCGAGAACGCGCTGACCCCCGCCGACACGATCGTCTCGATGGACGTCTACGACGTGGAGGACGGCTCCCGGCGGCGCGTCGAGGTGCCGTGGAACTCCGTGCCCACGGTCTCGACGACCGGCCCCGGCATCCTCATCAGCGACGGCCGGACCAACAGCGTGGTGGTCGACCCGGTGACCGGCCGGGTGTCGAAGGTCGAGGCTTCCTCGCTCAAGTACCCGAAGGGCTGCAAGACCTGCAAGCAGCTCACCGAGGTGCGCGGGCTGACGCAGAAGGGCCTGCTGGTCAGCGGGTCCAAGGAGTTCTGGGTGCAGGGCGGCTGGTTCAGCCGCGATGTCGCTCCCAAGGGCACGGACAGGCAGAGCGGGATCCCGACGTCGGTGATCCCGGGGCTGATCCTGGCGAAGTGGCAGCTCGCGAAGGGCGCCAAGCGCGCCACCACGCACGACATGTGGGCGGTGCAGGACGCGGAGACGGGCAAGACCCTGGCTTCGGTGGAGTGCAGCAAGCCCGCGATAAAGCCGGGCCAGTACCCGCAGCTGGTCTCCGCACCCTCGGGCTCCTATCTGGTGGCCGGGCCGCTCGCCTTCGACCTGGCCACGAAGCGGGGCTTCTGTTTCGAGGGCGCGGACGGCACGAAGCCGCTGACCCTGGCCTCCGTGAACGACGAGGGCACCGCGTACGGCGCGTCGAGCGCCCGCAACGCGGCGGACGTCCTGGCCGGCGGCGGTGCCCCGGTCGCGGTCGCCGTCAGAAGCGGTGCGACGGGCGCCCTGCCCTCGAACGTCCTGGTTCCGGGCATGGAGACCGCGGACGGTGTGGGCCTGTTCCGCTGGACGGACGAGAAGGACCGCCCGCACCTGATCGGCTACCCGAGGTCGTCGTAGCGCGCGGGGCCCGGGGCGGGGCGTCGGGGAAACCCGTTCGCCCCGCTCCGGGCTCCGCTGTCAGGGGCCGACGCATCCGGTGCAGACCTGTGTGGTCCACACCTTCAAACACGCGTCGGGAGAGGGCGCGGTGCCGCCGCCGGCCTCGGTCGTCTCCCGCTGCTTCGGGCCGGACCCGGTCAGCGGCAAGACCTGGGGCTGAGCCACGGACCGGTCCCGCCGCCCCGCGTCACGGAACGCACATCACGCTCACGCCGTCCGCCGCCAGGGCCGGCACAGGCCGAGGAAGCAGGCCATCGCGCCGACCGCGCAGACCAGCTGGACGACGGCCATCGGGACGGCCGTGTCCTCGCCCGCGATCCCGACGAGGGGCGAGGCGATGGCACCGATCAGGAACGACGAGGTGCCGAGCAGCGCGGAGGCGGAGCCGGCGGCGTGCTTCGTGCGCATCAGCGCCTGCGCGTTCGTGTTCGGCATCGCCATGCCCATCGCCGACATCAGCACGAACAGCCCGGCGGCGACCGGGGCCAGGCCCACCTCGCCGAAGACGCCGGTCGTCATCAGCAGCAGCGCGAGCGCCGCGAGCGTGATGACACAGAGCCCGAAGGCGAGCGCCTTGTCCAGGCTGACCCGGCCGACCAGCAGCTTGCCGTTGATCTGGCCGACCGCGATCATGCCGACCGAGTTGAGGCCGAAGAGCAGGCTGAACGTCTGCGGCGATGCCCCGTAGATCTCCTGCATGACGAACGGCGAGGCGCTCACGTACGAGAACAGGGTGGCGAAGGCCAGGCTGCCCGCGATCATGTAGCCGGTGAAGACCCGGTCGGCGAGCAGTCCGCGCATGGTGCGCAGCGCGTCGCCGAGGCCGCCGGTGTGCCGGTCCTGCGGGGGCAGGGTCTCGCCCAGCCACTTCCAGACGACGAGGGTGAGCACCAGGCCGACGACGGTGAGGACGGCGAAGATTCCGCGCCAGTCGGTGAACCGCAGCACCTGGCCGCCGATCAGTGGGGCGACGATCGGCGCGACACCGGAGATGAGCATCAGGGTGGAGAAGAACCTGGCCATCTCCACGCCGTCGTACATGTCGCGCACCACGGCACGGGCGATGACGATGCCCGCCGCACCGGCCAGGCCCTGGAGCAGACGGAAGCCGATGAGGAGCCCGGTGGTGGGCGCGAAGACGCACATCGCGGTGGCGACGACGTAGATCATCATGCCGATGAGCAGCGGCCTGCGCCTCCCCCACCGGTCGCTCAGCGGCCCGACGACGACCTGTCCGAGCGCCAGGCCGGTCAGGCACGCGGTGAGGGTGAGCTGGACGGTGGCGGCGGGCGTGTGCAGGGACTCGGTGACCGCGGGCAGGGCGGGGAGGTACATGTCCATGGAGAGCGGCGGAACCGCGGTGAGGCCGCCGAGGACGAGGGTGACGAGAAGTCCGGTGCGCCGGACCGCCGGGGCGGCCGGTGCTCGGGGTGGGGTGCCGGTGGTTCCGGGCTCCGTGGCCCCGGTTCCGGCGGTCGGTATGTGTGTGCGTTCCTGCTGGGCCCGGCTTGCGCCGCTCTCCGGCATTCTCATCTCCATGTCGTTGAATCCGCATCTATGCTCTCAGCTCAGCCGGACTGGTCGAGACCTCTTGGGGAGCAGGCATGACAGGCATGAGCGGCACTGTGCGGTGGGGTGTGCTGGCGACCGGCGGTATCGCCGCGGCGTTCACCGAGGATCTCCGGTCGATGCCGGACGCGGAAGTGGTGGCCGTCGCATCTCGGACAGAGGCCTCGGCGCAGGCGTTCGCCGAACGGTTCGGGATACCCCGGGCGTACGGCGACTGGGCCGCTCTCGCCGCCGACGACGAGGTCGATGTGGTGTACGTCGCGACGCCGCACTCGGCGCACCGGGAGGCGGCGGCGCTCTGTCTGGAGGCCGGGAAGCACGTGCTGTGCGAGAAGGCGTTCACGCTCAACGCGCGGGAGGCGGACGAGCTGGTGAAGCTCGCCCGGGACCGGGGCCTCTTCCTGATGGAGGCGATGTGGACGTACTGCAACCCGGTGATCCGGCGCATGACGGAGCTGGTGCGGGACGGTGCCATCGGAGAGATCCGCACCGTGCAGGCCGACTTCGGACTCGCGGGCCCCTTCGGCCCCGAACACCGGCTGCGCGACCGGGCGCTGGGCGGCGGCGCGCTGCTGGACCTCGGGGTCTATCCGGTGTCGTTCGCGCAGCTGCTGCTGGGTGAGCCGGACCGGGTGCAGGCCGACGCGGTGCTCTCTCCCGAGGGCGTCGACCTGCACACGGCGATGCTGCTGGGCTGGTCGGAGGCGGGCGCCTCGGCGCTGCTGAACTGCTCGATCGTCGCGGACACCCCGCAGACCGCGGCGGTCACGGGCTCGAAGGGCCGGATCGAGTTCCCGCGCGGCTTCTTCTACCCGGAGCGGTTCGTGCTGCACCGGCCCGGACACGAACCCGAGGAGTTCACCGCCGGAACGGCCGGAACCGGCGGCGGCGCACTGCGCGGCCTGCAGTTCGAGCAGGCCGAGGTGGCGCGGGCGCTGCGGGCGGGCGAGACGGAGTCGCCGCTGGTGCCGCTGGACGGCTCGCTCGCCGTGATGCGGACGCTCGACGCGGTACGTGACCGCATCGGCGTCCGCTACCCGGCGGACGGCCTCACGCAGGGGTGAGGCCCTGGTTCCCGACCTCGGTGACGAACGACGCGGCCGTCGCCAGGGGCGCACCGGGCCTGGTGACGGCGGACACCGTGCGGTAGTCGGCGCGCGCCCGCTCCCGGCCCAGCGTGACGACGGCGTATCCGCGCCGGCCGTTGAAGAACTTCATGTGCGGGTTGGCCCGCATCTGGTTGTTCCAGCTGCCGGGCTTGTCCGAGCCGTCCTTGCCGCTGGTGACGGAGGTGGCGACGATCTCCGTGCCGACGGTGCGGGAGGCGGGGTCGTCGAAGTCCTTCTTCAGGTCGAAGCCGTAGCCGACGTGCACATCGCCGGTCAGCACCATCAGGTTGTCGACCCCGGCGGCCTCGGCGCCCTTCAGGATGCGGCCCCGGGAGGCGGGGTAGCCGTCCCACGCGTCCATGGACAGCTTGAAGGCGTCGGTGGGCACGTCGCGCCGCTGGGCGAAGGTGACCTGCTGCGGCACGACGTTCCAGGTGGCCTTCGAGGTGCGCCAGCCGTCGATCAGCCAGCGCTCCTGGGTGGCGCCGGTCATGGTGCGCGACGGGTCCTGGGACTCCGGTCCGGGTGTCTGCCAGCCGTCGCCGTACGCCTGGTCGCTGCGGTACTGGCGGGTGTCGAGGATGTCGAACTGGGCGAGCCGGCCGAAGCGCAGGCGCCGGTAGAGCTTCATGTCCGGGCCGGTGGGGCGCTGCGGGGCGCGCAGCGGCTGGTTCTCCCAGTACGCGCGGTAGGCGGCGGCGCGGCGCAGCAGGAACTCCTCCGGCGGGACGTCGTTCTCGGGGATCTCGCCCGCGTAGTTGTTCTCGGTCTCGTGGTCGTCCCAGGTGACGACGAAGGGGTGCGCGGCGTGGGCGGCGCGCAGATCGGGGTCGGACTTGTAGAGGGCGTACCGCAGCCGGTAGTCCTCCAGCGTGACCGTCTCCCGGTTGAAGTGGGCGGGAAGCCGGCGGTCGGTGTAGTTGCGGGCGCCGCCGGTCGCGTCGACGGCGTACTCGTAGAGGTAGTCGCCGAGGTGGAAGACGACGTCGACGTCCTCCTGGGCGAGGTGCTTGTACGCGGTGAAGTAGCCGTCGTGGTACGCCTGGCAGGAGACGGCGGCCAGGCTCAGCGAGCTGTTGCGGGCGCCGCGGGCGGGTGCGGTGCGGGTCCGGCCGACGGGGCTGGTCCAGCTTCCGGTGCGGAAGCGGTAGTAGAGGACCCGGCCGGCTTCGAGGCCCTTGACCTCGACGTGGACACTGTGGTTGAACTCCGGGTGGGCGGTGGCCGATCCGCGCCGTACGACGCGGGAGAAGCGCTCGTCGCGGGCGAGTTCCCAGCGCACCTGCACCCGGGCCCGGGGCAGACCGCCGCCGGGCTCGTAGGGGCGCGGTGCGAGTCTCGTCCACAGCAGGACCGAGTCGGGAAGCGGGTCGCCGGAGGCGACGCCGAGGGTGAACGGGTCGTCGCCGATCTTCTTCGCGTCCAGCTCGGCGGCGCTCGCGGTGCCCGCGGCGGGCAGGTTGACCGAGAAGGCGAGCGCGGCGGCGGCGCCGGTGACGGTGAGGAAGCGGCGGCGTCCGACCTGCCTGGCGGCGTCGCGCATCTCCTGCTGGTGCGATGAGTCTGTCATCTGGCCCTCCCCTGGCTGGTGGTGTACGCGAGCAGTTCAACGGCTCAGCACATCGAGCGGCTGTCGTGTTCACGTCGCTGGGGCGTCGCGTGGATGAGGAATGCGGCAGCAATGGGTCCGCGGGGACAAAGCGCGCATCCACGACGGGGCAATGATCATCTTCCACGGCCGGCCGGGGCGCGAACGCGCCGCCCCACGCGCCGCCTTGACCCCATGTGGCCTCACGCGCACCCCGGGAGGGAGGGCGTACGCTGCGGCCCCATGAGCAACAAAGTGTTGAATTCCGCTGCGAAGACGGCGGTCGTGACGGGTGCGGGTTCCGGGATCGGCCGCGCGGTGGCACTCGCCCTGACCGGCGCCGGCTGGTCGGTGGCGCTCGCGGGCCGGCGCCCGGAACCGCTCGCCGAGACCGCCGCGCTGGCCGGGGAGCACGCCCGGGTGATCACCGTCCCCGCCGATGTGTCCCGCCCCGACGACGTGACCGCGCTGTTCTCCTCGGTACGGGAGTGCTTCGGCCGCCTCGACCTGCTCTTCAACAACGCCGGTACGTTCGGCCCGCGTTCCGTCCCGGTGGAGGAGCTCCCGGTGGCGGACTGGCGCTCGGTGGTGGACGTGAACGTGACGGGCGCGTTCCTGTGCGCGCAGGCGGCGTACCGGCTGATGAAGGACCAGGACCCGCAGGGCGGCCGGATCATCAACAACGGCTCGATCTCCGCCCACGCGCCGCGCCCCCACTCGGTCGCCTACACCACGACCAAGCACGCGATGACGGGGCTGACGAAGTCCCTCTCGCTGGACGGGCGTCCGTACCGGATCGCCTGCGGGCAGATCGACATCGGCAACGCGGCCACGGACATGACCGAACAGATGCGGACCGGCATCCTCCAGGCCAATGGCGAACTCGCGGTCGAGCCGGTGATGGCGGCGGCGGACGTGGCCCGCACGGTGCTCCACATGGCGGAGCTGCCGCTGGAGGCGAACATGCAGTTCGCGACGGTCCTGGCGACGGCGATGCCGTACGTGGGACGCGGCTGACGGGGCGCGGCCGGCCGGACGTTCCGACGAGCGCCCCGGCGCGGGCGGTCACCCCCGCGCGCCGGGGCGCCGTGCGCTGCCCCTATGCTGACGCTCCTTCACCACAACTCCACAAAAGGAACACGGCATGCGCATACGCACCGCGGCTCCCCTCGCCCTGGCGGCCGCCACCGCCCTGGCCGGCTCGCTGCTCGTCGCGGCCCCCGCCACGGCCGCCCCCCACCAGGGCGGGCTGCACCTCGGCAGGATCCAGTACGACAGCCCCGGCAAGGACGACCGGAGCAACTCGTCCCTGAACGCCGAGTGGGTGGACATCCACAACAACGGCAAGTCGAAGCTCCAGCTCAAGGGCTACAAGCTCAAGGACGACACCGGCTACACGTACACCTTCGGCAGTTACACGATCGGCGCGGGCAAGACCGTCAGGGTCCACACCGGCCGGGGCGGGAACGCCTCGGGCAACGTGTACTGGAACCGCGGTTCGTACGTCTGGAACAACACCGGCGACAAGGCCCGGCTGATCAAGCCGAACGGCAAGCTCCAGGACTCCTGCTCCTGGACGAAGTCGGGCACGGGCACCAAGAACTGCCACTGAGCCGGGCGGCCGCGGTCCGGACGGACCCTGGGGGAATGTCCCGGGCCGCGGCACGGTTGACCTGCGGCATGAGCCAGATTCCAGGTATCGAGGTCCTGCGTTACACCGCGTTCTCCGCCGACCCCGAAGGCGGCAATCCCGCCGGGGTCGTCCTTGACGCGTCCGGTCTCGACGACGCCGCCATGCTCGCCGTCGCGGCGGAGCTGGGCTACAGCGAGTCGGCGTTCCTGACCGGGCGGGGAGAGCCGGGCGGTACGGGGGCACCGGATGCCCGGGAGTACACCGTGCGCTACTTCAGCCCGAAGGCCGAGGTCCCGTTCTGCGGCCACGCCACCGTCGCCACGGCCCTGGCACTCGCCGAGCGCGACGGCCCCGGCGACCTGGTGTTCAGCACGCGCGCGGGGACGGTCCCGGTCACCGTCGCCCGGGAGGGCGGCGAACTGCGCGCCACGCTCACCAGCGTCGAACCGGACGTCCTGGACATCGCCCCCGACGACCTGGCGGAGGCGCTCGCCGCCCTGGACTGGCCGGCCGCCGACCTCGACCCGGCCCTGCCGCCCCGGATCGCCTTCGCCGGCGCCCGCCATCTGGTGGTGGCCGCCGCGACCCGCGAGCGCCTGGCCGACCTCCGATACGACTTCGCGCGCCTCGAAGCCCTGATGCACCGACTGGACCTGACCACCCTTCAGCTCGTGTGGCGGGCGGCGCCGGCCGTCTTCCACGTCCGCGACCCGTTCCCGGTCGGCGGTGTCGTGGAGGACCCCGCCACCGGAGCGGCGGCGGCCGCCTTCGGCGCCTATCTGCGCGCCGGGGGCCTCGTCCCCGACACCGCGGTCCTCACCCTCCACCAGGGCGAGGACATGGGCCGCCCCGGCACCCTCACCGTCGAACTGCGGGCGGGCGACGCCCGGGTGCGGGTGAGCGGGACCGGAACCCGCATCGGGGACTGACCGACCCTGGCAGGCTGGGCGCCATGGACCAGCGGAGCACCCACGGCCACGAGGACCAGGACCACAGCACCTGGCGGACGATCGACGAGCTGCACGGCTGGCTCGACGCGGAGACCGGTATCCCGCCCGAGCAGGATCTGCTCCTGCGGATGCTGAAGCTGTCGGAGGAGGTCGGCGAGGTCGCCCAGGCCGTCATCGGGGCGACCGGGCAGAACCCGCGCAAGGGCGCCACCCATTCCTGGCAGGACGTGGAGGCCGAGCTCTGCGACGTCATCGTGACGGCGATGGTCGCGCTGCGCACCCTCACCCCCGACGCGGCGGCCGTCTTCGACCGGCACGTACGGCGCGTCGCCGCACGCCCGCGCACCCCGCTCGCCCCGTCCCCGCAGGCCCCCGGCACCGCGCCCCGGACGAGAACCACGGGGCGTGGCGGGGCGGCAACGGGTGGCTGAACAACGGGCGACCATCGCTTGCGGCTACGATCACGGGCACCGCAGCGAGACCAGGAGTGCCGACCGTGTCCGAACCGCGCATCGCCGTTTCCATCGTCACCATGGGCGATCGCCCGCAGGAGGTCGAGGCCCTGCTGGCCTCGGTGGCCGGGCAGGACGTCCGCCCGGCCCGCCTCGTCGTCGTGGGCAACGGATCGCCCCTCCCGGACTTCGCCGCGTTTCCCGGCCTGTCCGATCTGTCCGGCGGTGTGACGACGATCGAGCTGCCGGAGAACCTGGGCTGCCCCGGGGGCCGCAACGTCGCCCTCGCCAAGCTGGCCGAGTTCGGCGACGTGGACGTCGTCATCGAGCTCGACGACGACGGACTCCTGGTCGACGACGGGGTGTTCCGCAAGGTGCGGGAGCTGTTCGCCGCCGACCCGCGGCTCGGCATCATCGGCTTCCGGATCGCCGACGAGCGCGGCGAGACCCAGCGCCGTCACGTACCGCGGCTGCGCGCCGGCGACCCGATGCGGCGCGGACCGGTCACCGCGTTCCTGGGCGGCGGCCACGCCTTCTCCATGAAGATGCTCGCCCAGACGGGGCCCTGGCCCGCGGAGTTCTTCTTCACGCACGAGGAGACGGACCTGTCCTGGCGGGCGCTGGACGCGGGCTGGAAGATCCTCTACGAGCCCGATCTGCTGCTCCAGCACCCCAAGACCTCCCCGGCCAGGCACTCCGTCTACTACCGGATGACGGCCCGCAACCGGGTCTGGCTGGCCCGCCGGAACCTCCCCCTCCCCCTGGTCCCGGCCTACCTGGGCACCTGGACCCTGCTCACCGTGGCCCGCACCCGCTCGGCGACGGGGCTGCGCGCCTGGGCCGGCGGTTTCGCCGAGGGTGTCCGTACCCCGTGCGGGCGAAGGCGGCCGATGCGCTGGCGCACGGTGTGGCAGATGACCAAACTGGGACGGCCGCCGGTCATCTGACCCGCGCCGGGTCCGGCGACGACGGGTGGCACGGAGTCAGTCCCGTGACAGGAGTTGCCGATGTCCGTCCGCAGAATCGTCCCCAACATCCGGACCGCGGGCGGCCCCGCCACCGAAGGGATGGAGCGGAGCGCGGAGTTCTACGGTCTGCTGGGCCTGGAGGAGGTCATGAACCACGGCTGGATCGTGACGCTGGCCTCCTCCTCCCACCCCTCGGTCCAGCTCAGCGTCATGGGGGCCGACGCGACCGCCCCGGTGGCACCGGACCTGAGCATCGAGGTCGAGGACGTGGACGCCGCGCACACGGCCATGCGGGAGGCCGGCGCGGAGATCGTGTACCCGTTGCGCGACGAGGAATGGGGCGTACGCCGGTTCTTCGTCCGCGACCCGAACGGACGCGTCGTCAATGTGCTGGGCCACCGCTGACGGCCCCCTCCCGGCCGGCCCCGCCGCCGTTCCCGGCGTCGCCCTCGCCGTCGTACGGAAGGATCTGCCGCAGCAGCCCCCTGGGGTGGCCGCGTTTGCGCCACTCCCTCGGGTAACCGATGGAGACCTCCTCGAAGCGCACCCCGTCGTACCAGGTCGTACGGGGAATGTGCAGGTGTCCGTAGACCACGGCCGCCACATTGAAACGCCGGTGCCAGTCGGCGGTGAGCCGCGTACCGCACCACTGGGCGAACTCCGGGTACCACAGGACGTCCATCGGTTCGCGCACCAGCGGCCAGTGACCGACGAGGACCAGCGGGATCTGCGGATCGTGTGCCGCCAGGCGCCGTTCGGTCTCCGCCACCCGCGCCCGGCACCAGGCGTCGCGGCTCGGGTACGGGTCGGGGTGCAGCAGGAACTCGTCGGTGCACACCACCCCCGTCCGGCGCGCGTACTCCAGGGACTCCTCCTTGGTCGTCGTGCCCGGCGCCCGGAAGCTGTAGTCGTACAGCACGAACACGGGCGCCACGGCCACCGGCCCGCCGGGCCCGGGCCACAGGGGGTACGGGTCCTCCGGGGTGCTCACCCCGAGGCTCCGGCACAGCTCGACCAGGTGCTCGTAGCGCTCCTGGCCCCGCAGCCGGACCGGATCGCGCTCGGGCGTCCACAACTCGTGGTTCCCCGGGGCCCAGACCACCCGCCTGAAGCGGCCCGCGAGCAGTCTCAGCGCCCACTCCACGTCCGCCATCCGCTCCGCGACATCACCGGCGACGATCAGCCAGTCCTCGTCCGATCCGGGCCGCAGGGACTCGATGAGGGGCCGGTTGTCCGCCATCCCCACATGAAGGTCACTCACCGCCAGCAGGGCGCCGGGGCTTCCATCGGTTCGATCGGACATCCGGAACCTTCCCGCGGGTCGACTGAACGAAATAGTGCCTCACCGCGGACCGTCCCGGTCGAGGACGGCCGGATCCGGGCCCCGCGACCGGCTCGCCGGGACTGGCGGGCGCAACGAGCGGAGGGATGATGGAGACGTCCGTGGACGCGGCGCGGGAACGTCGGCAGGGCCGTGAAGGAGAGCGGGGAACGAGGTGGACGGCATGACCCTCCCGGGCGCACCCGGGCACAGCGGGCTCCCGTTCGCGGACAGCGCGGCCGGGGCCCTGCTCGATGCGGACGGACTGATCATCGGCTGGACACCCGCGGCGGAGGAACTGTTCGGACTGTCGGCCGAGCAGGTCTGCGGCAGTCCCGCCCTGGATCTGCTCGCGGACCCGGCCACCGGTCCCGAACCACCTGCCGGATACCGGGAGACCGCCTGGTCGGGCGAGACGGTGGTGCGCACCGGCCGGGGCGAGGACGTGGGCATCGTCTTCCACGCGCTGCCGCTGGCGGCCGCCGGCGGTGCGACCGGGTACCTCGTGCTCTGGGCCCCGGTCGGGACGGTCGACCGCTGGCGCCAGGACCAGGCGTTCACCCGGGAGCTCTTCCTCCAGGACCGGCTGGGTCTCGCCGTGTTCGACGCGGAGCTGCGGCTGGTCAGGACCAACACCCATCTGCTGCCGTACACCGGCCTCCTGCCGGATCTGCGCGGCCTGCGCCTGAAGGACTTCCTGCAGGCCGAGGGCGCCGCGGCGGTCGAGGGCCGGCTGCGCGAGGTGCTGCGGACCGGCCGGCCGCTGATCCTGGCGGAGGAGACGGTACGGACCATCGAGGACCCCGGCGGCGGGGTGGTGATGGCCGTCTCGGCGTTCCGGCTCCAGGCGCCGGACGGGCAGGTCTTCGGCGTCACCGCGCTGTTCACGGACGTCACCGAGCAGCGCCGTTCGGACGAGCGGCTGGCGATTCTGCACCACGCCACTGCGGGCGTCGGCGGATCGCTGTCCGTCTCCGGCACCGGCGAGGAACTGGCCGCCGTGCTGGTGCCCGAACTGGCCGATGTCGCCGTGGTGGAGATCGCGGAGGCGGTGTTCACGGGCGAGGAACCGGCTCCCGGCGAGGACGGGCTGCTGCCGCTGCGCCGGACCGCGACGGCCGGTGGGAGCGCGGCGGATCCGCCGGCCGGCACCGTGGTCCCGGCCGATGCCGGCTGCGCCCCGGCCCTCGGCCGCTCCCCCGCGTCGATGACCGCCCCGCTGCGGGCCCGGGGCATCTTCCTCGGCCGGGTGACCGTCCGGCGCGGGCCCGGCCGGCCCGACTACGCACCGGCCGACCTGGACCTGCTCTGCGAGATCGCCGCCCGCGCGGCCCTCGCCCTGGACAACGCCCGCCGCTACACCCGCGAACACCGGGCCGCCGTCGGCCTGCAACGCAGCCTGCTGCCGCCCGCGCAGGCCGAGACCGTCGCCGTGACCACCTCCGGTTTCTATCTCCCTGCCGACACCGCCACCGGCGTCGGCGGCGACTGGTTCGACGTGATCCCGCTGTCCTCGGCCCGGGTCGCCCTGGTCGCCGGGGACGTGGTGGGCCACGGGCTGGCGGCCACCGCCACCATGGGCCGGCTGCGTACCGCCGTCCGTACCCTCGCCGACCTCGAACTCGAACCGGACGAGCTGATGGTCCATCTCGACGACCTGGTCTCCCAGCTCCGCGACGAGCCCAACGAACCCGACGGACCCGGCCGGCCGGGCGGGCCCGTTCGGCCCAGCCGGCTCACCCGGGCGGACGAAGGCGGGGCGGACGGCGGCCACCGGGCCGACCCGGTCGGCGCCACCTGTCTGTACGCCGTCTACGACCCGGTCTCCCGGTGCTGCGCGATGGTCTCCGCCGGACACCCGCCGCCCGCCGTCGCGGATCCCGACGGGACCGTCTCGTACGTCCCCCTGAACCCCGGCCCGCCGCTGGGCGTCAACGGCCTGCCCTTCGAGGTGACCGAGGTCGAACTGACGCCCGGCAGCCTCCTCGTGCTCTACACCGACGGGCTGATCGAGGGACGCGACAGCGACCTCGACGAGGGCATGGCCGAGCTGCACCGCCGGCTGGCCCGGCCCGGCGCCGCCACCGCGCCGCTGCGGGAACTGGGACAGGAGATCATCTCCGCCCGCCCTGCGCACCAACTCGCCGACGACGTCACACTGTTGCTGGCCCGCACCCGTGCGGTGCCGTCCGGGAACACCGCGGTCTGGCCGGTGGACGCCGACCCGGTCGCCGTCGCGCAGGTACGGCAGGAAGCGGCCCGGCAGTTGCGCGAGTGGGGGCTGGAGGAGCTCGTCTTCACCACCGAACTGGTGCTGAGCGAACTGGTCACCAACGCCATCCGTCATGCCGGCGGCCCGGTCGAGGTACGGCTGATCCGCGCCGGACAGCTGACCTGCGAGGTCTCCGACCCCAGCGCCACGCAGCCCCGCATGCGCCGGGCCCTGCTCACCGACGAGGGCGGCCGCGGCCTGTATCTGGTCGCCCAGCTCACCAGCCGCTGGGGCAGCCGCTACACCCGGCGCGGCAAGACGATCTGGGCCGAGCAGCCGCTCCCGGACACCCCGCACGCCCGGAGCGGCTGATCCGTCCGCGCCCTCACCGGCCGCGGTCCGGCGGTGTGCGGACCGGCAGGAGGCCGGGGCGTTTCGCGGTGCGGCCGTCGCCGGAGGAGTGGCCGCACCAGCCGCCTCAGGAGCCAGGGGCCGAGGAACGAGACGGCCCAGCGCAGTTCCGCGGCGGCCATGCGCGGTCCGGACGGGGGGTCGGCGAAACCGCGCAGGCCGGTGGTGTCGCCGCCGTCACCGAGGCCCTCGCTCCGGCTGTCGCCCAGGCCACGAAGCGCTCGTAGCGGTGAAGTTCACGCCGTTCGAGGGCAGGCCGATGGTGCTGGGCCTCTTCGGGGTGCTGCTGCGCACATTCGAGAACTTCCGCTGCGTCGGCGAGTTCACCGGTACCGCCCGGACCGGCACCGACGGCGCATCCGCCCCGTCCGCCGCCCTGCTGTTCCGCGCCGAAGCCGGCGGCAAGGAGATCCACGGCGTCGATCCGCTGCACTTCGACGACGACGGCCGCGTCAAGGAGTTCACGGTGATGGTCCGCCCCCAGTCCGCCGTACGGGCCTCGGTGACGCCGTACTCACCGGCCTGATCGCGGACGGGCTCGTTCCGGAACCGGCCGATCAGCAGGGGCAGTCCGCCTGCCCGGCCTCGTCCGGGACGCCGTACCACCACCTCGGAAGGGTGGACCAGGGCTCGGGCGACCCCTTGAGTACCCCAACGCCCCCATGCTAGAAAACGCTTACCACGCTGGCATTCCCGCACTGGCCCACTCTTCCTCCGGAGCTTCGATGACAACTGCCTGGTCCCGTCGTGCCCTGCTGGCCACGGGCGGCGGTGCGGCGCTCGCCCTCGGTCTGCCGACCGCCGCGTCCGCGTCCGACTCCGCCTCCCGCCCGGCCGCGTCGCCCTCCGCCGAAGCAGCCGAAGCAGCCGACGAGTTCGCCGCCCTGCGCGCCAAGTGGCGCGATCTGTACCTGGGAACGGGTTTCAGCCCGACCGCCGAGCCCTTCAGGTCCAAGCTCGCCGACCTCGGCACCCAGGCAAGCGGTTACCTCTCCACGATGGCCCCCGCGCGCGGCTCCCTCTGGCCGGACCTGGTCTATCTGGACCCCGATCCGGACACCGACACCGAGTCGTTCAACTTCTCCGCCAACATGAACACCGGCTACAACCGGCTGCGCACCATGGCGGAGGCGTACGCCCAGCCCGGCACCGGAGTCACCGGAGACACCGGGCTGAGGGACGCGGTCATCACCGGCCTCGACCACCTGTACGCCGACGTCTTCAACGAGACGACCACCCGCTACGGGAACTGGTGGAACTGGCAGATCGGCGCGCCCCAGGCCCTCATGGACACCTGCGTGCTGCTCCACGACGCCCTGTCGGACGCCCAGAGGGCCAACTACTGCGCGGCCGTCGACACGTTCCTGCCGGACTCGGCCGTCGGCTCGTACACCGGTACCAGCACCGGCGCCAACCGTGTCGACCTGTGCCGGGGCATGATCCTGCGCGGCATCGTCGGCGCGAGCACCGCCAAGATCGCGCGGGCGGTCGCCGCGCTCTCGCCGGTCTTCCCGTACGTCACGACCGGCGACGGCTTCTACGCGGACGGCTCCTTCGTCCAGCACACCTCCATCCCGTACATCGGCGGCTACGGCGCGGTCCTCAACGACGGGCTCGGCCGGCTCTTCGCCCTGCTGCGCGGCTCGACCTGGGAGATCACCGACCCGGGCAGCCGGCAGTTCCTCGACACCATCGACGCGGCCATCGCCCCGTTCATCTACGACGGCCTGATGATGGACAACGTCTCGGGCCGCGGCATCACCCGTGTCGGTTCCAGCGACCACACCCGCGCCCACGGCGTCATGGCCTCCATCGTGCTGCTCGGCATGGGCGCGGCCCCCGAGGAGAACGCCCGCTGGCGCGCCATGGTCAAGGGCTGGCTCCAGCGTGACTACTACGCCCCGGCGCTCAAGGCAGGCTCCCTGAGCCTGGTCAACACCGCCCGGCTGCAGTCCCTGCTGGACGACGCCACCGTCACCGCGTCCCCGGAGCCGTCCGCGCACCGCAGCTTCCACAACATGGACCGGGTCACCCACCGCCGCCGCGGCTGGGGCGCCGGGCTCTCCATGGCCTCCGAGCGGATCGCCCACTACGAGTTCGGCAACGGGGAGAACAAGCGCGGCTGGCACACCGGCGCGGGCTGGCTCCAGTGGTGGGGCGACGGCGCCGGGCTCGACCAGTACTCGGACGCGTACTGGCCGACCGTGGACCCGTACCGGCTGCCCGGCATCACCGTCTCCCGGAAGCGGCTCGCGGACGGGCAGGGCGGCGCCTGGGCCAACCCGACACCGGACACGCGGTGGGTCGGCGGCACCGGCGACGGCGAGTTCGGCACCACCGGCCAGCACCTCCAGGGCCTGGCGAGCACGATGCACGCCCGCAAGTCGTGGTTCTGGCTGGACGACTGCGTGGTCTGCCTCGGCTCCGGCATCACCTCCGCCGACGGCGCGGGCGTGGAGACGGTCGTCGACAACCGCTGCCTCGGCGCGGGCGGCACGCAGCGGCTGCTGCTCGACGGCGTGGCACAGCCCGCCGCCCAGGGCTGGACCACCACCCGCACCACCACCTGGGCCCACCTCGACCGGCATGCCGGATACGTCTTCCCCGGCGGCACCCAACTGCACGCCCTGCGCGAGGAGCGCACCGGTGCCTGGAAGGACATCAACGACGGCGGCACCGCCACGGCCAACACCCGCCGGTACCTGACCCTCTGGCAGGACCACGGCACCGACCCGGCGGACAGCTCCTACGCGTACATCCTGCTGCCGGGCGCGAGCAGCAAGCGCACCGCCGACCGCGCCAAGGACACCGGCTGGCTGCAGATCCTCGCCAATGACGCCCGGCGCACCGGCATCCGGGTCCCCTCCCTCGGTTTCACCGGTGTCAACTTCTGGGAGGCCGGCACGGCGGGCAAGGTCACGGCGAGCGCGCCGGTCTGCGTGCAGATCCACGAGAAGCGCGACGGCACCGCGACGATCTGCGTCTCCGACCCGTCCCGGACCGTCACCGGGCTCACCCTCACCTGGCAGCGGCCGGTCAAGTCCGTCCTGTCCAGGGCGGACAGCGTCAGCGGTGTCCGGACCGGCTCGTCGGTGACCGTGACCTACGGCGACCTGAGCAAGAGCCGGGGCGCCACGCACACGGTGCGCGTCCGGGTGCGGTGATCACGGGCCGGACCGGCTGAGCCGGGCCGGACGGGGGTGCCGTCGCGGGTACGGATCCGCGGCGGCACCCCCGTTCCCGTACCGGCTCACCCGACGTGGCCGCCGGGCCCGTTCCGGAGGGTGGCTTCGAGCAGGGCGACCAGCCGCCCGACCCGCTCCCGCGCGTCCTGCCGGTCGGGTCCGCCGGTCATGAGCAGGTGGTGGACGGTCCCGACCAGGGCGAGGGCCGCGGTGGCGGTGTCGGCCCCCTCGGCGACCCGGCCGCCCCGCCGCTCCGCGTCCAGGTAGTCGGCGATCGCGTCCTGGACCGTGTCGAAGCCCGGCGCACCGCCCACCAGGGCCTCGCGGATGCGTGAGGACGCCGCGGGCCTGACGAGCGCCAGGCCCGCGACGGTGGGGCCGGCCGAGGACAGCAGCGCGAGAGCGGTCCCGAGCAGGTTCTCCGCGACGGTGCGCTGCCCCACCCGCCCCCGGAGCTCTTCGGCGTGCCGGGCCACTCGCGCGAAGCGGTCCAGGACCAACTCCGCGACGAACTCGTCCAGTCCGGAGAAATGGGCGTGCAGCAGGCCCTTCGCACAGCCCGCCTCGCCGGTGATCGCCCTGCTCGTCAGGGCTCCCGGCCCCTCGCGCTCCAGCACCCGCTCCGCTGCACCGAACAGCAGCTCGCGGACGTCGGGGGTCGTCACGCCACGCGGTGACATGGGCCCCTCCTTCCCGGTGTGTTTACAGTATGGGCGATTGCCCATACCTTTGAATGGGCGCCCGCCCATACTAGTTGCCCTGACACCTCCGGGCGCCCTCATCCACCGGGGAGCACCGCATGCGACACATCGTCAACACGGACCAGGAGCAGGCGTGGAACGGTTACGAGGGAACGTACTGGGCCACCCACCGGGCCCGTTGGGACGCCGTGAACGAGGGATTCGACGAACCCCTGCTCGCCGCCGCGGCGATCACCGACGGGGAGCGGGTCCTCGACGTCGGCTGCGGGGCGGGGTCCACCACCCTGCTCGCCGCACGGCGGGCGGGCGGCGGACGGGCGCTGGGACTCGACCTGTCGGCGCCGATGCTCGCCCGCGCGCGGGAGTCCGCAAAGCAGGAAGCACTCGGCAATGTGACGTTCGAGCAGGCGGACGTCCAGGTCCATCCGTTCGGGCCCGGGAGCTTCGACGTGGCGATCAGCCGGTTCGCGGTGATGTTCTTCGCCGATCCCGTCGCCGCCTTCGCCAACATCGGGCGGGCGCTGCGCCCCGGCGGCCGTATCGCCTTCGTCTGCCCGGCGGAGCCCGGCCGGACCGAATGGCTGCTGGCCGTTCAGGGGCTGCGTGACCTGCTGCCCGTCGGTTCGCTGGGCGCCCCGGGAGAGCCCGGCATGTTCTCGCTGGCGGACCCGGCGACGGTGCGCGACGTGCTGTCCCGGGCCGGGTACGAGGCGATCGGCACCGCACCCGTCGAGGCGTACGGGACGTGGGGCCGGGACGCCGACGACGCCGCCGGCTTCCTGCTGGACTCCGGCCCCGGCCGGCACCTGATCGACCGGGCCGGGGAGGACGTCCGGGACCGGGCCCGGAGCAGGCTCGTCGACCTCCTGCGCCCCCACGAGCGCGACGGGGCGCTCCGGCTGCGCACCTCCGCACTGCTGGTCACCGCCCGACGGCCCGGATGACGGGCGGGCGGCGTCCGCTGCCAGGGGCGGGTGTCCGCCCCGGCAGCGGGCGCCGCCCGGCCGTCACCGTCGGCGGACCACCGCCCCCTTTCAGGCCGTGACCCTTTCCGACGTGTCGCCGCTGCCCGCGCCCTCGGCGGCAGGTGCGGTGCGCAGGGTCAGCAGCGCGGCGAGGGCGCCGACCACGGCGAGGGCCGCGGCTCCGAGGAAGGCGGCGGAGAAGCCGTTGGTGAGGGCCACCGGGTCGCCGGGTTCACGGGCGCCGTGCGCGGCGGCGATCGCGGTCATGGCGGCGAGACCGAGGGCGGAGCCGACCTGGTAGCTGGTGTTGACGATCCCCGAGGCGAGGCCGCCCTCCTCCGGGCGGGCACTGGAGAGCGCGGTGCCGAGCGAGGGGATGAACGCCAGCGACATGCCCACCGCCGAGAGCAGCGAGGCGGGCAGGACGTCGACGAGGAAGTTTCCGTCCGGGCGGGCGAGCGAGAGCCAGAACATGCCCGCGCCGAGCGCGAGCAGCCCGATGACGATGAGGGGCTTGGGCCCGAACCGGGAGATCAGGCGCGGCGCCAGGACGATCATCATGACCATGATGGCGACGGTCATGGGCAGCAGCGCGGAGCCGGAGGCGAAGGCGCCCAGTCCCAGGACCTGCTGAAGGTAGAGGTTGAGGAAGAACCACATGGGTATCCACGCGGCGGCCATGAGCAGCTGGGCGATGTTGGCACCGGCCAGGTTGGGCGCCCGCCAGATGCCCAGCCGCATCAGCGGTTCGCGCCGCCTGGACTGGATCGCGACGAACGCGGCGACCAGTGCCGCACCGGCCAGGAGGACCAGCCAGGTCCGGGCGGAGCCCCAACCGGTCTCGGGGGCGCGGACGACGGCGTAGACGGCGGCGGCGAGACCCGCCGTGACGGTGACCGCGCCGGCCAGGTCGATGGAGCCGCGCCGCCCCGCGCCCGAGGGCATGACGGCGGGCGTGGCGGCCAGGACGATCAGGGCGACGGGGACGTTGATGTAGAACACCCAGGGCCAGCTGGCGTACTGGGTGATGACCCCGCCGAGGAAGACCCCGGCGGTACCGCCGGCCGGGGCGGCCGCACCGTACAGCGCGAAGGCCTTCCCCAGCTCCTTGGGCCGGGAGCCGAACAGGGTCATCAGCAGGGTGAGGGCGGACGGGGCGATCAGCGCGGCGCCCACGCCCTGCAGGGCCCGCCCGGTCAGCTCGACCCAGACCTCACCGGCGAGGCCCGCGGTCAGGGAGCCCGCGGCGAGGACGACCCATCCGGCACCGAACAGGCGCCTGGCGCCGAGCAGGTCCGACAGCCGTCCGCCGAGCAGCAACAGCCCCCCGAAGGCGACGACATAGGCGTTGAACACCCACGACAGGTTCTCCTGGGAGAAGCCCAGGTCGGCCTGCATCTCGGGCAGGGCCACGCCGATGATCGACGTGTCCATGATGACGATGAACTGGGCCAGGGCGATCAGCGCGAGCGCGGACCATCTCCGCGAATCGGTTGACGCGGTTGGTGCGGCTGACACGGTCATTGCAAGCACTCCTATACGGGAGGGGGGTATCTATGGATCGCGAATATACCCCCTAGGGGTATCCATGACCAGTACCGGCGACCCAAGGACGAGTGGCGCGACCCGGCCGGAGCCGAACGACCCGCCGCCCTTCGTTCGACAGCTTGGGTACGGAAGTTGACGAATCGTCAGAGATCCTGATCAATCAGCCGGAACCCGCACGGAGAAGAGCAGAGACGACGAAGACGTATCGCGCCGTGGAGTTCTCGGAGTACGGAGGTCCCGAGGTCTTACGCGTGGTGGACCGCGAGCTGCCCCTCCCGGGTCCCGGGCAGGTACTGGTGGAAGTCCGCGCCGCCGGGGTGAATCCGCTGGACTGGCAGCTGCGCAGCGGAGCCGTCGCGGCGAACAGCTCACCTCACCAAGAAGGATTCACCCCCACCGACAGGCCGTCCGGCAGGCCGATCGAGGCGGGGGAACGCATACACGTACGCGCCCCCTGTCCCCCTCTGGGGCTATTGAGCCTATTGTCAAAGGATGAGCAAAGCCGAGCATGAGACCGGTCCTCAAGGGGCGCTTGTCTGCCCGGTCTGCAAGCAGCCCGTGACCGCGGTCGTGAAGAGACGCCACAAGAGTCTCGGAATCTTCGTGCCCGTGTGGCACCCAGGCCCCTGCCATAACCCCGAATGCCCCGAGTACCTGGAGGCCCCGGAGCAACCCGACCACCAGGACGGCTGACACGGCCGGGCCCGGGGCACCACCCGCTTCCCGGGGCGCGACTGGCCGGCGCGCCCCGGAATCCCGAGCACACCGTGACCGGTGACCAGCCCGGTGCGGACCCCGGAGCGCGCTGCGCGAGCAGCCCTCACCACCCTGATCGGCATGCCCGGCATGGACCGACCCGGGCGCCGTCGAGAACTCCCGGACACCCCGGGCAGCCGTAGACCACCCGCGCCCGAAGGACCGGAACGGGCCCTGCGACCCAGGCCGCAGGGCCCGTTCCCGAGCAAAGCCGCAGGTGGCGGCGGACGCGTCGGGCCGTACGCCGGCTCGACGCACCGCTTGCACAGGCGCGGGCCGGTCAGCCCCGCGAGCGACTCGCACCGGGCGGCTCCGGCGGAGCGCCGGCCCTCCGGGCCCGGGCCGACGATCCGGCGTCCTCCGAGCGAAGTGATGCAGGACGGCAGCGCTCGGCTCCCGTCGAAGCGGAGCCCGCGCCGGTGACCCACCCGTGCGGGGCCGGCCGACTCATCGCAAAGCAGTTGCGCCGAACCTCTTGCCCGGTCGGCCCGCTCTCCCTAATGTGAACCTTCAAATTCCCAGAAGGCGCATGTCACAAGCTTCGTTAGGGCAAGTTTTTGAACGATCAAATCCAGCTACCCGAAGCCGCCACCTCCGCGGCCCCCGGTCCGGCCTCCTCGGGCGGTCCGATGGTGGGCTACCTCGACCACGCCAGGGTCGGCCCGCTGTCCCGCCCGGCCGCCGCCGCACTCGCCGAGGCGACCGCGCTCGCCGCCCGCGTCGACCCTGCCGACCTCGACCGGCTCTTCGCCCTCGGCGACGCCGCCCTGGCCTCGGCGGCCCGGCTGCTCGACGCCCGTCCGCACGAAATCGCCCTCGCCCCGTCGACCAGCAACGGCCTGTTCACCGTGGCCGCCGCGCTCCACGGCCCCGGCACCGTCCTGGTGCCCCGTGGCGAGTTCCCCGCCAACCTCTACCCCTGGCTGCGCTTCGCCGGCCGCGGCGGCCCCGCCGTCCGTCTCGTCGACCCGGCCGGGCAGCGGCACATCACCCCCGACCTGCTGCGCCGACACCTCACCCCCGAGGTCACCGCCCTCACCGTCAGCGCCGTCGACTCGCTCACCGGCCACCTGGCACCGCTCGCCGCCCTCAAGGAGGTCCTCGGGCCCGAGCGGCTGCTGATCGTCGACGCCATCCAGGGCCTGGGCGCCGTCCCCCTCGAAGCGGATGCCGCCGACATCCTCGTCAGCGGCGGCCAGAAGTGGCTAAGGGCCGGCTGGGGGGCAGCACTGCTCCTGATCCGCGACCGGTGCGCCGAGCGCCTGGCTCCCGGGCTCGGCGGCTGGGCCGGCGTCGCGGATCCCTTCGCGCCGCGGCATCCGGCGCCGCCGCTGCCCGGGGCCGCCGCCCATCTCGCCACCAACCCGGACTTCCCGGCCGCCGCGGCCCTCGGCGCGGCGATCGACGACCTGATCCGCCAGGGCGGACCGGCCGTCGTCGGCGGTCGCATCCGCGCCGTCCTCGACGAACTGCTCGATCGTGCACGCCAGGCCGGTGCCGAGGTCCTGCTGGACGGGCTCGGGCCCCGGGAACGCGGCGGCATCGGCGCTTTCCGGCTGCCCGGTCATGATCCCGTCTCCGTCCACCGCGCCCTCGAAGCGAGCGGAGTCATCACCACCCGCCGCGACGAGTGGATCCGGCTGTCTCCCCACGCTTCGACCCCCGACGCCGCGGTGGACCTGCTCACCGAGGCGCTGCACGTCTTCACCCGCCCCACGTCCCACTCCCAGGAGCCCATATGTCCCACCAACTGAGCCGCCGCCGTCTGCTTCAGCTCGCCACCGCCTCCGTCGCCGGACTCGGCCTCGCCGCCTGCGGCGACAACGGATCGGGCAGCGTCGGAGGAGACGGCGACAGCGGCAGGATCACGGTCTGGAGCTGGACCACCGCGGCCGAGGGCCTGCGCAGCGTCGTCCCCGCCTTCGAGCGGGACAACCCCGGCATCGAGGTCGACGTCCAGGATGTCGGCAACCCGGCCATCTGGGACAAGATCACCGTCGGCCTCGCCTCGGGCGGCAAGGGCCTCGCGGACGTCCTGCACATCGGCGTCGACTACCTGCCCGGTTACCTGGACAAGTTCCCCGACGGCATCGCCGACCTGTCCAGGCTCGGCGCCGACAAGTACAAGGACGCCTTCGCCAGGGGTCTGTGGCCGACCGTCATGGGCAAGGACAAGGCCGCCCACGCCCTCCCGTGGGAGGTCAACCCACTCGGTCTCTTCTACCGCCACGACCACTTCGAGAAGGCCGGTGTCGACCCCGACGGCATCGGCGACTGGAACGACATGACCGCCGCAGGGTCGAAGATCCTCGACGCCACCGGTGTCCGGCTGCTCGGGCTCGACAAGACCGGCGCCACCCAGGACATGGACTTCTTCCAGAACCTGATGCAGCTCCAGGACGTCTTCTACTTCGACCAGGACGGGAAGATCACGCTCGCCTCCCCGGCCGCCGTCAAGGCCCTCACCCTCATCAAGCGGCTCAACGACGCCGGCCTGATCGCCGACACCGCGGGCCAGGGCACCGAGAAGCGCCTGCTCGGCCAGGGGAAGCTCGCCACCTACGCGGAGGCGGCCTGGGCCGTGGAGTACCTGGCCTCCACCTTCCCCGAGCAGAAGGGGAAGTGGCGCTCCATGCAGCCGCCCGCCGCCGTCCCCGGGGGCAAGCGCAACGCCATCGTCAACTCCACCTACCTGACCGTCTCCGGCTCCAGCACGCGCCGCAAGGCCGCCTGGCGATTCATCGAGTACGCGCTCACCGAGCCCGCCCGGATCAACCGGATGTTCGCCTCCGGCGGCGTCTTCCCCGCTCTCAAGACGGCGTACGACGACCCGAGGTTCAGCGCGCCGCACCCCTTCTACGGCGGCCAGAAGGTGCTGAAGCCCTTCGTCGAGTCGCTCTCCGCCGATGCCGGGGCCACCAACTTCACCGGCGACTACGCCCGCGCCCTCAAGTTCGCCAGCGACGCCCAGAGCCAGGTGCTGCTCAAGGGCGCCGACCCGGCCGACGCCCTCAGGAAGGCCGCCGAGCAGCTTGCCCGGCAGACCGGTCGGCAGCAGGCGGTCTGACCACCATGTCCCTCGCCCCGTCCGAACACGCTCCCGCCACCGCCACCGCCACTCCGGCCGGCCGCGGCACCACCGAGCAGACCGGCCGCGCCCGCCCGGGCCGCCGCCGACTCCTGACCCGCACCTGTGTCCCGTACCTGCTGATCATGCCCGCCGTGCTGGGCTTCGCGATCTTCAAGGCGTACCCCATCGTCGCCTCGCTCTGGATCAGCCTCACCACCGGCAACGGCGCCGGTCGCCACTTCACCGGGCTCGACAACTACCAGCGCCTGCTGAACGACCCGCTGTTCTGGACCGCGCTGAAGAACACGGCGCTGATCCTGGTCGTCCAGGTGCCGCTGATGCTCGGCCTCGCCCTGCTCGTCGCCCTCGGCCTCAACTCCACCGAGGTCCGGCTGCGCCCGCTCTGGCGGCTCGGCGTCTTCGTCCCCTCGCTGACCGGTCTGGTCGCCGCGGGCGTGATGTTCTCCGTGATCCTCAACCGCGACGCCGGACTGCTGAACTGGGTCCTCTCCCTGTTCGGCATCGACCGGGTGAACTGGCTCGGCAGCCCCTTCTGGGCCCGCGTCGGCGTCGTCCTCGTCATCACCTGGCACTACACCGGCTACAACGCGGTGATCTACCTCGCCGGCCTCCAGGGCATTCCCCAGGAGCTGTACGAGGCCGCGAAGGTCGACGGCGCGGGACCGGTCCGCCGCTTCGTCTCCATCACCCTTCCCCAGCTGCGCCCGATCCTGCTCCTCACCGTGGTGCTCTCCACCATCGGCACCCTGCAGCTCTTCGACGAGCCGTACGTCCTCACCGGCGGCGGCCCCGACAACTCCACCTTGACGGTCACCATGTACCTCTACAACAACGGCTTCAAATACTTCGACTTCGGCTACGCCTCGGCTCTCGCCTACGCGCTCGCGCTCATCGTGGCCGTGCTCGGCTTCCTGCAGGTCCGCCTGATGGGAGAGCGCAAGTGAAGCGCCGCAGCCTCCTGCTCACCCTGCTCCTCGCGGGCGCCTTCGGGCTCTGCGTCGGTCCGTTCTACTGGCTCGCCATGGCCGCCACCCAGGAGAACAGCGACGTGTTCTCCTGGCCGCCGAAGCTGCTGCCCGGCGGTCACCTCATGGAGAACCTCCAGGGGCTCCAGGATTCCATCGGGCTCACCCGCGTGCTGTTCAACACCGTGCTGGTGGCGGGCGTTCAGACGGCAGGCGCGGTCGTCGTCTCGGTCCTCGCGGGCTACGCCTTCGCCAAGTTCGAGTTCCGCGGGCGCGGTCTGTTCTTCGTCCTGCTGCTCAGCACCCTCGTCCTCCCCGACACGGTGATGCTCATCCCGATCTTCGAGATGATGATGAAACTGGGCCTGATCGACTCCTACCAGTCCGTCATCCTCCCGGGCCTGGTCACCCCGTTCGGCATCTTCCTGATGCGGCAGGCACTGCGCTCCATGCCCGACGAACTCCTGGACGCGGCCCGCGTCGACGGCGCGGGCGAACTGCGGGTGCTGTGGCGGATCGTCATCCCGGTCAACCGGCCGGTCATCGCGGCGCTCGCGCTGTTCGTCTTCCTCGGCGGCTGGAACCAGTTCGTCTGGCCGCTGATCGCGCTGCGCAGCCCCGACATGTACACGCTGCCCGTGGCCACCGCCACCCTGCAGGGCCTCGCGACCACCGACTACGCGCAGGTCCTGCTCGCCGCCGCCATCGCCGCCATCCCCGTGATGGCCCTCTTCCTCGTCCTGCAACGCCAGTTCATCTCCGGCCTGCTGGCCGGGGCCACCAAGGAGTGACCACCGTGACCACCGAGACACCCGCGGTCCCGCAGCAGCCCGTCCCGGTCTGGCGCCCCAACACGCCGGCCGACGCGACCCCCGACACCGTCGTCCACCAGCAGCTCGCCACCGGCCTGTCCGACTCCACCGGAGCACCGCTCACCGTCCACCTCACCGGGCTCGGCTGCGACCGGCTGGAGACCTCCGTCACCCCGGTCGGCGACGGCGTGGCCCTGATCGAGGCCACGACGGCGGCCGCGGCCACCGTCCGGGCCGAATGGCGGGTCCCCTGCGTCGGGGCCACCGCCTACTGGACCCCGAACACCAACGCCTCCCGCTGGCTGCCGCCGTCCTGGATCGCCCCCCGGACCGTGTCGCTCGCCCTGGGCGCCCCCGTCGCCAGCCTGGTCGGCGCCGACGACCGTGCCCTGTGCACCGCCGCCGCCGGAGAGACCTCCGCACCCGTGCGCCTCGGCGCTGGCGTGGTGGAGGAGAGCGGCGAGTTCGCCTTCACCGTCGAACAGGACCTCACCCCGGACGGGCCGCCGCTGCGGCTGCGGATCGACCTCGGCGGCCGCCACTTCGCCGCCACCCTCCAGGCCGTCAGCGCCTGGTGGGCCGAGGGCCTGCACCACCCCGGCGTCGCCCCCGCCGCCCGGATGCCCGCCTACTCCACCTGGTACAGCCTCCACCAGAACGTCGACACCGCCGCCGTCGAACGCCAGGCCGCCCTCGCCGTGGCCGTCGGCTGCGAGAGCATCATCGTCGACGACGGCTGGCAGACCACCGACCGCGCCCGCGGCTACGGCCACTGCGGCGACTGGGAGGCCAACCCGGTGGCCTTCCCCGACCCCGCGGCCCACGTCGCCGAGGTCCACCGGCTCGGCCTCGCCTACCTCCTCTGGTACGCGCTGCCGTTCATCGGCCGGCACAACGACGCCTGGGACCGTTTCAAGGGCATGATCCTGCGCGAGGAACCCCACCTGGACGCGGCCGTGCTCGACCCCCGCCACCCCGAGGTCCGCACCTACCTGGTCGAGAAGGTCTCCCGCGCCGTCGAGCAGTGGGACATGGACGGTCTGAAGCTCGACTTCATCGACCGCTTCGCCGTCACCGACCCTCCGCCCGCCCCGGCCGGCGCCGACCTCACCACCGTCCACGAGGGCGTGCTCCAGCTGCTCGCCGACCTCGACACCCGCCTGCGCCGCACCCGGCCGGACGTGATCGTCGAGCACCGCCAGCCGTACGTCGGCCCAGGGCTGTGGCCGTACGCCACCATGGTCCGCGCCACCGACTGCCCGCTCAGCCCCGCCGAGAACCGCCAGCGCACCGTCGACTGCCGGCTCACCGCGGGCCCGCTCGCCGTCCACGCCGACATGATCACGTGGAACCCCGCCGAGACACCCGAGTCGATCGCCGTCCACCTCGTCAACGCCCTGTTCTCGGTGCCACAGATCTCCGTCGACCTCGCCGCCCAGAGCCCCGAGCAGCTCGCCGCCCTGCGCTTCTGGCTCGGCGTCTTCCGCCGGTACGCCGACGTCCTCCAGCTCGGCGTCCTGGAACCCGCCCGACCGGACCTCGGCTACCCCATGGTCCTCGCCCGCGACCACCGCACCACCGTGGTCGCGCGCTACGCGCCGCTGCCCGTCGCCCTCCCGGACCGGTACTCCGCGGACGGCCCGCAGACCCTGCTCGTCGCCAACGCGGACGGCGACCCCGTGGTGCTCCTGGCCGCCACCCGACCGGAACAGGCCCTCGCCCGCGTCCAGGACTGCCATGGTGAGATCCTGTCCGAGACCGTGCTCGACCTCGTCGCCGGAGTGAACTCGGTGACGGTGCCGACCGGTGGCCTGCTCACCCTGACCCGCGAGCACTGACGACCGGGGGCCGGGGGCGGCCACCCGCCGCTCCCAGCCCGCCGACCACAGAGGAACGATGACCGCTCGACAGGTGACCATCGAGGACGTCGCACACGCGGCCGGCGTCTCCCGCCAGACCGTCTCGAACGCCCTCAACGCACCCCACCGGCTGCGCTCCACCACCCTCGCCCGGGTCACCGCCGCCATCGAGGAACTCGGTTACCAGCCCGACCAGTCCGCCCGCAGCCTGCGCACCGGCACCCGCAAGGTCATCGGCTATCCCGCCCCCGCCGACAACCCCGCCGACCCCAACCCCCTGATGGGCGGCTTCCTCCAGGCGCTGGTGACCGCCGCCGACGCGGTCGGCCACCGCATCCTCGTGTTCCGCTCCGACCCCCAGCAAGGCGCCGGAGCAGTCGCCAGGTCCTTCAACGGCCTGATCGCGGCCCGCCAGGTCGACGGGTTCGTCCTCTCCGACGTCGTCCACGACGACCCCCGCGTCGACGTGCTCACCGAGGCCGGCTTCCCGTTCACCGCCTTCGGCCGCACCGCCCCCGGCCGCCCGCAGAACTGGGTGGACATCGACTCCACCGCCGCCACCGCCGCCCTGACCGGACTCCTGCTCGACCAGGGCCACCGCCGGATCTGCTACCTCAACTCCGCCGCGTCCCTGCCCTGGCTCGCCGACCGCAGGGCCGGCTTCCTGCAGGCCGCGGCAGCCGCCCCCGACGGCGCCTTCGAGGTCGGCGTCCCCGACGACGACCCGGCCGCGCTCTCCCAGGCCGTCGAGCGCCTGCTCACCGGCCCCGACCGGCCGACCGCCCTGGTCTGCGCGAGCGACTGGCTCGCCCTGACCGCCTACCAGGCCGTCCGCGCCGCAGGCCTCGCCGTGGGTGACGACGTCGCCGTCACCGGCTTCAACGACATCCCGCTCTGCACGCTGCTCCAGCCCGCCCTCACCAGCGCGCGCCTGCCCCTGGCCGCCATCGCCCACGCCCTCGTCGACCGGCTGATCAGCGCCGTCGAGGACCCCGCCGCCGTCCCGGCGAGCGGGCTGCTGCTCCCTGCGGAGCCGGTCGTACGCGGCAGCACCCCGGGGCGGTAGCGGCGGCCAGGCTGTGCCGGCGTCCACTTGCACCCCTCCCCCGGCCCGCGCCGGCACTGCCGGCAGCATCCAAGTCAGCGCCGGGGACCGCTGCTTTCCAGGAGCGCTTCCCCGATGCGCGGGGGCGCGCAGTCGCTGGTGTGACGCCGGGCTCGCGTCACCATGCGTGACGGCTGCACCAGCAGGGTGGGCCGAAAGTCCGGCGGCAGCCGGCCGGCCGTCGTGGGCACCCGGCACCAGCGGGTATCGGCCCGCACGCGGCCGGATCCACGTCGCGCAGATGCCGTTGACGCCGGTCCTACTCGGCGGACTCCGTGGCACGACGCCGCAGCCGCCCGCCGAGCAGCACCGCGCAGGCCCCGACGGTCAGCAGCCCACCGGCCAGGAAGGTGTCCCGCACGCCGGCCAGCGGCAGAATCAGTCCCCCGAGCGCGGCGCCCGCCGCCATGCCGGCGTTGTACGCACCGGAGTTGGCTGCGAGTGCGATATCCGTGCGGCCCGGTGCGCAGTGCAGCATCGCGTTCTGCGTGGCCATGAACACCGGCCCGAGCGCACCGCCCATCAGCGCCAGGAACACCACCGCCGCCACCGGATCGGTGCCGGCCGAGTACAGGCCGAGCATGCCCGCTGCCTGCGTGGCTGTGGCCGTGGTCAGCGCGGACTGCGGAAAGCGGTCCAGCAGCGCCCCGGTGACACTCACCCCGACCAGACACGCAACGCCGAAGGCCACGAGCAGGGCACCGACCGTGCTCGGGGAGAACCCGCTCACGTCGCCGAGGAACTTCACGATGTAGGTGTATCCCGAGAACGCTCCGGTGGCGGACAGAGCCCCGGCCACGAGCACCGTCGCGAACCGCCGGACGTCGGGACCGGTTCCACGGGCGGCGCGCTCTTCCTCCGGCCGTGAGGTCGGCAGCAGAACGGCGACCGTGACCAGAGAGACGAGCCCCGGCACCGCCAGCGTGGCGACGGGCACCTGCCAGCCGCTCTGCCGCCCCAGCCAGGTTCCGGCAGGAACACCGAGCACCAGGGCCAGCGAACCGGCAACGGACAGCGCCCCGACCACACGCCCACGGACCTCGGGCGCGAACAGACCCACCGCGACCGGCCCCATCACGGCCCAGAACAGCGCCTGGGCGAGCGCCGTCAGCAGCCGCGCCACGAGGAGCGGCCAGTACGAGGTCGACAGCGCCGCACCCAGACTGGACAGGACAAGCACGGCCAGCAGCGCCGTGAGCACATGACGTCGGGGCACAGCCCGCACGAAGTGGGTGAGCGGCACCGACACGACAGCCACCGTCACGGCGTAACCGGTGACCAAGAGACCGACCGCCGACAGGGACACCCGAAGGCCCTCGGAGATGAGTTCCAGAAGACCGACCGGCAGGTTCTCCGCGGTGTTGAAGGTGAAGGCAGCCAGCATCAGGGCCACGAGCACCGCCGTCGCTCGCCATGGAGCCGGTTGCCCCGTGACCGCACGGTCTCTTCCTGCCCTCGCCCGTTGCGCCTGCCCCGTGGCACTGTCCATGGACGTACCTCACCGGGCTCGCCGGTCCCGCCGCAACCGAATTCACCTGGCTGACGTGGGCGGGCCGAAAGAAACGAGCATGACGTTCGGGATCACCAGTCCTCCAGGGTCGAAAACGTCCGCGTAGCCCGCACGGAACAACTGCGAGTCCTTGCCTCATGTGCCGGAAGAGGCGACTGCGCCCTGACCCGCAGGATCACCTTGACAACCCTGGACAAGGACGGACACGCAACGCTGAACGCGCTCATCGCCCCGCGCCCGCTCCAGGGACTTCCGACGCTGTCGGAGGGACACAGGAGGGACTTTCAGCCGCCTGAAGCAACAAGCCGCCGGAAGATCGGAAAGGGCCTCCGACGCAGGTCGGAGGCCCTACTCGGTGCACAACCGCAGGTGGCGGCAGACGAGTCGGGCTGTACGCCGGGTTCTGTCGCCCGGTCGCCTCGCGGCGGCCGGGGAGACGGCCATCCATCTAGGACCGGCATTGCTGCCGGTCTCGTGCGGTCTACCCGCGAACTCGGGCGGGCAGCCCTCGATCATTCGCGCAGAGCCGTCTTGCGACGGCCCCTCTTGACCTTGCTCCGGGTGGGGTTTACCTAGCCGCCTGAGTCACCTCAGGCGCTGGTGGTCTCTTACACCACCGTTTCACCCTTACCGAGGACCGAAGTCCCCGGCGGTCTGTTTTCTGTGGCACTGTCCCGCGGGTCACCCCGGGTGGCCGTTAGCCATCACCCTGCCCTGTGGAGCCCGGACGTTCCTCGGGGAGATCCAGGGATCCCCACGCGGCCGTCCGCCCGGCTCGTCTGCCGTGCCGACCATGCTACCCGTCCGCCGGGGGCGGCCGGTCGGGGCCGGGTTCAGATGAAGTCCTCGGTCTCCAGGTCGAAGGCGAACGGCGCCGGGAGAGCGAGCCGCTTGCCGAACGGGATCGTGCAGTGCTGGCGGTAGTCGTCGCCCTCCGGGTCGCTGAACAGCGTCAGCGAGGACTCCTCCCGGTCCACCAGGAGGTAGAGCGGGATGGGGCCGCGGGCGTAGCAGTGACGCTTGTCCGTGCGGTCCGCCCGCGGCTTGGTCGAGGTGACCTCGACGACGAGGGCCACCCCGTCGCACGGCATCCAGGGTTCGGCTCCCCGGTACAGACGGAGTTCGGTGGGGGCGAAGGTGCCGTCGGGGATGACGTGGTTCTTGGGACAGCGCCCACCACTGGTCAGCTTCAGCCCTTTGTTCCCGGAGAATCGCATCCTGGTGCGCGAGCGAGTGATCACTTGCTCCAGGATCACTCCGATGTAGTCCTCGTGGTCCCCGTCCGGCGGCGGTGTCACGACGATTTCCCCCTCGATCAGCTCGGCCCGGAAGCCCTCCGGCGTATCCAGCGCCAGGAAGCCCTCCAGCAGGACGTCCGCCTGCGTGAGCAGTTCATGCGGCATGGCAGTCATGTCACGCCCCTTCCTCGGTCGCTCGCCAGATTGGGACATCGATGGACCCGCCGTCCGTGAGATGGGAGTACGCCCCTCGATCGTGGCACAGGCGGCCGCGGAGTTGTCGGATACGGAGAGGTGCGGTGAGCGCTTGACCCTGTCGCAGCGTCAAGGTTTCTACTGGCTCCATGCGTATCGGAGAGATAGCCGCGCTCGTCGGGGTCACCTCGCGGGCGGTCCGGCACTACCACCACATCGGGCTGCTTCCCGAGCCCGTACGCCGCTCCAACGGCTACCGCTTCTACAGCGTGCGGGACGCCGTGGTGCTGGCCCGGATCCGGCGGCTCACCGAGCTCGGGCTCGGGCTGGACGAGGTGCGGGACGTGCTCGCCGACGCGGCGGGGCGCGAGCTCATGGACGTGCTGGCGGAGCTGGACGCGGATCTGGCCCGGCAGGAGAGCGGAATCCGGGAGCGGCGGCGCCGACTGGCCCGGCTGCTGGACGGACCGGTCTCCGCCGAGGAGCCCGTGTCGCCGGCCCTTGCCGAGCTGCTGGGCAAGGTCCCGGCGACCGGCTCCCCCATGGCCGCCAAGGACCGAGAGCATCTCGTGCTGCTGGACACCACGGGCGTCGACGGCGAGATCTACGCCGCGCTGGCGCCGCTGGCCGAGGACCCGGCCGTGCACGTGCTGTACGAGCGGCTGGACGCGCTGGCCGGGGCGGCCGTGGACGATCCCCGGATTCCCCCGCTCGCCGCCGAGCTGGCGGACGCCGTGCCGGACGGCGTGCTGGCGGCGATCCCCCCGGACGGGCCGGTCCTGACGGGGCTCGGCGAGGCGCTGCTCGACGACTACGCGCCCGCGCAGGCCGAGGTGGTGCGCCGGGTGATGGCGGCCCTGGCGGCTCGCGTGGCGGGGAGGGCGGCGGGATGAGCGTGCGCCGGCTCGTCGGGCACGAGATGCGTGCCCTGCACAGTCTCGGGCTCTGGGTGCTGAGGCGGCGTCATGCCGTGCCCGAGGGTGCCGTCGCCGTCCCGTACACGGGGCCGCAGACGGCGATGATGTACGGCCTGCTGTTCGTCTCCCTGGTCGAGACGGTGATGCTGGCGCTGCTGGTCCCGTGGCCGGTGGTGCACGGGATTCTGCTCGTGCTCGATGTGTACGGGGTGCTGTTCGTGCTGGGCACGCATGCCGCGTGCGTGACCCGGCCGCATGTGGTGGACGCCGACGGTGCGCTGCGGATTCGCTACGGCGGGCTGTTCGACCTGCGGATTCCGGCCGGTGCGGTCACCGGGGCGCGGGTCGACCGGCGCTTCCCCGAGGGCGGGCCGGTGCGGCTGGACGCGGACGGGGTGCTCGACCTGGTCGTGGGCGGTCAGACGACGGTGACCGTGGAGCTGGCCGGTCCGGTGGAGTTCGTACGGCCGCTGGGCAAACGCGAGTGGGCCCGGAAGGTCCGGTTCCACGCGGATGATCCGGGGGCCGCCGTGGCCGCGCTCAGGCGGGGGCGAAGAGCACCTTCGCCGAACCAGGATCCGCCCGGGCCAGCCTGACCCGCAGCCGCTCCCCCAGGGGGAGCCTCGCGTCGCCGCCCTCGATCCGGGCGACGACGGCCGGGTCGTCGATGTGGACGGTGCCGGTGGTGGGTTCCTGCTCCGACACGTCGACCACGACCGCGTCGAAGACCTCGCCGATCCGGTCCTTGAGCAGCGCGGCCTCGACCAGGTCGACGCACTCGCGCTCGACGGTGTTGGCGCGCCCGGTCCCGTCCGCCATCTCCTTCGGCAGGCCGGGCAGCGCGGCGCGGACCCACTCGGGCGGGTCCTGTTCCGCGACGGCGGCCAGGCACAGCTCGGCCGCGTACCGGTCGACGAGGCGGCGCAGCGGGGCGGTGCAGTGCGTGTAGAGGTCGGCGACGGCGGCGTGGACGGCGGGGGTGGGGAGTTCGCCGTGCTCGAAGACGGTGTACCCGGCGCCGCGCAGCAGGGTGGTGCACTCCTGGAGGAACGCGGCGTGGTTGGCCCTGCGCGGGTCGAGGGAGCGGACGACCTGGGCGTACGGGACGTGGTGCGGCCAGTCGATGTGCAGCGCCTCGGCGCAGCGGCGGAGCCGGGCCACGGCGCCGTCCGGGGCGACCGGCAGGGTCCGCAGGATGCCGGTGCCGGTCTCGGTCATGAGGTGGGCGGCGGCCATGCCGGTCAGCAGGGAGATCTGGGCGTTCCAGCCGTCGGCGGGCAGCGGGGCGCGGTACTCCAGGCCGTAGCCGCCGTCGCGCTCGACGATCTCCTGCTCGGGCACGTCGAGGGAGATGCCGCCTCGAACGACCTCCTGCTCCTCGCGGAGCCGTCCGATGTCGCGGAGCAGGGCGAGGGGTTCCTCGGCCGTGCCGGTGTCGATCTGCCGCTGGACGCCCGCGTAGTCGAGCCTGGCGCGGCTGCGGACGAGGGCCCGGCGTACCGAGGTGGCGACGGTGCCGCCCTCGGTGTCGAGGTCGATCCGCCAGAGCACGGCGGGCCGGGTCCGCCCCGGCAGGAGGCTGGCCTCGCCCTCGGAGAGCAGGGTGGGGTGGAGTGGCACCTTGCCGTCGGGGAAGTAGAGGGTCGTCACCCGGCGGTGGGCCTCGGTGTCGAGTGCGCCGCCGGGGCGTACGAAGGCGGCGACATCGGCGACGGCGTAGTGCACCCGGTAGCCGCGTCGGCGGCGTTCGAGGTACATGGCCTGGTCGAGGTCGTCGGAAGTGGGCGGGTCGATGGTGAGGAACGGCAGGTCCGTCGCGTCCTCGTGGGCCGATACCGCCGGGTCCTTGGCCGCCTGTGCCGCTTCGGCGAGGACCTCGGGCGGGAAGTCGTCGGGAAGGCCGAGCTCGGTGCGCAGTTTGCGCAGGGACGCCCCCAGCGGGGTGTCGGCCGGCCCGGTCATACGGATGTGGCGGCGGGGCATGGACCGAGCGTATGGCGGGGCGGGGCGGGCGGCATCCCGGGTGACGGCCGGCCGGTCCCGGCGTGCCCGTACGCTGGCGCGGGGGCCTGGTCCCGTCGCCCCGACTGTGCGTACGAAGGAGAACCGCCGTGCTCGTGCTGTTGCCGCCCTCCGAAGGAAAGGCCGCCTCGGGTCGCGGGGTGCCCCTGAAGCCGGAGTCGCTGTCGCTTCCGGGCCTGGCCGAGGCGCGGGCGGCGGTTCTCGACGAGCTGGTCGAGCTGTGCGCGGCGGACCGGGGGAAGGCCCGCGAGGTGCTCGGGCTGAGCGAGGGGCTGCGCGGCGAGATCGCGAAGAACGTGGAGCTCCGGACGGCCGGGACGCGTCCGGCCGGGGAGATCTACACGGGGGTGCTGTACGACGCGCTGGACCTGGCCTCCCTCGACGCGGCGGCCAGGCGGCGGGCCGGGAAGTCGCTGCTGGTCTTCTCCGGGCTGTGGGGCGCGGTGCGGGTGGGCGACCGGATCCCCTCGTACCGCTGCTCGATGGGTGTGAAGCTGCCG
The DNA here is from genome assembly GCF_053593015.1 of Streptomyces sp. NPDC002403. NCBI lineage: Bacteria > Bacillati > Actinomycetota > Actinomycetes > Kitasatosporales > Streptomycetaceae > Streptomyces > Streptomyces sp. NPDC002403. The sequence goes on along the minus strand of NZ_JBSFBQ010000002.1, from coordinate 211,932 downwards.
GGCCTGGGCGCGCTGGGGGCGTACTGGCGTGGGCCGATGGCCGAGGTGATGCCGGAGGCGGCCGGGGACGGGCTCGTCCTGGACCTGCGGTCCTCCGCCTACACCGCGGCGTGGAAGCCGAAGGGCGAGGTGGCCGAGCGCACGGCGAGTGTGCGGGTGCTGCACTCCCAGCTGGTGGACGGGGTCGAGAAGCGGTCGGTGGTCAGCCACTTCAACAAGGCGACGAAGGGGCGGATGGTCCGCGATCTGCTGGTCTCCGGTGCGCGGCCGAAGGGGCCCGCGGAGCTGGTGGAGACCTTGCGCGGGCTCGGGTACGTGGTGGAGGCCGAGGCTCCGGCGCGGGCCGGGCGGGCGTGGTCGCTCGATGTCGTGGTGACGGAGATCCACTGAGCCGTCGGCCGGCCGCAGGAGCCGCCGAATCCCGCCTGTTGCATCATGCGCAACGCTCGTTGCGTACAGTGCGTGCATCGCGGCAAGATGGGCCCATGACCTCCTCTGTGCTGGACCTCGCCCCCGTCGTGCCCGTAGTCGTCCTGGAGGACGCCGCGGACGCGGTGCCGCTCGCCCGGGCCCTGGTCGCGGGCGGGCTCCCGGCCATCGAGGTGACGCTGCGCACCGCCGCGGCGCTGGACGCGATCGGGGCGATCGCGGCCGAGGTGCCGGACGCGGTGGTCGGGGCCGGCACGGTCATCTCCGTACGGAATGTCGCCGACACCGTCGCCGCGGGGGCCCGGTTCCTGGTCAGCCCCGGCTGGACGGACCGGCTGCTGGACGCGATGAAGGCGTCGGGGGTGCCGTTCCTGCCGGGTGTCTCCACGACGTCCGAGGTGGTCGCGCTGCTGGAGCGCGGGGTCACGGAGATGAAGTTCTTCCCGGCCGAGGCGGCCGGCGGCACGGCCTATCTGAAGGCGCTCTCCGCACCGCTGCCCCAGGCCCGCTTCTGCCCGACGGGCGGCATCTCCCTCGACTCCGCACCGTCCTATCTGGCGCTGCCCAACGTGGGCTGCGTGGGCGGCAGTTGGATGGTTCCGGCGGATGCGGTCGCGGCGAAGGACTGGGCGCGGGTGGAGCGGCTGGCGAGCGAGGCGTCGGCGCTGCGCGGCTGATTTCCCCTACCCGCCCCTTCCCGGAACCGGGCTCCGCCCCGGACCCCGGTGGGTGCGGGCGGGGATGCGGGGCACCCCGGCCCCCAGCGGAAGCGGCAGCTCCGCACCACCGGCGCCGGTCCGCTGCCCCGCCGAACCGGAAGGCGCTCCGCTGCTCCGCCCCAGTGGGCGACGCTCCGCCGCCCCCGCCTCACCGCAGGTGCGACGTGTCGTTCAGCAGTCGCACCGACGCGTTCCCGTCCGCGTAGTACGCCACCGCCGAGACCGAGGCCGCCGAGAGTTCCATCCGGAACATGGCTTCCGGCGGGGCGCCGAGTGCCAGCCGGATCAGGGTCTTGATCGGGGTCACATGCGTGACCAGGAGGACCGTGCGGCCCGCGTAGCGGGTGGTGAGGCGGTCACGGGTGGCCGACACCCGGCGGGCGACCTCGGCGAAGCTCTCGCCGCCGCCGGTGGGGGCCGCCTTCGCGGAGGCCAGCCAGGCGTCCAGGTCGGAGCCGTGGCGCTCACGTACCTCGGCGAAGGTCAGGCCCTCCCAGGCGCCGAAGTCCGTCTCGCGCAGGCCGTCCTCGATCCGGACCTCCAGGCCGAGCCGGGCCGCCACGGCGGCCGCCGTTTCGCGGCAGCGGCGCAGCGGGGAGCTGACGATCTCCTCGATCGTGCCGCGGGCGGCCAGCGACTGCGCGATGCGTTCGGCCTGGTGGCGGCCGGCCGCCGAGAGTTCGGGATCGCTGCCGCCGCTGCCCGAGAACCGCTTCTCGGGGGTGAGGGCCGTCTCGCCGTGCCGGAGCAGTACGAAGGTGGCGGGCGCCCCGAGATCCGGCGCCGCGCCCCAGCCGACCTGGGGGGCCGCCGGGGAGGCCGCCGCCGGCCGGGAGGCCAGGGCCGCGCGGGCCTTGGCGGCGCCCGCCGCCGCGTCGCCGGGCGGACCCGACACCGGGGGGAGATCCGCGGTGGTCGAGGGCCGGGGGGTGTCGAGGGCGGCGGTGGACGCCGACGGCTCCCACTGCTTGCCGCGCTTGCCCGCGTCCATCGCCTCGTTGGCGAGCCGGTCGGCGTGCTTGTTCTTCTCGCGCGGGATCCACTCGTACGTGACGGCGGAGGCGGGCAGGATCCTGGCGGCCTCCGCCGCGAGCGGCTTCATGTCGGGGTGCTTGATCTTCCAGCGGCCCGACATCTGTTCCACGACCAGCTTGGAGTCCATCCGGACCCGCACCTGGACCGCGCCGTCCGCCGAGGCGTCCGGTACCAGCGCCTTCGCCGCCTTCAGGCCCGCGATGAGGCCCTTGTACTCGGCGACGTTGTTCGTCGCGACGCCGATGTACTCGGCGGCCTCGGCGAGGGTCTCCCCCGTCACCGGGTCGATGACGACCGCTCCGTAGCCGGCGGGTCCGGGGTTGCCCCGGGATCCGCCGTCGGCCTCGATGACGAACTGGCGCGGCTGGGTCATTACAGGCCCGACTCCGCCGTACGGACCAGGATGCGGCGGCAGTTCTCGCAGCGCAGGACGGTGTCCGGGGACGCCGCCTTCACGTCGTTGACCTCGGTGATGTTCAGTTCGAGGCGGCAGCCCTCGCAGCGGCGCTGGTAGAGGCGGGCGGCGCCGACCCCGCCCTGCTGGACGCGGAGCTTGTCGTACAGCTTCAGCAGGTCGGCGGGGACGGAACCGGCGACGACCTCGCGCTCCTTGGTGACGCTCGCGGCCTCCTCGTCGAGCTCCTTGGTCGCGGCGTCACGGCGGGCGGTCGCGTCGTCGGTCTTGGCCTGGACGGCGGAGACCCGGTCGGACAGCTCGGTGACGCGCTCCTGGGCGGACTCGCGGCGCTCCATCACTTCGAGGACGACGTCCTCCAGGTCGCCCTGGCGCCTGGCCAGCGAGGCGATCTCGCGCTGGAGGCTCTCCAGGTCCTTCGGCGAGGTGACCGCGCCGGAGTCGAGGCGCTGCTGGTCGCGGGCGGCGCGCTGGCGCACCTGGTCGACGTCCTGCTCCGCCTTGGTCTGCTCGCGGGCGGTGTCGCTCTCCTCGGTCTGCGAGGCGACCAGCAGGTCGCGCAGTTGCGCGAGGTCGCTGGTGAGCGACTCGATCTCGGCGTGCTCGGGCAGCGACTTGCGCCGGTGGGCGAGCTGCGACAGGCGTACGTCGAGGGCCTGGACGTCGAGGAGTCGGATCTGGTCGGCGGGCGCGGCGTTCAGTTGGGGGCTCCAGAAGAGTGGTGGGTGGTGGTGGTCCAGGGGTCGGTGACCTGCTTCGAGACATGGACCCGCAGGTCCCATCCGTGGCGGTCGGAAATCGCGTCGAGCTGCGTCGCGGCCTGTTCGCACCAGGGCCACTCGGTGGCCCAGTGCGCGGCGTCGATCAGGCCGAGCGGGGAGTGCTGGATGGCCTCGGAGGCCGGGTGGTGGCGCAGGTCGGCGGTGAGGAAGGCGTCGACGCCCGCGGCGCGCACCGCGTCGAAGAGGCTGTCGCCGGAGCCGCCGCTGACGGCGACGGTGCGCACGGTCGCCGACGGGTCGCCGGCGAGCCGGATGCCCTGCGCGGTGGCGGGCAGCCGGGCGGCCGCGCGGGCGGCGAAGTCGGACAGGGTCTCGGGGTGGTCGAGCACGCAGATCCGGCCGAGGCCGCGTCGGCCCTCGGGGTCCGACGGGTCCGGTACGAGCGGGCCCTCGACGCGCAGGTCGAGCGCGCCGGCCAGGGCGTCGGAGACGCCCGGGTCGGCGGTGTCGGCGTTGGTGTGGGCGACGTGCAGCGCGATGTCGTGCTTGATGAGGGTGTGCACGACCCGGCCCTTGAAGGTGTCGGCCGCGACCGTCGTCGTCCCCCGCAGATAGAGCGGGTGGTGGGTCACGATCAGCTGGGCGCCGAGCCGGATCGCCTCGTCGACGATCTCGTGGACGGGGTCGACGGCGAGGAGCACCCGGTCGACGACGGTGCCGGGGTCCCCGCAGACGGTACCGACCGCGTCCCAGCCTTCGGCCCGTTCGGGCGGCCAGAGAGCGTCGAGCTCGGCGAGGACATCAGACAGACGGGGCACAAGGAAAGGCTACCTGCCCTCCGTGCCCCGTCGCCCATGGCTGTGGCGGTCCGTGCGGACCGCCACGGTCCGCACGGAGGTCGTTACTTCACGAGGTCGGCGCGGAGGTCGTCGAGGACCAGGTTCGCCGCCGTCACGCCGAGGCCGAGGTACCAGGTCTCGTCGGAGACGTCCTTGGCCCGGCCCTCCTTGACGGCCTTCAGGTTCTTCCAGAGCGGGTTGGCCTGGGTGGTGTCCCGCTTGGTGGCCTTCACGTCGCCGTAGACACCGGTGAAGATCCAGTCGGCGTCGGCCTCGTCGATCTTCTCCGGGCTGATCTCCGCGGCGAGGTCGTCGATCTGCTGGTTCTTGGGCCGCGGCAGACCGGCGTCGTCGAGGATGGTGCCGATGAAGGAGGCCTTGGCGTAGAGGCGGATGCGGTCCGGCAGGTAGCGGACCATGGAGATGGTCGGCTTGTCCGGGCCGATGTCCTCGCCGAGCTTCTTCGCCCTGGCCTCGTAGGCGCCGAGCTCGCTCTTCGCCTCGGCCGTCCTGTCCAGCGCGGCGGCGTTGAGGAGGTAGTTCTCCTTCCAGGTGAAGCCCGGACGGATGGAGAACACGGTCGGCGCGATCTTGGAGAGCGCGTCGTACTTGTCGGCGGCGCGCAGCTGGCTGCCGAGGATCAGGTCGGGCTTCAGACCGGCGATCGCCTCGAGGTTGAGGTTGTTGATCGTGCCGACGTTCTTGGGGTTGCCCGCGTCCTTCTTCAGGTACGAGGGAATCGCGGCGTCGCCCTCGGAGGGGGCGTAACCGACCGGCTTCACGCCCAGCGACACGACGTTGTCGAACTCGCCGACGTCCAGCACGACGACGCGCTTGGGGGCGGACTTGATCTCCGTCTTGCCCATGGCGTGGGTGAGGGTGCGGGGGAACTGGCCGGCCTTGGCGTCCGTCCCGTACTCCGCCGTCTTCTTCGCGGCGTCGCCGAAGTCCTTGCCGCCCGTGGCGACGGCCGCCTTCTTGTCGCCGCCCTCGGACTTGGCCGAGCCGCCCGAGCCCCCGTCGTCGCTCCCGCAGGCCGAGAGGGAAAGGGCGGCAGCCACCGCCAGGCCGACTGCGGCGGTGCCGCGGCGACGAAGGGACATCACTTGCTCCAGTGGTAACGAACACACCAATAACGCTTAGGGCTGCCTAACCTTACTCATTCGCCTCACGCCCAGCACAGCCACCCCCTCCTTCTCAGGCGAACACCGGCATCGCCACCCTTATGTGTGAAGTGACAGGTCTCGCGTTGTCCGGCTGGAAGTGCGAAAACTACCTTCGGTTGCCGGAGGTGACCAGTCCATGACTGTCTGTGCCATCGAGAACGGAACCGTAGGCGCGACCGGAGCCGCCGAGGACCACGGGGACGCGGCCCCGGACGACAGCGGGCCGAAGGCGTCCGGCGCGCCGGACGACCCGCCGGACGGAGCGGACGGAGGCGGCGCGCCACTCGGGGCGGCCCCGGCCACGCCCGCGTTCACGCTCGCCGCGGACGGTTCGTACGCGGCCCGGCTCGCGTTCGCGGAAGTGGCGGCGGACGGGGCCGGCGGGGCGTGGTTCGTGGAGCGCTGGACGCTCGACGGGCCCGAGCCGTACGCCGTGCCGCTCCCCCTCGACCAGCCGGAGGAGCCGGACTCCGAGGTGCTGCCGCTGGCCGACGGGCGGGTGCTGATCCGGCGCCGGGTCGCGGACCGGCACGCGGTGTCGCTGCTCTATCCGACCGGCCCCGGAACCGGTGAACTCCCCCTCGGCGCCGTCGAATGCGCGGAGCTGACCCTGCTGCCGCCCACGCCGGACGGTGCGAGCGCGTACGCGTTGTCGGCCGGTGCGCACTCCACCTCCGTCTGGCTGGTGGCGGGCGGCGTCCACGGCCCTGAGCCGGTCGCGGAGGTCGCGGGGCGCTGCTCCGGCGGCGTCTGGCTGGACCGGGCGGGCCGGATGCTGGCCCTGGACCGGGAGATGCCGGGCGGCGGCCCGGTCAAGGCGGTCGCCGTGGACCTGGAGCGGGGCGGCGAGGTGACGCCGCTGCTGCAGATCGCCCCGGACAGCAACGACCGGCTGCTGCTCGCCGACCCGGACAGCGGGCTGCTGCTGATCCGCTCGGACGCGCCGGGACACGACCGGCTGGGCTGGGGCGTGCTCGGCAGCTGTCTGCCGGTGCGCTTCCCGGAGTGCCTGCGCCCGGCCGATGTGGCGGTGACGCCGTTCGCCGTGCAGCCGGGCCAGGTGCTGACGCCGGAGAGCTGCGCGGTGGCGCTGCGGATCGACGGGGCGGCGGGCAGCTGGGTCGGGGTGTGGCGCCCGGCCGGGCGCCGACTGCATCAACTCGCCGCCCCCCAGGGGTGGCAGGCCGGCCGCGGGGTGTGGACCCGGGACGGCGTGCTCAGACTTCCGTACGCCGCCGGGAACGTGGCGTGCGGCGTGGCCCTGCTGGAGGCACCGGCGGACCACGGGTACGGTGTGCGGCCGCCGGCGGAACCCGGCGCGGAAAGCGGTATGCAACCGTCCGCCGCCGCCGCGCCTCTACCCGTGTGCAAGCCGATTCCACTGGGGCAGGCGCCTCTCACGGGACGCAGGGTGCCTGGTTAAAATCTGGGCCCGGGCCACGCAGCCGTATCCGGCGGTCACCCACGGCGACCGCGCCGTGTTGCGGTTGACGTGATCGGCCTGGTGACACACACGTAAGCGATCACGACGGGGTGACTTCCCACATGTCTGAAGCCCGAACCGACACGACCCAGACGCGTCCGGCGGACGCAGACCGGGCCGAAGCCGGCGGCTCCGGAAAGCACCGAGGGGGCGAGTCGGTGGACGACACGTCCGCACAGCCGCACGGCCGCCACCGCCGCCCCTCCGAGGGGGACGGCCGGGCGGCCTGACCACGCGGAACAGCAACGAGGGACGGGTGGGCCCCGGCGGCCGAAGACGGCTGCCGGGGCCCACCCGTTCCCCCGTCTCCCTCGTCAGCCCCGTTTCAGGCCGAGCACCTCCGCCGCGGCGAAGGTCTCGTTCGGCGGGCGGTCCTCGTAGTACGGCGAGATCAGCTCGTCCAGCTCGCCGAAGGAGAACGTCTCCTTCGAGGAGTCGAACTTGGCCGCGACCCTGGGTCGTTCGACGATCGCGACCATCCCGCCGTGCACGACGAGCAGCTGCCCGTTGACCTTGGCGGCGGCCGGGGAGGCCAGATAGCCGACCAGTGGCGCGACGTGTTCGGGGGCGAGCGCGTCGAGCCCGCCGTCCGTCGGTTCCTGGAAGCCCGCGAAGACGTCCTCGGTCATCCGGGTACGGGCCCGCGGGCAGATGACGTTGGCGGTGACTCCGTACCGGGCCAGGGCCAGGGCCGTGGAGGTGGTGAGGCCGACGATGCCGCCCTTGGCCGCCGCGTAGTTCGGCTGGCCCGCCGAACCGGCCAGGAACGCCTCCGAGGAGGTGTTGATGATCCGGCCGTGGACCGGGCCGCCGGACGCCTTGGAGCGGGTGCGCCAGTGCGCGGCGGCGAAGTGCGTGGTGTTGAAGTGGCCCTTGAGATGGACCCTGATGACGGAGTCCCACTCGTCCTCGGTCATCGAGAAGATCATCCGGTCGCGCAGGATGCCCGCGTTGTTGACCAGGATGTCGAGCTTTCCGTAGGTGTCGACGGCCAGTTCCACCAGGGCGCGGGCCTGCTCGTGGTCGGAGACGTCGCCGAGGTGCGCGACCGCCCGGCCGCCCGCGGCCCGGATCTCCTCGGCGACCTCCTCGGCGGGCGTCGCGGACGCCTCGCCGGAGCCGTCGCGGCCCGGCTGCCCGTAGTCGTTGACGACCACGGCCGCGCCCAGCCCCGCCAGTTCCAGCGCTTCGGCGCGTCCGAGGCCGCGGCCCGCGCCCGTGACGATCGCGGACATGCCGTCCAGGGGAAGTGACATCGGAATCTCTCCAGTCCTCTCGGGAGGGGCGGGCGGTGGTCAGAGCTCGACGCAGGTGCGCAGCGACTCGCCGGTCCGCATCTGGTCGAGCGCGTCGTTGATCCCTTCGAGCCGCACCCGGTGGGTGATCATCGATTCGAGGTCGATCCGGCCGGCCCGCCAGAGCGCGATGGCCCGTTCGTACGAGCGGAGCACATCGCCTCCCCCGTACATGGAGGGCAGGATCCGCTTCTCGTCGAAGAACAGCTCGAACATGTTGACCTGGAAGTTGTCGTCCATCGCGCCCGCGCCGACGACGCACAGGGTGCCGCCGCGCCGGGTGTTCTCGTACGCGGTGCGCGCGGTGGCCGACTTGCCGACGACCTCGAAGACGTAGTCGAAGCCCTCGCCCGCGGTGATCCGCTGCTTGGCGTCGGCGAACTCGTCGGGCGACACCGCCTCGGTCGCGCCGAAGCGCAGTGCCGCCTCGCGCCGGGAGGCGACCGGGTCCACGGCCACGATCTGGGCGGCGCCCTGCACCCTGGCGCCCTGGATCGTGGAGATGCCGACCCCGCCGCAGCCGATCACGGCGACCGACGAACCCGCCTCCACCCGCGCGGTGTTGATGGCCGCGCCGAGTCCGGTGGTCACCCCGCATCCGATCAGCGCGGCGATCTCGAACGGTACGTCGTCGGGGATCGGCACCGCGCAGCCGGCACCGACGACGACCTCCTCGGTGAAGGTGCCGGTGCCCGCGAAGCCGAACACATCGCCGCCGGGGCGCTTGAAGTTGGGGGTGCCGGCGTTCATGAAGCCGGCCAGGCAGAGCTGGGTCTGGCCTCGTTTGCAGGACGGACACGCCCCGCAGGCGGGCAGCCAGCAGACCAGTACCCGGTCCCCCGCGCTCAGCCCGGTGACGCCGTCGCCGACGTCCAGGACCTCGCCGGCGCCCTCGTGGCCCGGGATGAACGGGGCGGGCTGCGGCAGCACCCCGTTCATCGCCGAGACGTCGGAGTGGCACAGTCCGGTGGCCCTGATGCGGAGCCTGACCTTGCCGGGGCCGAAGCCCACCGCCTCGACGTCGTCGAGGACCTCCAGTTTGTCCTGGCCTATCTCGTGCAGTACGGCTGCGCGCATGGTGCGGCTCCCCTCATGGGCGTGTGGAACGTGGGCCTGCGGATCCTCGTGGAGTCGGTCCGGCTCGGGTCAGGAGTGCTCGACGAAGGTGTCGCCGAGGACCATGGCGTCGTCCCGCTCCACGGCCCTCACCTCGACCCGCACCTGGTTCTCGGCGGTCCACATCTCGATGCGGAGGGTCTCGCCGGGGAAGACGATCCCGGTGAAACGGGTGCGGTAGGAGCGGATACGGGTCACGTCGCCGCCGAGGACCGTGTCGGTGACGGCCTTGAGCGTGATGCCGTAGGTGCACAGTCCGTGCAGGATCGGCCGGTCGAAGCCGGCGAGCGCGGCGAACTCGGGGTCGGCGTGCAGCGGGTTCCAGTCCCCGGAGAGGCGGTACAGCAGCGCCTGGTCCGGGCGGACGGGCCGCCGCACGATGTGGTCCGGGGCGACCTCGGGATACGCGACGCGCTCGGACGGGCCGCGTTCACCGCCGAAGCCGCCCTCGCCCCGGACGTAGATCTGGGCGTCGTTGGTCCACAGCGGGCCCTCCTCGTCGGCGGCCTCGGTGCGCAGCACCAGCACGGCCGCCTTGCCCTTGTCGTACACCGCGGCGACCTTCGAGGTCTGTACGGCGCTGCCCCGGACCGGGATCGGCCGGTGCACCCGTACGCTCTGCCCGCCGTGCAGGACGGCGGCGAGGTCGATGTCGATGCCGGGCGAGGAGAGTCCGCCGACGACTCCCATGCCCGCGCCCGCGACGGTGGCGAAGGAGGGCAGCACATGGAGCCGGGACTCCAGTGTGTAGCGCAGCTCGTGGGGGTCCACGGCGGCGTCGGCACGGTCGGGGTCGAAGCCGGCGCCGATCCCGAGGTGGTAGAGCTGTACGTCCTTGTGGTCCCAGCCGATCCGGGTGGAGCGGGGTTCGGCGGCGAGAGCCTTTTCGGCATCAATGGGCATGGGAGAGCTGCTCCTTGATGGTGGGAAGACCTCGGCGCGGCCGTCCGCACCGTCGGCCGCACCGAGGTCGCGCGGGACCGGCCGCCGCGCCCGTTCTAGAACGCGTTCTAGCCGATGAACCCATGTATAACGCAGCGTCCAGCAGTTGGGAAGACCACTGCTGACGTGGCGTCAGATTCATCCGTGGGGCGGCGCCCGGCCATGACATATGTCATGGCGAAGTCCGTACACACACATCTGCCGGGGACCCCGGCGGCCTCCGTAGCGTCATGTCCATGAAGCAGACAACGGGGAGCGGAGCCGCGGTGGTCCTCACCGGGGCGGTCAAGACCTTCGGCCGGGCGGGCAGCGCCGTGCGGGCCGTGGACGGGATCGATCTGTCCATCGGCCGCGGCGAGACCGTCGCCCTGCTCGGCCGCAACGGCGCGGGCAAGTCCACCACCATCCGGCTTCTGCTGGGCCTGGACCGGCCGGACTCCGGCACGGTGCGGGTGCTGGACCGCAGTGCCGAGCGCGCGGTGCTGGACGGACTGGTCGGCGCCATGCTCCAGGACGGGCAGCCGATCCAGCGGGTCACCGTCCGCGAGCTGATCGCCTTCGTCGCCTCGACCTATCCGAAGCCGATGCCGGTGTCCGAGGCGCTCTCCCTCGCGGGCGTGAGCACGTACGCGAACCGGCGCGTCGACAAGCTCTCCGGCGGCCAGACCCAGCGGGTCCGCTTCGCCGTCGCGCTGGCCGGCAATCCGGAGCTGATCGTGCTGGACGAACCGACCGCCGCCCTGGACGTGGAGGCGCGCCGCGCGTTCTGGGAGTCGATGCGGGCCTACGCCCGGCGCGGCAACACCGTCCTGTTCTCCACCCACTATCTGGAGGAGGCCGACGAGAACGCCGACCGGATCGTCGTCGTCGACCGGGGCCGGATCGTCGCGGACGGCACCGGCGACGCGATCAGGAGCTCGGCCGGCAGCAGCCTCGTCTCCTTCGACCTGGCGGGCGGGCCGACCGAGGGGCTGGAGCTGCTGCCCGGCGTGGTCGCCGTCGAGGTGTCCGGGGACCGGGCGCTGCTGCGCACCGACGACTCGGACGCCACCGTCCGCGAGCTGGCCCGCCTCGACGCGATCCGCGGCCTCCAGGTCTCCCGGGCCACGCTGGAGGACGCGTTCCTCTCCCTCACGGCACCGGCCGCCACGGCACCCGTAACCGAATCCGAGAGGGAGAACGTCTGATGTTCCGCTACATCGTGCTCGAAACCCGCCGGACCCTGCGCGACGGCTTCTTCCTGATCTTCGGGACCGGGATGCCGGTGATCATGTACCTGCTCTTCACCAACATCGGGGGCGGCGGGGACGTCGACGGCTGGAAGACCGCCTCGATGGTCGGCATGGCCGCGTACGGGGCGCTGGGCTCCGCGATGTCGATCGGTACGGGGGTCGCCTCCGACAAGACGCTCGGCTGGCTGGAGCAGCTGCGGGTCACCCCGCTCGCCCCTTCGCGGGCGGTCGTGGGCCGCGCGATCAGCGGTTCGGTGACGGTGCTGCCGACGATCCTCACGGTGCTGCTGGCCGGCGGGCTGCTCAACGGGGTGCGGCTGGACGCCTGGCAGTGGATCGCGCTGGCGCTGCTGCTGTGGATCGGCGCGCTGCCGTTCACCCTGCTCGGCCTCGGCAACGGCTACCGGCTCACCCCGCAGGGCACCGGGGTGGTCAACGTGGCCTGTCTGATGGGTTTCGCGATCGTCGGCGGGCTGTGGTTCCCGCTGGAGCTGCTGCCCGAGTGGCTGCGCTCCATCGGCAGGTTCACCCCGGCCAACCGGTTCGCCGACCTGGGCTGGGCCACCACCGAGGGCCACGCGCCCGGCGCCGGCACGGTCGCGGTGCTGTGCGGATGGCTCCTGCTGTTCGGTACGTACGCCGTGATCTCGTACCGTCGGTCCGCGAGGACCGTGTGACAGGAGGGAACATGGCCGGAAACCCGACGGATGCGTGTGCGGACGGGCGGCCGCGCCCGTGGCGGCGCCGGCGCGCGAAAGGCGAGGAGCGGCGCCCCGGCCCGCCGGGACCGTACACCCTGCTGCCCTGGCTGCTGATGGGCATGGGCGCCTTCTCCAATCTCTTCCAGGGCGAGGCACCCAATCCCTGGCTCGGCGGTCTCGGGCTGTTCACCTTCAACTCCCTCTACGTCTCGGTGGTGTTCCGCGGCTTCGACAGGAAGAAGCGCGAGAGCCCGGTGTCGTACTGGCTGCTCGCCGCGATGGCGGCCGTCACCTTCGCGCTGGCGATCGGCTACGGCGGGAGCTGGCTGCTGTTCTTCCCGCTGCTCTCGCTGGCCTGCGGCACCATCCTGCGCGAACGGCAGCTGGCGCTCGGGGTGCTGGGGCTCGCCGGGGTCGCGACCCTCGTGGCGGTGTGGCGCGGCAACGGCGGCTCGGACCCGTGGACGATCGGTTACGGCACCTTCATCTCGGGCGCGGTGACCGCCGCGATCCTCACCCTCGCGGAGACCGTGACGGAGCTGCGCGCCACCCGCCAGGAGCTGGCCCGCACCGCCGTCGAGAAGGAGCGGCTGCGCTTCTCCCGCGACCTGCACGACCTGCTGGGCCACACCCTCTCCGTGATCGTGGTCAAGTCGGAGGCCGCGCGCCGTCTCGCGCCGCGCGACATGGACGCGGCGCTCACCCAGGTCGCCGACATCGAGTCCGTCGGCCGTCAGGCCCTCACCGAGATCCGTGAGGCCGTCACCGGCTACCGGGAGGGCAGCCTGGCCACCGAGCTCGACCGGGCCCGGTCCGCGCTGACCGCCGCCGGCATAGAGCCGGTGCTCCGCCGCTCGGGACCACCGCTCGCCCCGCAGACGGAGGCGCTGCTGGGCTGGGTGGTGCGGGAGGCCGTCACCAATGTCGTACGCCACTCCCACGCGACCACCTGCTCGTTCGTGCTCGAAGGCACGGCCGAACGGGTCCGGCTGACCGTCGCCGACGACGGCAGCGGCCCCGATCCGGACGCCCCGGCCACGCCCGGTATCGGCGGCACCGGGCTGACCGGGCTCACCGAGCGCCTGGCCGCGTCGGGAGGCAGCCTCCGGGCGGGCCCGGGGCCGGCAGGCGGCTTCGTGGTCACGGCGGAACTCCCGGTGGACGGGCCGGGCCCGGCGGACGAGGACACCGGGACGCCGCGGGATCACCGTCCGGCCCGGATGCCGGGGTCATGAGCGGGTAAGGATCGAGGACCGCGACTGTCGCCGGAGCCGGGAGCGGTGCATGATCGCACCTTGTGAAGGACGACTCGGACGTCATATGCCCCCGGTGCGACGCGGTGCTGACGACACCGGACGACCGGTTCAGCACCTGGTGCGCGGCCTGCGACTGGAACGTCGATCCGATCGGACCCGTCGGCATCCCGAAGGGCAGGGCCCGCGAACTGGCCCGCCACGAACGCGCGTTCCACCGGATGGCAGCGCACGGACCGGACACCTCGCCCCCGGGTGCCGCCGTGTACGGCGCACTCGCACTCGCCACCGCCGTCAATCTGGCCACCGCGGCTCTGGTGGCCACCGGGGTGTGGCTGCTGATCACCGGCACCCTCCCGCAGCGGATCCTGGGCGCCGTCGAGCTGCTGGCCGCCGTGATGCTGTTTCCCCGCCCCGCACGGCTGCCCAATCACACCGTCGACCGCGCCACCGCACCCGCGCTGCACGCGATCGTCGAGCGGATCAGCGGCGAACTCGTCACCCGGCCACCCGACTTGATCGCCTTCGACGCGCGGTACGGGGCCCACTGGGAAGCCGTCGGAATGCGTCGCCGCCGGGTGCTCGTCCTGGGCCTGCCGCTCTGGGAGGCCCTCGCTCCGGATCAGCGGATCGCCCTGCTCGGCCGTGAACTCGCCCACGCGGCAACCGAAACAGGGCCGCGCGCCCGCTGGATCCGGTCGGCCCTGGAGTCGCTCGCGGGCTGGGAGAGCCTTCTCCGGCCCGATCCCGCGCGTTCGGACCGGGGTCCCGACGCGCGCCACTCCGTCACGGGCGGTCGGCAGGCGAGCAACATCGCCCATGTGGGCGAGATGCTCGCCCGTCCGCTGCTGGGGCTGCTCGCCCAGGGCGCGCACCTCCTCCACGCACTGCTGCGCAGGCTGGACGGTCACTGCGTCGACCAGGCTTACCGGGCGGACCGGACGGCCGCCCGGATCGCTACCGCCGACTCCGCGGAGAGCCTGTTGCGGGCCCTGCTGCTGGAGGAGCCGGCCCTCCTCGCCCTGGAGCGACTCTCCCGACGCGGCGGCGACCTGTGGGAGATGCTGTGCGGCTACCTCGCGTCGGTCCCGGACACCGAGCGAGCGCGTCGGCTCCGTCTTTCGGAACTTCGGGGCGACGCGTCGGGCAGCGGGCACCCGCCGACCTGCTTGCGCATCCGGTTCGTCCAAGCGCTCCCCCGCACGGAGCCGACCCTCATCATGACCGGCGCCGAGGCCAGGACGGTCGACCTGGAGCTGGCGCCCATCAGGTCGTCGATCGGCAGGGAATGCCGGCAGAGGCCGTAGCGGGGCGGGGACGACGCTCCATGGCGCACCGCGCGCCCTAGTCTGTTCTCCGTGAACGAGATGCCGCAGGATCACCGGCCGAACAAGTCCGTACGGGTCCTGCTCGCCGAGGACCAGGGCATGATGCGCGGTGCGCTGGCCCTGCTGCTCGGTCTTGAGCCGGACATCGAGGTCGTGGCGCAGGTGGCCGCCGGGGACGGGATCGTGGCCGCCGCGCTGGTGTCCCGTCCCGATGTGGCGCTGCTGGACATCGAGCTCCCGGGCCGCAGCGGGCTGGACGCCGCCGCCGATCTGCGCGAGGAGGTGCCGGACTGCCGGGTGCTGATCCTCACCACCTTCGGCCGCCCCGGCTATCTGCGCCGGGCGATGGAGGCCGGGGCGGCGGGGTTCCTGGTCAAGGACGGTCCCGTCGAGGAACTGGCCACCGCGATCCGGCGGGTGCTCGCGGGCGAGACGGTGATCGACCCGGCGCTGGCCGCCGCCGCGCTCAGCGCCGGGCCGAGCCCGCTGACCGCGCGGGAGCGGGACGCGCTGAACGCCTCGGTGGACGGGGCGACGGTCGCCGACATCGCGGCGAAACTGCATCTGTCCGAGTCGACGGTGCGCAACTACCTGTCGTCGGCGATCGGCAAGACGGGTACGCGCAACCGGATGGAGGCGGTGCGGGCGGCCCGGCAGCAGGGGTGGCTGTAGACGCCTGCGGTCCCGGCGTCCCTGCGCCTCAGCGCCGGTCCGACCGGTGGCGGGGCAGCCAGAGCGCCATCAGCAGCAGCCCGCCGATCAGGACCGTACCGGCCGTCCGGAAGGCGAGGGCGTACCCGGCCGTGAGCGCCTGCGGGCCGGTGCCGCCCGCGGTGCGTGCCGCCGCGACGGTGGAGAGCACGGCGAGACCGAGCGCACCACCCATCGTGCGGGAGGTGTTGACGAGACCGGAGACCAGACCGGCCTCGCCCGGGGCTGCGCCGGTGAGGGCCAGCGAGGCGAGCGGGGTGGACGCCAGCCCCGTACCGGCCATCATCAGGACGCCGGGCAGGCAGACCGAGGTGAGGTACGAACCGTCGGCGCCCATCGTGGACTGCCAGCCGAAGCCGGCCGCGCCGATCGCCGTGCCGATGAGCGCCAGGTTCTTCGTGCCGGTCACGGCCATCACCCGGGGCGCGCACTTCGAGCCGAGCACGACGGCCAACGATGTGGGCATCAGGGCGAGTCCGGCCTCCAGCGGGGTGTAGCCCAGCACGGCCTGGGCGTACACGGTCATGAAGTACCACATCGAGAACGTCGCCGAACCGATCACGAACATCGCCGCGTTGGCCGACGCCACCGCCCGCGCCCCGAGCACCCGGAGCGGCATCAGCGGCTCCGCCGTCCGGGCCTCCACCGCCACGAAGACGCCCAGCAGGGCCACCCCGCCGAGCAGCGGCGCCAGGGTCGCCGTCGCGGTCCATCCCGACACCTCGGTCTGCACGATGCCGTAGGCGACGCAGGCGAGACCCACCGTGACGAGGACCGCGCCGGGGAGGTCGATCCGCCGCCGCTCGGCGGTCCGGCCCTCCACGAGCCGGACGGCGGCACCGGCCAGGACGAGTACTCCGATGGGCACATTGATCAGCAGGACCCAGCGCCAGGAGAGCAGATCGGTGAGGACTCCGCCGATCAGCCCGCCGGCCGCACCGCCGCCCGCGCCGACGGCCATCCAGGTGCCGATCGCCTTCGCCCTGGCCGGCCCCTCGGGGACGGCGGTGGTGAGCAGGGTCAGGGTGGCGGGGGCGAGCACGGCGGCGCCGAGTCCCTGCGCGGCGCGGGCGGCGAGCAGCTGCCAGCCCTCCTGGGCGAGCCCGCCGGCCAGGGAGGCGGCCGTGAACAGGCCGAGACCTATGAGGAACATCCGCTTGCGGCCGTATATGTCAGCGGCGCGTCCGCCGAGCAGCATGAATCCGGCGAAGGCGATCGCGTAGGCGTTGAGCACCCACTGGAGTCCTGCCGCGCTCATCCCGAGGTCGGAACGCATCGACGGCAGGGCGACGTTGACGACGGACACGTCGAGCACGACGAGGAACTGGCCGACGCAGGCGGCGAGCACCGCCGCCCAGGTGCGGGTAGGGGTCCGCTCCAGCGGCGGCACGGGTGTCTTGACGTCGGGCATGCCCGTCATACTCGCACCCGTGCCGCGCCCCGTACATCGGTATTCGGGCCTACCGGCGCAGCAGTGTCACCACCGCGGCTCCGCCGAGCCCGATGTTGTGGGCCAGGCCGACCCGGGCGTCCTTCACCTGCCTGTTCCCCGCCTCGCCCCGCAGCTGCCAGGTCAGTTCGGCGGTCTGGGCGATTCCGGTGGCGCCGAGCGGGTGCCCCTTGGAGATCAGCCCGCCGGACGGGTTGACCACCCAGCGGCCGCCGTACGTGGTGGCGCCGGACTCGACGAGCTTCCCGGACTCGCCCTCGCCGCACAGCCCGAGCGCCTCGTAGGTGAGGAGTTCGTTGATGGAGAAGCAGTCGTGCAGTTCGATGACGTCCAGGTCGGCGGCCGAGAGCCCCGAGGCCTCGTAGACCTGCCGGGCGGCGGCCCGCGACATCGGCAGGCCCACCGCGTCGATGCAGGTTCCCGAGGCGAAGGAGTCGCCGGTGTCGGTGGTCATGGCCTGGGCGACGATCTCCACCGCCCGGTCGCCCAGACCGTGGCGCTCGACGAAGCGCTCCGACACGACGACGGCGGCGGCCGCTCCGTCGGAGGTGGGTGAGCACTGGAGCTTGGTCAGCGGGCTGTGGACGGTCTTCGCGGCGAGTATCTCCTCGACCGTGTACGGGTCCTGGAACTGGGCGTACGGGTTGTTCACCGAGTGGCGGTGGTTCTTGGCACCGACGGCGGCGAGCTGTGCCTCGGTCGTCCCGTACCGCTCCATGTGCTCGCGGGCCGCGTTGCCGAAGATCTGGGCGGTGGGCGGGCTCATTTCGAAGCCGTGGGCGGCGGCCATGATCCCGTAGTGCCGGGCCACGGGCGAGGTCTTGAAGTCGGCCGCACCGCCGTCCGCGCCACCGCCGCCGAGGGAGCCGCGCGCCATCTTCTCGAAGCCGAGCGCGAGGACGCAGTCGCTGCCGCCGCCCTCGACGAACTGCCGGGCCATCATCAGGGCGGTGGAGCCGGTGGCGCAGTTGTTGTTGACGTTGTAGACGGGGATCCCGGTCAGGCCGAGTCCGTACACCGCGCGCTGGCCGGCGGTGGAGGGCTGGAAGCAGTAGCCGACGACGGCCTGCTGGATCTGCCCGTACGCGAGGGAGGCATCGGCGAGCGCGGCCGTGCCGGCCTCCTTCACCATGTCCCAGTACTGCCAGTCGCGTGTCTCGGGCTTCTCGAACTTCGTCATCCCGACACCGACGACGTACGCCTTCATGAGCTTCATGGGCTTCGCGTGCTGGGTGGGCTTCATGGCAAGTCCCTTCAATCGCGCGGGAGGCCGAGGAGGCGCTCGGCGACGACATTGAGCTGAACCTGGGTGGTGCCGCCCGCGATGGTCAGGCAGCGGGACATCAGGAAGCCGTGCAGGGCCCGCCCCGCCGGTCCCTCGCCGGCCGCGCCCGCCGGGCCGAGGAGTTCGAGGGCGAGTTCGGCGACCTTCTGCTGGTGGGTGGTCTGGACGAGCTTGCGGACGGAGGCTCCCGCTCCGGGTTCGAGACCGGAGACCTGCCGCATCGTGGTCCGCAGTCCGATGCAGCCGAGGGCGTGGGCCTCGGCGGCCAGTGCGCCGATGCGGGCCCGGCAGGCGCCGTCGAGTTCGCCGGAGCGGGCGATCAGCGCCTCCAGACCGGTGTCGAAGGTCATCTGGTCGGCCATGTGGACGCGTTCGTTGCCCAGGGTGTTGCGGGCGACCAGCCAGCCGCCGTCGGGCTCGCCCACGACGGCGTCGGCGGGCAGCAGGACGTCGTCGAAGTACACCTCGTTGAAGAGGCGGTCGCCGGTGATCTCCTTCAGCGGCCGGATGTCGATGCCCGGGGTGTTCTTCATGTCGACGAGGAAGTAGCCGATCCCCTCGTGCTTGGGGGCGTCCGGGTCGGTCCTGGCGAGCAGGATCCCGTGGTCGGCCCACTGGGCGGCGCTCGTCCACACCTTCTGGCCGTTGATCCGCCAGCCCTCCTCGGTCCGCTCGGCCTTCGTGCGCAGCGAGGCGAGGTCGGACCCCGCACCGGGCTCCGAGAACAGCTGGCACCACAGGAGTTCGCCGCGCAGGGTGGGCAGCAGATAGCGCTCCTGCTGCTCGGCTGTGCCGTGGGCGATGAGCGAGGGCACCACCCAGGTGGCGATCCCGAGATCGCTCAGCTTCACTCCCTGCTCCGCCAACTCCTGCTGGATGACCAGTTGTTGTACGGGGCCGGCACCCAGGCCGTAGGGGGCGGGGAGGTAGGGGGCGGCGTAGCCGGTCGGCGCGAGGGCGCGACGGGCGGCCTTGGGGTCGAGGCCGCGGGCGGCGGCGACGGCCTCGCGCGCGGCGGCCCGGTGGGCGGCGGCCCCGGCGGGGAGTTCGAGGGCGAGCCCTCGGCGCGCCCCGCCCTCGGCCAGCCGGACGGCCCGCAGCCGGTGGGTGTCGCCGGTCCCCAGCAGCTGCCGGGCCACCAGGGCCCGGCGCAGATACAGATGGGCGTCGTGCTCCCAGGTGAAGCCGATGCCGCCGAGGATCTGGATGCAGTCCTTGGCGCAGCCGTACGCGGCGTCGAGGGCCTCCGACGCGGCGAGGGCGGCGACCATGGACCGTACGTCCGGGTCCGTCCCCCCGTCGGCGGCGCGGGCCGCGTCCCACGTCAGCGCACGGGCCCGCTCGACGCGTACGAGCATGTCGGCGCAGAGGTGCTTGATGCCCTGGAACTGCCCGATGGGGCGGCCGAACTGTTCGCGGACCTTGGCGTGTTCGGCGGCGGTGTGCAGCGCCCTGGCCGCGGTTCCGCAGGCTTCCGCGGCCAGGAGCGCGGCGGCGAGGTCGCGGACGCGCGTGGTGTCGGTCCGTACGAGCCGGGCGGCGGGAACGAGCACCCCGTCGGCCTGGACCCGGGCGGTGGGCCGGGTCGGGTCGGCGCCGTGGTGCGGGCGGGCGGTCAGCCCGTCGGTGGCGGCGTCGACGGCGAACCAGAGGGTGCCGGTGGCCGATTCGGCGGGCAGGAGGAGGAGGTCGGCGTCGGCGCCGGAGAGGACGGGCGGTGCGGTGCCGTCGAGCAGATGACCGTCCTCGCTCTCGACGGCGGTGAGGGTGCCGGGGCCGAGGGCGACGGCGCCGATGCGCGTACCGTCCGCGAGCCCGCGCACCAGCTCGTGCGACCCCGCCGCGTGCAGCACGGCGGAGGCGAGGGAGCTCGCCAGGTACGGGCCGGGGAGCGCGGCCCGGCCCGCCTCTTCGAGGACCACGGCCAGATCGAGGAGCCGGCCGCCGCCGCCCCCGTGTTCCTCGGGCAGATGGACGGCGAGCAGGCCCTGTTCCGCGAGCCCGTCCCAGTACCCGGGGCGTACGCCGGGGGCATGTGGGGCGTCCGCGTCGAGCAGCTTGCGGATCTCCTGCGGCGGTACGGCGCGCGCCAGCCAGCCTCGTACGGCCTGCGCCAACTCGCTGTGTTCTTCGGTGATTCCGATGCCCATGCGGATCCTCGCCGGTCGCAGCCACTGGAACGGCGCAAGAGTAGAACACGTTCCATTCTGACGGAAGGTCAGATACTGACCGGATCTCCGCACGCGCCGATCCGAGTACGCCGTCGTGCCCCCGTTCGCACCTCGTTCACCGGAATACCGCGGACACCGGGAAGGTTTCAGCCTGCACGCAGTTGGCGGTCGGCGCTGCCCGCCCGCCGCACCCGCATGCCTCTTCAGACCCTCGATCACGCCGCCCGGAGGCCGCACGCATGCCAGAGACGACGAACGGACAGCACGCCGGGGAACTCCCCGATCCGCGGCCGCGCAGGGCGGGCGGCGGTGTCGTCCCCGTGCTCGCCTTCGCGGGCATCACCGTCGCGGTGATGCAGACCCTGCTCGTCCCCGTCATCAAGGACCTGCCCGCCCTACTGCACACCGACCCGTCGAACGCCACCTGGGTGATGACCGCGACACTCCTCGCGGGAGCCGTCTCCACCCCGATCATGGGGCGGCTCGGCGACCTCCACGGCAAGCGGAGGATGCTGCTCGCCAGCCTCGCCGTGATGGTGGTCGGCTCCTTGATATGTGCCTTCACCGACGCGCTCGTCGTCATGATCGTGGGGCGTGCGCTCCAGGGCTTCGCCATGGGCGCCATCCCGCTGGGCATCGGCATCATGCGCGACGAACTGCCGCGCGAGCGGCTCGGCTCGGCGATGGCGCTGATGAGCTCCTCGATCGGGGTCGGCGGCGGACTGGCGCTGCCCGCCTCCGCGCTGGTCGCCCAGCACTCCGACTGGCACACCCTGTTCTTCGGCGCGGCCGGGCTCGGCGTGCTGTCGATGGCGCTCACCGTCCTGGTCGTCCCGGAGACCACGCTGCGCGCCCCCGGCCGGTTCGACGTGGCCGGCGCGCTGGGGCTCTCGCTCGGACTGGTCTGCCTGCTGCTGCCGATCACCAAGGGCAGCGACTGGGGCTGGACCTCGGGCAGCACGCTCGGGCTGATCGCCGCCGCGCTGGTGATCCTCGTTCTGTGGGGCCTGTTCGAACTGCGCAGCCCGGCCCCGCTGGTCGATCTGCGGACCACGGCCCGGCGCGAGGTGCTGCTCACCAACCTCTCCTCGATCATGGTCGGGGTCGCCTTCTACGCCGTCTCGCTGGTCCTGCCGCAACTGCTCCAGCTGCCGGCCTCGACGGGGTACGGGCTCGGGCAGTCGATGGTGGTCGCCGGGCTGTGCGTGGCTCCGCTCGGCATGACGATGATGCTCGTCGCCCCGCTGTACGCCCGGCTCTCCGCCCGCCGGGGCCCCAAGGTCTCGCTGATGCTCGGCATGCTGATCATCGCGATCGGCTACGGGGCCGGGCTCGGGCTGATGAGCGCCGCCTGGCAGACCGTGGTGATCGCGGTGATGCTCGGCGCCGGCATCGGGCTCGCCTACTCCTCGCTGCCCGCGCTGATCATCGGGGCCGTCGACCCGTCGGAGACCGGCGCGGCCAACGGCCTCAACACCCTGATGCGCTCGATCGGGACGTCGGTGTCGAGCGCCGTGATCGGCATGGTGCTGGCGAACACCTCGGTGCACGCCGGCGGGGCCGTGCTGCCCTCGATGGAGGGGTTCCGCATCTCGTTCCTGATCGCGACGGGTGCGGTGGTGATCGGGCTGGTGCTCGCCTCGTTCCTGCCGTCGCGGCGCGAGGCGATGCGCCCGGCGCTGCTGGCGAGCAGCGACGAGGACGCCCCGGCGCCCGCCGTCTCCCGCCCGGTCTCCCGCCCGGTCGCCCGCTCCGACGGCTTCCGCGGCCGGGTGCTGGACGGGGACGGCGCCCCGGTGGCCCGCGCCAATGTCACGCTGATCGACCACCGGGGCCGGCAGGCCGGTCTCACCGTGGCGGACGAGGACGGCCACTACACGCTGGCCGTCCCGCACGGCGGCAGTTTCGTGCTGGCCGGGTCGGCCACCGGGTACGCGCCGAGTGCCCGCCCGGCCGTCCACCCGGGCGACGGCCTGCCCGTCGACACGGACCTGGTGCTGACGGTCAGCGCACCGGAGCGTCGAACCGCGGTGTCGTCGTGAGCAGATGAGAGACGTCCGAGCCCGCCGGGAGCTCCTGCGGCTGCGCGCCGCGGGTGAACAGCCGGGCGGGCCGGGCGCCCTGCACCCGGGCCTGGCGTCCGTCGACCCGCAGCCACGATCCCTCGCGCAGGCCGAGCACCGGCACGTCGTTCTCCTCCAGGAACTCGGTGAGCCGCTCCTCGCGGGTCTCGCCCTTGTGGGTGCTGGCCGGGTCCGGGTCCAGGTAGTGCGGGTTGATCTGGAACGGGACGAGGCCCAGCGTCTCGAAGGACGGCGGCTGCACGATGGGCATGTCGTTGGTGGTGCGCAGGGTGGGCGCCGCCATGTTCGTACCGGCGCTGGCCCCCATGTACGGCAGCCCGCCCCGCACCGCCTCGGTCACGGCGTCCCGCAGGCCGGTCCGGTAGAGGGCGCTCAGCAGCCGGAAGGAGTTGCCGCCGCCGATGAACACGGCGTCGGAAGCGGCGAGTTCGGCGACCGGGTCGGCGTTCTCGTGGACCCCGCGCACAGTGATCCCGGACGGCGCGAGGGCCTCGCGGACGCGCGCGGTGTACGCGGTGTAGTCGGCGAGCGCGTAGGGGACGAAGGCCAGCCGGGCGCCGGAGGGCAGGAACGCGGTGACGGTGTCGAGGGCGTGTTCCAGGTAACCCCGGCCGTGCTGGGTGGAGTTGGAGAGCAGCAGCAGATTCATGGCGTTCCTCTTGGTTCTCTTCCGGGTCATCGGTCGGTACGGGGGCGTCGGGTGCGGGGTTTCGGGCGCTGCGGAGGGTGGGTGAGCCTCTTCTCCAGCAGCTGGGCCGCGTGGCGCAGCGCGTCGAGCCGGTCGTGCGGTGCGCCCGCGAAGAGTTCCTCGGCGCCGCCGAGGCTGAGGCTGCCGTACGGTTCGCGGCCGAGGAAGACCGGTACGGCGACGGTCGCGATGCCGGTGTCGTACTCGCCGACCGTCCAGGCGTACCCCTGGGCGCGGACCTTGAGGAACTCCTCCTCCAGCCGGTCCGGGTCGGTGACCGTCCGGTCGGTGAACCGGGCCATCGGGCGGCCCCGGAAGAGCCGGTGGCGCTGCTCGTCGGGAAGGTACGCGTAGTACGACTTGCTGGTCGCCCCGGCGTGCGCCGGGTAGAGCTCGCCGACCAGGGGGTAGTAGCGCAGCGGCCCGGCCACGCCCTCCTCGGCGGCGACGCACCGCATGTGGAAGCTGTCCGGCAGGCAGAAGAGCACGGTGTCGCCGGTGACCCGGCGCAGCTCCTCCAGGACCGGCCCGGCCAGCAGCTCCAGCGATCCGGAGCGCTCCCAGAGCCGGCCCAGGCGCAGCACGGCCGGGCCGATGCGGTAGCGGCGGGTGACCGGGTCGGAGACCAGGAAGCCGCGTCCGGCGAGGGTGGCGAGCAGCCGCTGGGCCACCGAGGTGTCCCAGCCGAACTCCTCGGCGACCTCGGTGACGCCCCAGTCGGGCCTGGTCCGCTCGAAGGCGAGCAGCACGAGGAGCGCCCGGTCGACGGTTTGCAGGGCTCCGGCGGGGGTGCGCCGGTCCAGATCGAAGTCCGCCATCGTCATCTCACCATTCAGACCTGAATTGCAAATAACGGGAAACAGTTGCGTTCAACGCTATCCGATCCCGAATGTGGCCTCAGCACCCCGCCCCGCGCTTCCCCAGCCGAGGGCCTCGGCCCGGGTGCCCGGATGAGCGAGAAAGTAGGGCCCCCATGTTGAAGTACGTGCTGGACATCGTCGATCTGCTGGACGATCCCCAGGTCAATGGCAAGACGGTCGTCGAGTACCTCGACTCCGTGAGCGGGACCGAGGGCTCGTCCGCGAAGGTCACCACGGTCGCCGGCGAGCAGGGTTCGACGGACTTCGTGATGGTCCGTATCCCGGGTTCCCACGGGCGTACGTCCGGTGGCAGCGCCCGCACGCTGGGCGTGGTGGGCCGGCTCGGCGGCATCGGCGCCCGGCCCGAGGTGACCGGCCTGGTCTCCGACGCCGACGGCGCGGTCGCGGCGATCGCCGCCGCCGCCAAGCTGCTCGACATGCGCCGCCGCGGCGACGTGCTGCCCGGCGATGTGATCGTCGCCACCCACATCTGCCCGAACGCGCCGACCGAGCCGCACGACCCGGTGCCGTTCATGGGCTCGCCCGTGGACATCGCCACCATGAACCGCCACGAGGTGACCGGCGAGATGGAGGCCGTGCTCTCCATCGACACCACCAAGGGCAACCGGATCATCAACCACAAGGGCCTCGCCCTGTCGCCCACCGTCAAGGAGGGCTGGGTGCTCCGCGTCAGCGAGCAGCTGGGCGAACTGCTGGCCGTGGTGACCGGTGAGCCGTTGGTCACGTACCCCGTGACCACACAGGACATCACCCCGTACGGTAATGGGGCACACCACATCAATTCGATCCTGCAGCCCGCCACCGCGACGGCCGCCCCGGTCGTCGGTCTGGCCGTCACCTCGGCCGCCGCGGTACCGGGCTGCGGTACGGGCGCGAGCCACGAGACGGACATCGCGTCCGCCGCCCGCTACGCCGTGGAGGTCGCCAAGGCCTACGGCAGCGGCCAACTGGACTTCCACGACGCGGTGGAGTTCGACAACCTCGTCAACCGCTACGGGTCGCTGGCACACCTCCAGACCCTCGGCCGCACACCCCAGGAGTCCTGATGGCAGCCACCCCGCAGGCCGAGGCCGTGGCCCCCCAGGCCAAGAGCATCGGCAGCGACGACTACTCGCTGTCCCGCGTCCCGCGCGACAAGCGCTTCGGCTTCTGGTCGATGCTGCTCCAGTGGCTGGCCCAGTCCGGCTCGATCTCCCAGTTCACCCTCGGCGCCACCATCGGCGTCGGCATGACCTTCGGGGACGCCTTCCTCGCCTTCACGCTCGGCGCGGTGATCCTGGAGGTCGTGATCTTCGCGATCGGCCTGGCCGGTATGCGCGAGGGCCTGGCGACCCCGATGCTGACCCGCTGGGTCGGCTTCGGCCGCAACGGCTCGGCGCTGGTCAGCTTCGTCATCGCGGTCAGCCTGGTCGGCTGGTTCGGCGTCCAGAACACGATCTTCGGCAACAGCGTCTCGGCGCTGGTCGGCGGCCCGTCCTGGATGTGGTGCGTGCTGGCGGGCGTCGCCATCACCGCCCTGGTGATCTTCGGCTTCAAGTACATGGCCGTCTTCGCCAAGATCGTCACCCCGCTCTTCTTCGCCATGGTCGCCTGGTCGATCATCTCGACGCTGAAGGACCACTCGCTCAGCGAGCTGATCAACTCGCCGGCTCCCGGCCAGACGATCCCGCTCGCCGTCGCCGCCACCGCCATCGCGGGCGGCTACATGACCGGGGCGATCGTGTCCCCGGAGATGACCCGGTACAACCGGAAGGGCTCGCACGTCTTCCTGCAGAGCGCCTCGTCGATGATCCTCTCCGAGTACATCGTCGGCATGACCGGTGTACTGCTCGGCCACCTGGTGAAGAGCAGCGAGGTCTCCAGCATCGTGCTCTCGACCTCCGGCGCCTTCGGCGTGATCGTGGTCCTGATGTCCACCGCCAAGATCAACGACTGGAACCTGTACGGCTCCTCGCTCGGTGTCGTCAACTTCTTCCAGGTCGTCTTCGGCAAGCGGGTCCACCGCGGTGCGGTCACGATCGTCCTCGGCGTCGCGGGCACGGCCCTGTCGGCGGTGGGGATCATGACCCACTTCACCGAGTTCCTCTCGATCCTCGGCGTCGCGATCCCGCCCATCGGCGGCATCATCGTGGCCGAGTACTGGATCGTGAAGCGGATGCGCAAGCCGCTGGACGAGACCCGCGAGTCCGAGACCCTGCCGAGCTCCTCGCCGACCTGGGTCCCGATGTCCATCGCCATCTGGATCGCGGCGTTCTGCGTCGGCAAGTTCTACGACGGCGGCATCCCGGCCCTGAACTCCCTGGCCACCGCCTTCATCCTGTACAGCGTCCTCGGCCTGCTGGGCTGGGTGAAGCCGTACGGCACCTCCACCCTGGACGACGAGGACGCCGCCCCCGCCGCCCGTGCGACAACCCCTGTGGGAGCAGCATGACCACCGCCGACCCCTCCGCCTCCTTCGTCCCGGCGTCCGACCGGGCCCAGGACGAGGTCATCGAACTCTGCGCCGAACTGATCAGGTTCGACACCTCCAACCCCACCAGCGACGAGCGGGCGAGCGCCGACTGGGTGGTGGGCCGCCTCACCGAGGTGGGCATCGGGTCCGAGCTGGTCGAGTCCGCCCCGGGCCGGGCCAGTGTCATCGCCCGGATCGCCGGTGCCGACCCGGAGCGTGGTGCCCTGCTGGTCCACGGTCACCTGGACGTGGTCCCCGCCGACGCCTCCGAGTGGCAGGTCCCGCCGTTCTCCGGCGAGATCCGCGACGGCTACCTGTGGGGCCGCGGCGCGATCGACATGAAGGACACGGTGGCCGTCATGCTGGCCACCGCCCGCCACTTCGCCCGCACCGGCACCCGGCCCTCGCGCGACCTGGTCCTCGCCTTCCTCGCCGACGAGGAGGCGGGCGGGAAGTTCGGCGCCCACTGGCTGGTCGAGCACCGTCCGGAGCTGTTCGCCGGGGTCACCGAGGCGATCGGCGAGGGCGGCGGCTTCTCCTTCGCCATCGACGAAACCCGCCGTCTCTACCCGATCGAGAACGCCCAGCGCGGCATGGCCTGGATGGAGCTCACCGCCACCGGCCGGGCCGGCCACGGCTCGTCCCCCAACGACGAGAACGCGGTCACCGACCTCGCCGAGTCGCTCACCCGCATCGGCCGCGAGACCTTCCCGATCCGGCTGATCGAGCCGGTCCGCGCCCTGCTGGAGGAGGCGGCCCGCCTCTACGGTGTCGAGTTCGACGAGAACGACATCGAGGGCAGCCTCGCGAAGCTGGGCCCGGTCTCCGACTTCATGCAGGTGGTGCTCCGCAACTCCGCGAACCCCACCATGTTCGACGCCGGCTACCAGACCAACGTCATCCCCGGAAAGGCGACCGCCCGGGTGGACGGCCGCTTCCTGCCCGGCCACGAGCAGGAGCTGATCGACACCATCGACAGGCTGCTGCTCCCCTCGGTCACCCGCGAGTGGGTCAACCACGACATCGCGCTGGAGACCACGTTCGACGGCCCGTTGGTCGACGCCATGTGCGAGGCCGTGCGCGCCGAGGACCCGGACGGACACCCCGTCCCGTACTGCAACCCGGGCGGCACCGACGCCAAGGCCTTCACCCACCTCGGCATCCGCTGCTTCGGCTTCAAGGGCCTCAAGCTCCCGCACGACCTGGACTACGGCCGCCTGTTCCACGGCGTGGACGAGCGCGTCCCGCTGGAGGGCCTGCGCTTCGGCGTCCGCGTCATGACCCGACTCTGGCAGAGCTGCTGACCTCCGCATCGCAGCCCTGCCAGGGGTGCCCCGACCCGGGCTCACCCCTCGTACGCCCCCGCCGAGCACGTACCACGCCCGGCGGGGGCGTACGTCATCGCGCCCGGTCCGGGAAGAGGCCCCAGGTCATTGCGACGGCGGCGGGGCGATCCGCTTCTCGAACCAATGGTGGGCGTACGGCTCGTCGTTGAAGGCGGAGACCTCCCGGAAACCGCAGGAGTGGTACAGGCCGATCGCGTCGGTGAGCGCCTTGTTGGTGTCCAGGCGCAGTACGTCGTAGCCGTGCCGGGCCGCGCG
The DNA here is from genome assembly GCF_053593015.1 of Streptomyces sp. NPDC002403. Classification (NCBI taxonomy): domain Bacteria; kingdom Bacillati; phylum Actinomycetota; class Actinomycetes; order Kitasatosporales; family Streptomycetaceae; genus Streptomyces; species Streptomyces sp. NPDC002403. Next base: position 183,934 of record NZ_JBSFBQ010000002.1, on the reverse strand, counting down.
TGCCTCCAGCTCGGCGAGGAACCGGCGGCCGAGGCCGAGGCCGCGGGTCCGCGGATCGACCCACATGCGTTTGATCTCGGCCGGGGCTCCGGCCGGCAGCTTCAGGCCCGCGCAGCCGACCGGTCTGCCGTGCAGCCGGGCGACCAGGAACAGGCCGTGCGGCGGACGGAGTTCGCCCGCGTCGGGGAGCAGGCTCCGGGCGGGGTCGAATCCGGTCTCGAACCGGTCCTGCATTTCGGCGAAGTAGGACCGCAGGCAGTGCCGGGCGTCGGGGCGGTCCGGGTCGACCGTGTCCAGTGCGACCGTCGCGGCGGTCAGCAGCCGGTCGACCTCGGCCATGGCGGCGACGAGCCGGGCGCGCTGGCCGGTGTTGAGCGGCTCCAGCAGGGAGCCGGCCAGCGCGTCGCTGCGGCCGTCGAGTACGGCGCGCTCCGCGCGGCCCGCGCCGGTGAGCCGGACGGTGCGCACCCGTCTGTCGCGGGGCTGCGGCTCCACCGTCACCAGGCCGTCGCCCTCCAGGGAGCGCAGCAGCCGGCTGACGTAACCGGAGTCGAGCCCGAGGCGCTCACGCAGCGATCGTACGTCCTGGCCCCGCTCCCCGATCTCCCAGAGCAGCCGCGCCTCGGCGACGGGCCGGCCCAGGCCCAGGTAGTGGTCGTGAAGCACGCCCACACGTTCGGTGACGGTGCGGTTGAACCGTCGCACCTGGTCGATCTGCGCCTCATCCATTCTCTGACTTTAGTCAGAGAATGGATGCCGGGCCAAGGTGCCGGGGCACGCCCCCGCCGACGCCTCCGGCGGAGGCGTGCGGCACGATGGGGCGCCGTCGAACGCGTAGTCCCGAATCCGCCCCACCAGGAGGAACCCGTGCCCGCCGAGTCCGCCGTCCAGCCGTCGCCCGGGATTCTCGCCGCCTTCCGGGCCGCCAAGGGCTTCATGCCGGTGGGCGAGGGGCTGGCCCTGTACGCGGCCGCCACCGAGGCCGCCGCGCTGGGGCTGCCGGTCCTGGAGGTCGGCACGTACTGCGGGCGCTCCACGATCCTGCTCGCCGACGTGGCGCGGGCGGCCGGTGTGACGGCCCTCACCGTCGACCACCACCGCGGCAGCGAGGAGCAGCAGCCCGGGTGGGAGTACCACGACCCGACCGTGGTGGACCCGGAGGTCGGCCGGATGGACACCCTGCCGACCTTCCGCCGGACCCTGCACGCGGCGGGCCTGGAGGACCACGTCGTGGCGCTGGTGGGGCGGTCCCCGCAGGTCGCGGCGGTCTGGGGCGGGAAGCTCGGCTTCGTCTTCATCGACGGGGGTCACACCGACGAGCACGCGAACGGCGACTACGAGGGCTGGGCGCCGCATGTCGCCGAGGGCGGGCTGCTGGTGATCCACGACGTCTTCCCGGACCCCGCGCACGGTGGCCAGGCGCCGTACCGCGTCTATCTGCGGGCGCTGGAATCAGGGGCCTTCACCGAGGTCTCGGTGACGGACTCGCTGCGGGTGCTGCGGCGCACGGGTACGGGAATCTGAGGCGGTCCCCGGACCGCCCGGATAGCATCGCGTGGTGCCGTACGACGAGAGCGTTCCCCCCACCCGGCGCCGCCGGTCCCTGCTCGCCGCCACCGCGCTCACGACCGTGTGCCTGACCGCCGCGGGCTGCGGCGCGGGCGACATCGGTGCCGGAGCGCCGGCCCGGCCCGGCCCGAGCGGCAGTTCCGCCGCCCCATCGCCGTCGCCCTCGGCCCCGCCCTCGAAGAGCGCTCCGGCGCCGGCGCGGACGTCCGCCTCCCCCACCCGGTCCGCCCCGCCCGCGGGCGGCAACTCCGGTCCGCTGTCGGGCAGGACCGTCGTCATCGACCCCGGGCACAACCCGGACAACCATCTGCACACCCGCGAGATCAACCGCCAGGTGGACATCGGCACCACGCACAAGGAGTGCGACACCACCGGGACATCGACCGACTCCGGTTACGCGGAGGCCCGGTTCACCCTCGACGTTTCGCACCGGCTGCGCACACTGCTCCGGGCTCAGGGTGCCAAGGTCGTGCTGACGTACGACAACGACCGCCCGTACGGGCCGTGCGTGGACGAGCGGGCCCGGATCGGCAACCAGGCGCGGGCCGACGCGGTGGTGTCGGTACACGCGGACGGCTCCGCGGTCGGCAACCGCGGTTTCCATGTGATCCTCCCCGGGCCGGTGCGGGCCGGGGCGGCGGACACCACGAAGATCGTCGACCCCTCGCGCGATCTCGGCACCCGGATCGCCGGGCTATTCGTCCGCGCTACCGGAAGTGCTCCTTCCAATTACGTCGGTGGCAATACCGGATTGGACGTTCGCAAGGATCTGGGCGGACTTAATTTGTCGACCGTGCCCAAAGTGTTCATCGAATGCGGCAATATGCGTGATCCGAAGGATGCCGCCCTGCTCACCAGCGCGGGCTGGCGTCAGAAGGCGGCACAGGGCATCGCCGATGGCATCAGCAGCTACCTCAACGGGTAGCAAGAGGTTGTTCTGAGGCGAAATCGGGGGGATGTGCGTCCGGCGTCTCGGCGGAGACACAACCCGCCCGGGCAGACGATAGATTCATCCGTACGATGGGGGCCGCCCCCCGAGCTTCGTGCCGTGCCCGCCGCACCCATGCAGGCGGCAGCGACGACCGCCCCGACGAGACGATCGACTAAGGACTTCACGTGAATATCCGCTCCCTCACTCGAGGCGACGGCGTGGTGATCGGAGCAGCGGCCGTGCTGTTCATCGCCTCTTTCCTCGACCTCTTCGGCTTCGACTGCCCTGCGGGCATCAACTGCTCCAGTCGCAACGCCCCGAACGCCTGGGACTCGCTCGGGCTCCTGATGAGCGTCTACCTGGCCGGAATCATCGCGGCGGCGCTGGTCATCGTGAGCCGCGCCGTTCCGGGCCGCAAGGTCGTCGGATTCGACCTCGGTCAATTCGGTGCCGCGCTCAGCGTCTTCGCGGCGTGGACGGCCTTCTGGACGATCATCGACGCCAGCAACGCGGGCGCCGGCATGATCCTCGGCCTGCTCGCCACGATCGTGCTCGCGGGCGGCGCGGTCGCCACCCCGCTGGTCCCCGCGCTCAAGGCCCCGCTGGTGAGCGCCTCGGCCCCCCGCGGCGTGCAGCAGCCGCCGTACGGTGGTCAGCCGCAGCCCGGCCAGGGGTACGGATACCCCGGCGCCCCGCAGCCGTCGTACGGCAGCCAGCCGGGTCAGCAGCAGCCGTTCGGCGGCCAGCCGCAGCCCGGCCAGCCCGAGCCGCAGCCGCAGCCGCAGGCCGGGGCCCAGCAGGCTCCCGCCGCGGGTGCGCCGGCCGGTGACTTCACGCCGTTCTGGTTCGCGGTGCCGGTGGCCCGCCCGCTGTACGGGGAGGACGGTTCGCCGTCGCCGATCGCCGAACTGGCGCCCGGCACCTGGTACCTCGCGGTGGAGCAGCGCGGTCCGAGCCTGATCGCCCAGACCCAGGACGGCCGTCGCGGTCTGCTCCAGGACACCACGGGCATCCAGCGCGGCTGACCCCGTGCCCCACGGCAGTACGCGAGCGGCCCTCCGCCCCTTCCGGGCGGGGGGCCGCTGTCGTACCCTCCGTCCGTACCTCAATTTCTGACGGACAGTCAGAACTACTGGGAGGCGGCGGACATGCGGCTCGGACTCGCGCTCGGATACTGGGGCCGCGGCCCGAACCCCGCTCACCTGGAGCTGGCCAAGGAGGCCGAGGCGCTGGGGTACGGGTCGGTGTGGACGGCGGAGGCCTGGGGGTCGGACGCGTTCACCCCGCTGACCTGGATCGCCGCGCACACCTCCCGGATCCGGCTGGGCACCGGCATCGCGCAGATGGCGGCGCGCACCCCGACCGCGACCGCCATGCACGCCCTCACCCTGGACCATCTCTCCGGCGGCCGGATGATGCTCGGCCTCGGGCTGTCCGGGCCGCAGGTGGTGGAGGGCTGGTACGGACGGCCGTTCCCGAAGAGCCCGCTGACCGCGACCCGGGAGTACGTCGACGTCATCCGCCAGGTCCTCCGCCGCGAGGCCCCCGTCGAACTGGACGGCCGGTTCCACTCCCATCCGTACGGGGGCCCGGACGCCACCGGTCTGGGCAAGCCGCTGAAGCCGATCACCCATCCGCTGCGGCCGGAACTGCCCGTACTGCTCGGGGCGGAGGGGCCGAAGAACATCGCGCAGACGACCCGGATCGCGGACGGCTGGCTGCCGCTGTACTGGTCCCCGATGCGCACCGATGTGTACGAGGCATCGCTCACGGAGCTGCCCGACGGATTCATGATCGCGCCGATGGTCCGGGCCGTGGTCTGTGACGATGTCGCCGAGGGGCTGCTGCCGGTGAAGGCGATGCTCGGCTTCTACATCGGGGGGATGGGCCACGCGGCCCGCAACTTCCACGCCGATCTGATGGCGCGGATGGGGTTCGAGGAGGAGGCGCGGCGGATCCAGCAGCTGTTCCTCGAAGGGCGCAAGCAGGAGGCGGTACTGGCGGTTCCGGACGCCTTCGCCGACGAGATCTCGCTCGTCGGACCGCGCCAACGGATCGCGGAGCGGCTGGAGTTGTGGCGCAAGGGGCCGGTCACCGATCTCCTGGTGACGGCGCCCGACCCGCACACCCTCCAGGTACTGGCGGAACTCAACGGCTAGGACAGGCCCCTGAGTGCTGTCAGCCAAACGACGCCCGCTCCAGCCAGAAGTCCAAGAGGTCCGCGTCTCCCAGGAGCTCCACACGGGTGCTGGTGGGAGCCAGGCTGCGGTGGAAGAGCAGCATGAGGTCGGCGAGCGTGCCGCGTACGGCGACCGTCACCTTCTCGTGGGTGTGGGTCCAGGTGAAGGCGTCCTCGCTGAAGGTGATCAGCCATTCCGCATGGACGGCCAGGGCACGCAGGCTCCACTCGGGGCAGGTGGGGACCTTCGCACCGAGGTCCGCATCCTTGAGCACCGCTGGATCTCGTCGCAGTAGCAGTCGTACGGGAGGAGAAGGGTCATCTCCGCACCCCACAGAGCAATCACCGCTTGATGATCAGCGGCGCAGGACCTGCTGCGGAACACACGCCACCACCCCACTACATCAGCCAACAGGACTGACAAAAAGCAAAAATAGGCCCAAACATGAGATTTTAGTTACTGAGCCCCCCTTTCCCCCTATTCACGAGTGCCGTAAATCACAGCCCAGGTTGACGAGAAAGTCCGTTCGAATACTCCACTCAGGGCATAAAGTTGCGAACTGCACACACTCACCTAATTCAAGTAGGGGGATCGGTGACGCGAAAGTTCGAGATAGCCAAGTTCACTGCAGTGGGCGCTCTCGTTATAGGCACCTCGCTGCTGTCGGCGCCACAGGCAAGCGCGAATGGCGGGGATACGGGCGTCGTGGTGCGCCTGTACGACTGGTCCCCCAACATCCACGCGACGGGTGGATTCGGTTCGTACGGCGATCAGTTGACCGTCTGTGACACCATGGCTGACGGCAACAGCGCATGGGCCGGCCTCTACAAGTTCGTCTACAACGGCAAAGGCACATTCATTAAGTCCACCTCTGCTGGCGGAAATGGGAATTGTTCTACTAATTCCGCGAACGTGGCAGAGGGGACAGTCGTTTGGGTGAAGGCGTGCGTCAGGAGGGATGGCGTGAACCTCCGCTGCAAGTGGTCCAATTCTGGCTATGCGTAAACTTTCTCATGCCAGCGGTCCCTGCTTGAGAAGCCTATGGCTACGCCTACACTGATCCGTCAGCGCCACAGACCCTGCGCCTGTGGCATCGCGCGCGGCAGCAATCAGGCCTCTGCCCGGGCATGAAGCAGGCCGTGCGGCCAGGTGTTGTCGTGACGCAACACCTGGCCGCACGGCCGTGTCCAGATGCATCTTCACCGGTCTCAGCTGCGGCGACGCGGCGAATCGACCTGCCCGCAGTCCTCGCCTGCTGCGAGAAGCTCGCAATACTCGCTGCATGAGAAATCCTCCAAGCCTGTCCTAATCCAAGCGTGGGTCTGAGCTGGTCATTCATAAGGTCGGCAGGCCCGGGATTTCTGGGTATAGCGGTGAGCTTGTCGCCGTTGGATGACTCAAAGAACTTGGCCGCCCGGAGCCCCGCGACGACTCGACCGCTAATTGGGATGCGCGACTTGATCGCTTCGTAGGACAACGTCGGCGAGGTCGTCTGCGGGACCGTGTTGGACGACGAACTGGCAGAGGTGACCGTGCGCCAGATATGAGCCGGAGTGGACATCGGCAAGGAACACCATCACTGCGTGGTGCTGGATACCCAGGGCGAGCTGCTTTCACGCCGAGTCCTCAATGATGAGACGGCTCTGCTGGAGCTGATTTCAGATGTGCCGGCGCTCTCCGGCGAGACGCTGTGGGCGGTGGACATCAACCACGGGTGCGCCGCGTTGCTGATCGGCCTGCTACTCAGCCACGACCAGCCGATGGTCTATATCACTGGCTTGGCCGTGCACCAGGCGTCGACCGCGTATCGGGGCCAGGGCAAGACGGATGAGAAGGACGCCTTCGTCATCGCTGACGCCTGGCTACCCCTGTACTGGTCCCCGATGCGCACCGATGTGTACGAGGCATCGCTCACGGAGCTGCCCGACGGATTCATGATCGCGCCGATGGTCCGGGCCGTGGTCTGTGACGATGTCGCCGAGGGGCTGCTGCCGGTGAAGGCGATGCTCGGCTTCTACATCGGGGGGATGGGCCACGCGGCCCGCAACTTCCACGCCGATCTGATGGCGCGGATGGGGTTCGAGGAGGAGGCGCGGCGGATCCAGCAGCTGTTCCTCGAAGGGCGCAAGCAGGAGGCGGTACTGGCGGTTCCGGATGCCTTCGCGGACGAGATCTCGCTCGTCGGACCGCGCCAACGGATCGCGGAGCGGCTGGAGTTGTGGCGCAAGGGGCCGGTCACCGATCTCCTGGTGACGGCACCTGACCCGCACACCCTGCGGGTGCTCGCGGAGCTCAACTAGGTTCTGGACGGGCCGGGTCGGTCGGCCAGGTGCCGGTAGCGGCCGGGCGTCCGCTCCGTCGTGTCGCGGTGCGCTCCCAGGGCTGGGGGTCGGGGTACGTCAGGAGCTGCAGGGTGCTGCCCCACGGGGTGCGCAGATACGCGAACCGGTTGTGCTCCCCCGCCTCGGGGCCCGGCAGCGGCTGCGCCTCGGCGAGCAGCGAGGCGCCGGCGGCCACGCAGTCCCGTACGGCCGCGTCCAGGTCGTCGGCGTACAGCGCCACATGCTGCCATCCGAAGTCGCAGGGCAGCGCCGGGGGTTCGCGGCGGGGGCCCTGGAACTCGCACAGCTCGATGCCCGGCCCGCCGCCGGGGAGCGCCAGCATTCGGATCGCCAGCTGCTGGGTGCCCGCCGGGACGCCGAGCCGCTGCTCGACGCCGGGTCCGCCGTTCGGGCCGTCCTGGCGGCGCAGGGTGTCGTAGAGCACCTCGGCGCCGAAGGCCCTCGCGAGGAAGAGGGTCGCGGTCTCCAGGTCGGGCACGGTGACCCCGATGTGGTCGATGCCTCGCACGCTTGTGGCCGTCATGGCTTCACCGCTCCTGTCCCGGGGCCCTGCCGACGGCCCCGTCCGCCCCGGAGCGGGCCCGCTCCGGGGTCGTGCCCGCGTGCGACCAGGCCAGGAGCCGCTCGGCCGGCCAGGTGGTGACGACGCGTTCCGCCGGGACCCGGCACTCCTCGGCGCGGGCGCAGCCGCGGATCTGCCAGTCCAGCTGTCCGGGTGCGTGGGCGTCGGTGTCGATGGCGAAGAGGGTGCCCGCCGCGACGGCGCGGCTCAGCAGGCGCCGGGGCGGGTCGAGCCGTTCCGGCCGGCTGTTGATCTCCACCGCGGTACCGGCCTCGGCGCACGCGGCGAAGACCTCGTCCGCGTCGAAGCGGGACTCCGGGCGCTTGCGCTCCGCGATCAGCCGCCCCGTGCAGTGCCCGAGGATGTTCGCCCGCGGATGGCGGACGGCCGTGACCAGGCGCCTGGTCATCGGGGCCGGGGCCGTCCTCAGCCCGGAGTGGACGGAGACCACCACGACGTCCAGCCGCTCCAGCAGCTCGTCCTCCTGGTCGAGGGAGCCGTCGGGGAGGATGTCGCACTCGATGCCGGTGAGCAGCCGGAACGGCGCCCACCGCTCGTTGAGTCCGGCGACCGCGTCCAGCTGCCGGCGCAGCCGGTCCGGGGAGAGGCCGTTCGCCACGGTCAGCCGGGGCGAGTGGTCGGTGAGGGCCGCCCACTCGTGGCCCAGCTCCGCGGCCGTGCGGCCCATCTCCTCGACGGGGCTGCCGCCGTCCGACCAGTCGGAGTGCAGATGGCAGTCTCCGCGCTGGAGGGCGAGGAGGCGCTCGCCGCCCTCGGCGGGGCAGGCGGCGGCCTCCTCCAGGCGTTCCAGATAGCCGGGCACCTCCCCGGCCACCGCCTCCCGGACGACCTGCGCGGTCTTCGGCCCGATGCCCTTGACCGCCTCCAGCGAACCGGCCGCCACGCGCCGGGCGACCTCGCCGTCCGGCATGGCGGCCACCGCGTCGGCGGCGGTGCGGAACGCGTGCACACGGAAGGTGTCGGCCCTGCCGCGTTCGAGCAGGAAGGCGATCCGTTCCAGGGCGCGGACGGGCTCCATCGGCACCTCCACGGGGCCGCCGGACACTACGAGCTCTCCCCTCCAGCTTCGCTCAGCCCGGCCCGGCCCGCACAACGGCACCGGGTGTCCGCTCAGCCGAACACGGCGCGCTCCAGCCAGAAGTCCAGCAGCTCCGCGTCACCCAGTACCTCGACCCGGTCGCTGTCCGGCGCCAGACGCCGGTTGAAGACCAGCATGACGTCGGTGAGCGGGCCGCGCAGCGCCACGGTCGCCTTCTCGTGGCCGTGGCTCCAGGTGAAGCCGTCCTCGCCGAACTCGATCAGCCACTCGGCGTCCGGCGCGTCCGTGGCGTGCAGATGGATGGAGCTCCCGGCCCCGGTCAGCCCGGCGGCCCGCTTGTCGCCCGCGGCCCGCGCGAAGGCGACGATCTCCAGCCACTCCTCGATCGTGTCGGCGGCCAGCTCCGGCGCCACCTCGTACCCGGTGCCTGCGGTGAGCGCCGCGTCCGCGTGGTGGACGATCGTCTCGTGCACCATCCGGCGCGCCCAGAAGCCCGTGCCCCGCTCCCACGCCCACGACCACACGTCCTCGTCCGGTCCGGCGGCCCGCAGCGCCTCGGTGGTCAGCGCGGCGCCCTCCTCCAGCCAGGCGTCGAGCGCGGCCGGGTCGTCGCTCCCGGGGGCGTCCCCCGGCACCTGATCGAACGGGAGCGCCTCGGTGGCGCGGGTCCGTACGATCTCGCCGACCCAGCGGTGGGCCCTGCCCACGTGGAGAGCCAGTTCGCGCAGGGTCCAGTCGGGGCAGGTGGGGACGGTGGCACCGAGGTCCGCGCCACGGATCGTGGCCCTCAACGCGTCGGTGCGGGCGATGATCTCGTCACAGTAACGGTCATGGGTGAGTCGGCTCATACCACGCACCCTAGTTCGATCATGAGCCGAACCCCAGCGATTACCCGCCGAGTTGGGAGGCGCTGGGCACCTTGTCCTTCACCTCTGCGCCCGCGCTGCTGCCGGCCGACTTGATGCCGTTGATCACGCTCTCGAAGGCGCCGATGTCGCCCGAACCCGCCTCGCCCTTGCGGAGCTTGTCGCCGAGTCCCTTGAGCGATTCGATGCCCGCCGTCAGTGGCGCGACCGCCTTGGACAGCAGTGGGTCGCCCTTGGCGTTGGCCACCGCCGCCTTCAGCCGGTTGTAGGTGAAGCCGCCCGCGAGCCCGGCCTTGACCAGGGCGAACGTCCGCCCGTCCGCACCCTTCTTGAACTTGCCCGCCCGGTACGGCTTCACGATCCACTGGTACGTCGCACCGGCGGCGAGCCCGGCGTTGGCGACGAACCGCGTCTTGGCGAATTTCTGCGCCTCGGCCGACGACGTACCGCTCGGGGACGCCGAGCTGCTCGCGCTGTTGCCGTCACCCCCGCCGCACCCGGTGGCACCCACCACCAGGGCGCAGCACAGCAGCAGCGGGGCGAGCGGACGGCAAAGCGGTGCGGAACCGGTCACGGCGGATCTGGGCACGGCGGGCCTCCCTGGCCGGACGTCGGGCGGTCTCTGCGGAGAGTGGCGATCCTTGCCACTCCCGGTAAGGTTCGCCCGGCCCGGGACGGCGTGCCACTCGGGAAACGCCGTCCGGGTCCGCTGCCGCCGTCCGGCTGCTAACGGCAGCAGTCCGGCTCCAGCCCGTGCGGCAGGTGTTCGCCGCCGAAGACCGCGGTGGTCGCCTCGTCGCCGCCGAGCGCGGCCACGGCGAGCAGCAGCGATCCGGCCGTCCAGGTGGTGAGTTCCTGGGGCCAGAACGCCCGGTCGCCCTCGAAGACGTACCCGGTCCAGTACATGCCGCCCTCGGCGCGCAGGTGCTGGATGGACTGGAGGATCTCCAGTGCCCGGTCGGACTCGCCCATCACCCAGAGCGCCAGGGCGAGTTCGCAGCTCTCGCCGCCGGTCACCCACGGGTTGGGCAGCACGCAGCGCACCCCGAGGCCGGGGACCACGAAGCGGTCCCAGCCCTCCTCGATCCGCTCCTTGGCGGCCGTTCCGGTGAGCGCGCCGCCGAGGACCGGGTAGTACCAGTCCATCGAGTAGCGGCTCTTGTCCAGGAAGCGTTCCGGGTGCTTGCGGATCGCGTGGCTCAGCGCGCCCGTCGCCAGCTCCCAGTCGGGCTGCGGCTCCTCGCGCCGTTCCGCGATGGCGAGCGCGCAGCGCAGCGCCTGGTGGATGGAGGAGCAGCCGGTCAGCAGCGCGTCGTCGACGGGTGTTCCGTCGGCCTCGCGCTTCCAGCCGATCTGACCGCCGGGCCGCTGCAGCCGCAGCACGAACTCGACGGCGGCGTAGACGGTCGGCCACATCCGGTCGACGAAGGCGTCGTCGCCGGTGGCGAGGTAGTGGTGCCAGACGCCGACCGCCACGTACGCGCAGAAGTTGGTCTCCAGCGAGCGGTCGGTCGGCCGGTCCGGGTCCCCGTCGTGGTACGCGGCGTACCAGGAGCCGTCCTCGTTCTGGTGGCGGGCCAGCCAGTCGTACGCGCGTTCCGCGGCGGCGTGCTCGCCCGCCGCGTCGAGGGCCATGGCGGCCTCGATGTGGTCCCACGGGTCGAGGTGGTGGCCGCGGAACCAGGGCAGGGCGCCGTCCTCGCGCTGCACGGCGAGGAGGGCGGCGACGGTCTCGGCGGCCTGCTCGGCGGTGAGGACTCCGGGCAGTACGAGGTGTTCGGTCTGCTCGGGAACGGTCACGCCTCGGCCTTGGTGAGGTCCTCGGCGGCGGCCACGGGCAGGTGCGGCTTGGTCGCGTACGCCACGAAGCTCTTGCCGACGACCGGGTTCAGCAGCTGCTCGGCGACCCGGGTGGCCATCGGCTTCTTCATGATGTCCCAGACCAGCAGCTTGTGGTACGCGCGGACCGGCAGTGCCTTGTCGTTGTCGACGCCGAAGGCGCACTTGAGCCACCAGTAGGGCGAGTGCAGGGCGTGGGCGTGGTGGGTGCCGTACGGCTTGAGGCCGGCGCCGCGGATCCTGGCGAGCAGTTCGTCGGCCTTGTAGATGCGGATGTGGCCGCCCTCGACCTCGTGGTAGGCGTCGGAGAGCGTCCAGCAGACCTTCTCGGGACCGTAGCGCGGCACGGTGATCGCGATCCGGCCGCCGGGCCTGAGGACCCGGACCATCTCGGCGAGGACGCCCTTGTCGTCGGGGATGTGCTCCATGACCTCGGAGATGATCACGACGTCGAAGGACTCGTCGGGGAACGGCAGGTTGAGCGCGTCGCCCTCCATCGCGGTGGCGGTGGCGCCCTCGGGGGCCTCGCCGGCCTCCTTCATCGCGGCGAACCACTTCGCGACCTCGCGGATCTCCTCGCCGTTCCGGTCGAGGGCCACGACCTGGGCGCCGCGCCGGTAGCACTCGAAGGCGTGGCGTCCGGCGCCGCAGCCCAGGTCGAGCACTCGGTCACCTGCGGCGAGCGGGAAGCGGGTGAAGTCCACGGTCAGCACGAATGCCTGCTTTCGCGGTCGAGGGGTCAGGGGGCGGGGACGACGGGAACGGGGTGCGGGGTCAACGACGGCTGCCCGGGCGCGTGGCGCCGGACCGGGCGGCGATCGCCTCGCGGTAGAGGGCGGCGGTGCCGATGGCGGCCTGCTTCCAGGTGAAGCGGGAGAGCACCCGCTCGCGGCCCGCGGCGCCGAGCCGGGCGCGCAGCTCCGGGTCGCCGAGCAGCCGCGCGAGGGCGTCGGCCAGTGCTCCGGCGTCGGCGGGCGGGACGGCCAGACAGGTCTCGCCGTCCGGGCCCGCGACCTCGGGGATCGCGCCACCGGTGGTGGCGACCAGCGGGGTGCCGGTGGCCATGGCCTCGGCGGCGGGCAGCGAGAAGCCCTCGTACAGCGAGGGGACGCAGGCGATCTGGGCGCCGCGCACCAGGTCGACGAGCTCGGCGTCGCTGATGCCCCTGACGAACTCGACGGCGCCCTGGAGTCCGTGCCGCTCGATGGCCTGGGCGACCGGTCCGTCCTCGGCCCGCTTGCCGACGACCACGAGGTGCGCGTCCGGGTTCCCGGCGCGGAGCTTGGCGAGTGCGTCGACGAGGTGGACGAGGCCCTTGAGCGGTACGTCGGCGCTGGAGGTGGTGACGATCCTGCCGGGCACCTCGGCGACCGACGGGTCCGGCGACCAGAGGTCGGTGTCCGCGCCGATGTGCACGACGTGGATACGGTCCCGGCGCACCCCGAGGTGTTCCACGATCTCCTGCTGGGAGGAGCCGGAGACGGTGAGCACCGACGGCAGCCGGCGCGCGACCCGCTTCTGCATGCGGGTGAAGCCGTACCAGCGGCGCACGGAGGCGCGCCTGCGGCGGCTCTCGGCGGCGTCCAGGTCCAACTGCCGGTCGACGGTGATGGGGTGGTGGATCGTGGTGACGAGCGGGGCGCCGAGGTCCGCCAACAGCCCGTATCCGAGGGTCTGGTTGTCGTGGATGACGTCGAACTCGCCGCGCCGGGCGGCGAGATGGCGCCGGGCGCGCAGGCTGAAGGTGAGCGGTTCCGGGAAGCCGCCGGTCCACATGGTGGCGACCTCGGCGGCATCGATCCAGTCCCGGTACTCGCCGCGCTTCGGGGTGCGGAACGGGTCGGGCTGGCGGTAGAGGTCCAGGCTCGGCAGTTCGGTGAGCGGGACGCCCTCGTCGAGCACCGGATAGGGCTGGGCGCCGATCACCTCGACGCTGTGGCCGAGCCGGGCGAGCTCGCGGGCGAGGTGGCGTACGTAGACGCCCTGGCCGCCGCAGAAAGGATTTCCCTTGTAGGTGAGGAGTGCGATGCGCAACGGACGGTCGCCGGCGCTGCCGGACGGGTCGCCGCCCGTGCGGGGGCCCGACTCTATGGCCTCAGCGGTCACACTCGGCCCCCTTCTCCCTGCGTGTTCGCCGGAGCGTAACCGCTCACGCTAATCTAGAACAAGTTTCAGACTGGATCGTTCAATGAGCTACGAATCTACCGGCAGGTAGCGTCGGTGCAACGGCCGGATCAGGTGATTCGCACCACCACCGGGCACGCTGGCATGCTGTGCGCCCGCGGGGGACCGAGCGCCTCCCGCCGGTCGCGGACAGAAGCCATGGATGGGGACACATGACAGCGGAAGCCAAGCCGGCATCGCCGCCCCTGACCGAACGGCAGGAGGCCCGTCGCCGCCGCATCCTGCACGCCAGCGCCCAGCTCGCCGGCCGGGGCGGCTTCGAGGCGGTGCAGATGCGCGAGGTCGCGGAGGAGGCCGGGGTCGCCCTGGGCACGCTGTACCGCTACTTCCCGTCCAAGATCCATCTGCTGGTCGCGACCATGCAGGACCAGCTCCAGCACATGCACACGACGCTGCACAAGCACCCCCCGGCCGGCCAGGACCCGGCGCAGCGGGTCGCCGACACCCTGATGCGGGCGTTCCGCGCGCTCCAGCGCGAGCCGCATCTGGCGGACGCGATGGTGCGGGCGCTGACCTTCGCGGACCGCAGCGTCAGCCCGGAGGTGGACACCGTCTCGCGGATCACGACGGCGATCATCCTGGACGCGATGGGGCTGGAGCATCCGACGCCGGAGCAGCTGTCCGCGGTCCGGGTCATCGAGCACACCTGGCACTCGGCACTGATCACCTGGCTGTCGGGGCGGGCATCGATCGCCCAGGTGAAGATCGACATCGATACCGTGTGCCGGCTGATCGACGTGACGAAGCCCACGGAAGCCCCTTAGCACACCCGAACCCTGTTTCGTGGCGTTTTCATCACACTCCTCTCACCGTTCTGACCGGAAGGGCCACAAGCCGCTCTTTACCATGGTCATGACCAGTACCGATCGAGAGGAAGACATGGCTGACCAGTCAGGCATCGCAGGCGGCGCCAACGGGACGCAGGCCCCGGGCGGACCGGGATACGGCACCCAGCCGCCGGCCGGCTACGGCTACCCCGGTGGTGCCCCGCTGCCCAGCGGCAAGGCCACCGCCTCGATGGTTCTCGGCATCCTCGGCCTGTTGCTGATCCCGATCATCCTGCCGATCATCGCGCTGTGCCTCGGCATCTCGGCCAAGCGCATGGCCGACCGCGGCCAGGGCGGCGGTCGCGGCCAGGCGGTCGCCGGCATCGTGATGGGCAGCGTCGGCATCGCCTTCGCCGTGCTGGGCATCATCGTGGCCACGGTCCAGGGCATCACCGCGATGTGACGGGCCACCGCCCACGGCGCACGCGCCGAGCGCCGGGCCGCGCCGAAGGAACCGTACGATCCGGTTCCCCGGCGCGGCTTTCGCATTCCGGGCCATGTGCGGCCCCCACACGCGCACCGCGCCAGGTGGGGTGTCCTGCACCATGTCGACGGCTCCACAGTGTTCATACGGTTCGGCGACATCACATGAACACGCCGAGGAGCCGGTCACCATGCGTCGCAGAGCCACGGGCACCGTCCGTCACCGCAGATCCCTCTCCACCGCCGCCGTGCTGACCGCCGCCGGTCTCGTGCTGGCCGGGTGCACCGCCGCCGGGAAGGCCGGCGGGAGCGACTCCGGCGGGGACTCGAAGGACCGAACCGTCAAGGTCGGTCTGGTGTACTCCCGGACCGGGCTCCTGGCGGACTACGGGAAGCAGTACCGCGACGGGTTCATGGCGGGCCTGGACCACGCCACGAAGGGCACCCGCGAGGTGGCCGGGCACCGTATCGAGGTCACCGAGCAGGACGACGCGGGCGACCCGGGCAAGGCGGTCTCCGCCGCCAAGAACCTGATCGGCAAGGGCTACAAGGTGCTGGCCGGCACCACCGATTCCGGCGTGGCGCTCCAGATGGCACCGCTCGCCGCCCAGAACAAGGTGCTCTACATCAGCGGCCCGGCCGCCACCGACGCGGTGACCGGCATCAACGACTACACCTTCCGGTCGGGCCGGCAGTCCTACCAGGACATCCTCACCGCCGGGACGATGCTCGGCGACGCCAAGGGCAAGAAGGTCACGGTGCTGGCCCAGGACTCCACCTTCGGCCAGGCCAACGTCGCCGCCGTGAAGGCCGTCCTCGGTGCCGGCGGCGCGAAGGTCGGCTCCGTACTGGCTCCGCCCAGCGCCACGGACCTCACCCCGTTCGCCCGGCAGGTGAAGGCGGGCGGGCCCGATCTGGTCTTCGTCGCCTGGGCCGGCTCGACCGCGCCGGCGCTGTGGACCGCGCTGGACCAGCAGGGCGTGCTGGAGGCGGGCAAGGTCGTCACGGGGCTCGCCGGAACGGCCTCGTACCCGGTCTTCGGCGACGCCGGGTCCAAGGTGTCGTTCCTGGCGCACTACTTCCCGGGCGCGGGCGGCGGCAACGCCGTGGAGAAGTCCATGCTCGACTCGGTCACCAAGGCCGGCGGCACCCCGGACCTGTTCACCCCCGACGGCTTCACCGCCGCGCAGATGGTGGTGCGCGCGATCGAGAAGGGCGGCGCCACCGACACCGCCGCCATGGTGAAGGCCCTGGAGGGCTGGAGCTTCGACGGGGTGAAGGGCAAGGAGCAGGTCCGGGCCGAGGACCACGCCCTGGTGCAGCCGATGTTCGTCGCGAAGCTCAAGGGGAAGGGCGCGGGAGCCCGGCCGGAGCTGGTGACCACCGCGCCGATGGCCGAGGTGGCACCGCCCGCGAAGCCCTCGGCGGGCTGACCGGTGGCCGCACCGGACACCACCGCACGGCGCACGGCCGGGACACGGGGCACCGCCCCGGTGCTCCAGCTGACCGGTCTCGGCTGGGGCGTCGGCGGGGCGACGATCGTCGAGGACGTCACGTTCGGCGTCCACGAGGGCGAGTTCCTGGCCTTCATCGGCCCCAACGGGGCGGGCAAGACCTCGCTGTTCAACCTGATCAGCGGGCTGACCACGGCCACCTCCGGCACCATCGCGCTGGACGGCACGGACATGACGGCCGACCCCGCGCACGCACGGGCACGGCGTGGCATCGGCCGCACCTTCCAGACGTCCAGCCTCTGGCCGGCGATGAGCGTGGCCGACCACGTCCGGCTGGCCGCCCAGGCGGCCCGGGGCGGCTCCTACCGGCTGTGGCGGCGGGCGTCCCGGTACACCGCCGAGGTGGACGGCGTACTGGAACGCACCGGTCTCGGCCACCGGGCACGGGCGACGGCGGCCGAACTGTCGCACGGCGAGAAGCGGAAGCTGGAGCTCGCGGTGCTGCTGGTGGGCGAGCCGCGCCTCATGCTGCTCGACGAGCCGATGGCCGGGGTCAGTGCGGAGGAGGTCCCCGCGCTGACCGAACTGATCCGCACCCTGCACCGGGAGGAGGGCCGCACCGTCCTGATGGTCGAGCACCACATGGACGTCCTGCTGGGGCTGGCGGACCGGCTCGCCGTGATGCACCACGGAAGGCTGCTGGCGCTGGACACCCCCGGGGCAGTGACCGCCGACCCGACCGTCCAGCAGGCCTATCTCGGGGAGGGACTGTGACGACCGGGCCCCTGCTCGCCGTACGGGACCTGCGGGTCCTGATCGGCGGCCGGCACATCCTGCACGGCGTCGACCTGGACGTCGCGCGGCACGGCGTGACCGCGCTCCTCGGCCGCAACGGCGCCGGGAAGACCACGACCGTGCGCGGTGTGCTCGGCCTCGTCCCGCGCACCGGCAGCGTACGGCTGGACGGCGAGGAGACCGTGGCAATGCCCACCCACACCGTGGTGCGGCGGGGCATCGGGTACGCGCCCGAGGACCGCGGCGTCTTCGCCGGGCTGACCGTCGCGGAGAACCTGCGGCTGGCCGAGCGGCGCGGCGCGGACGGGCCCGCGTACGGACTCGTCCATGAGGTGTTCCCCGAACTGAAGCTCCGGGAGCGGCAGTTGGCGGGGACGCTGTCCGGCGGACAGCAGCAGATGGTGGCGATCGGCCGCACTCTACTCAACGGCAACCGGCTGATCATCGCCGACGAACCCACCAAGGGCCTGGCGCCCAAGGTGGTCACCGAGGTCGCCCAGGTGCTGGAGCGGGCGGCCGAGGCGGTGCCGGTGCTGCTCGTGGAACAGAACCTCGCCGTCGTACGGCGCCTGGCAGAGCACTGCGCGGTGCTCGCCGACGGCCGGACGGCCCACCGGGGACCGGCCGCCGAACTGCTGGGCGACGCGGAGACGGCACGGCGACTGCTGGGTGTCGGACACGGCCCGGCCACCCGAGCACCTTCCGTGGAGGCGGATTCCTGATGTCCACCGTTGTTCTGCTCACCATGACCGGACTCGGTCTGGGAGCCCTCTACTTCCTGATCGCGTCGGGACTCTCGCTGATCTTCGGCCTGATGGACGTGCTGAACTTCGCGCACGGGGCGCTGCTGTCCATCGGCGCGTACGGCACCTGGTGGGCGGCGTCCGGCCATCTGCCCGGCGCCGGTCCGGGCGGGGCGGGCTTCGTCCTCGCGGTCCTGTTCGGGACGGCGGTGGGCACCGCGGCCGCCGTGCTGCTGGAACTCGCCGTCGTCCGCCCGCTCTACACCCGGCCGCGCGAGCAGGTGCTCGCCACGGTCGGGGTGGGGCTCGCCGTCCCGGCCCTGCTGTCGGGCATCTGGGGTTCGGACGCCCGTACCTTCCCGGGCCCGAAGGCGCTGTCCGGCACCTTCGGCCTGTTCGGTGCCCAGGTGCCGGTCAACCGGCTGGTGCTGGTCGCCGCGGCGCTCGTCGTGCTCATGGCGCTGCGGCTCTTCCTGGGCCGCACCCGGCACGGTCTGGTCGTGCGGGCCGGGGTCGAGGACCGGGCGATGGTCACCGCTCTCGGCATCGACGTGCGGAAGGCCTTCACGCTCGTCTTCGCGATCGGCGGCTGCGTGGCCGCGCTCGGCGGGGCGCTCGGGGGCCTGTACTTCGGCTCGGTCGACCCGCGCCAGGGCACCTCGCTGCTGATCTTCGCGTTCGTCGTGGTGGTCACCGGGGGCATGGGGTCGGTGAGCGGCGCCGCCGTGGCGTCCGTCGTCATCGGCCTGGTCCAGCAGTTCGCCAACTACTACACCGCAGCGGGCCTCGGCGACCTGGCCGTCGTCGTCCTGCTCGCCGCGCTGCTGCTCGTACGGCCGCGCGGACTGACCGGGAGGCTCGCGTGAGCACCGCCACCGAGACACACCACCGCACCGGCGAGGACCGCACTGCCGCGCGGGCCCCCGGGAACACCGCCCGGCTGCTGCGCCGCTGGTGGCCCGCCGCCGCCCTGCTGGTCCTGGCCCTCGCCCCCTTCAGCGCACTGCCGCTGCCGGGGCTCCTGGACGGTCCGCTGGGCAGCCCGGGGAGTCTGCAACTCCTCGCCACCTGCCTGCTGTTCGGCGCGCTGGCGACCGGCTACGACCTGCTGCTCGGCCGCACCGGACTGCTCTCCTTCGGGCATGCGCTGTACTTCGCGGCGGGCAGCTACGCCACGAACACCTTCCTGCTGGAGGCGGGCCTCCCGTTCGCCGTGTCCGCGCTGCTCGGCGTCTGCTGCGGGATCGTGCTCGCGCTGGTCCTGGGGTCGGTGAGCCTGCGGGTCACCGGCATCGGCTTCTCCATGGTGACGCTGGCCTTCGCCCAGGCCGGGTCGATCCTGGTCTCCCGCGACCCCGGCGGTCTGACCGGCGGCGAGGAGGGCCGGGCCGCCCCCGCCGAGCTGCTGCCGTCCGGGCTGGTGGGCATCGGGAACACCGCGAACCTCTACTGGCTGGCCCTCGCCTACCTCGTCCTGACCCTCGCCGTCGTCCACCGGGCGGTCAACTCCCCCACCGGGCGCGTCTGGGAGGGCATCAAGGAGAACGAACGCCGGGTGGAGGTGCTGGGGCTGAAGCCGTACGGGTTCAAGCTCACCGCCTTCGTCCTGGCGGGCGCCCTGGCCGCGCTGGGCGGTCTGGTGCACCTGCTGCTCACCGGCGGCTCGACCCCGCAGACCACCACCTCCGACTTCACGCTGTCGCTGCTGGTGATGGTGGTGCTGGGCGGATCCGGCACCCGGTGGGGGCCGATGGCCGGCGGCATCCTCTACACCTGGGCCGATCACCGGCTCGGCGATCTGGCCGGCTCGGGCGCGGTCGCCGAACTGCCCGCGGTGCTGCGGGTGCCGCTCTCCCAGCCGCTGTTCCTGCTCGGTGTGCTGTTCGTGGCCGTGGTACACCTGCTCCCCGGCGGCCTGGCCCGGCTGCCCTCCCGGCTGGCCGCGGCACGCCGTGGACCGGCCGGCCCCGGAACGCCCGCGCAGAGCAAGTCCCGGAAGGAGAACGGACGCCCGTGATCGCCTACGAAGAGGTACGAGTCCCCGTGACCGGGGGCGAGCTGACGGTGCTGCGGTGGCCGGCCGGGGAGCCCGGGGCGCCGGTCGTCCTCGCCCTGCACGGCATCACCGCCAACGCACTGTCCTGGGGTCCGGTGGCGAGGCTGCTGGACGGACGCGTCACCCTGGTCGCACCGGATCTGCGTGGCCGGGCCGGGAGTTCGGCGCTGCCCGGCCCGTACGGGATCGCGGCGCACGCCGACGACGCCGCCGCCGTGGCCGCGGCGCTGGGACCGGGCCGGGTGGTGCTGGCGGGCCATTCGATGGGCGCGTTCGTGGCGGCGCTGGCCGCCGTGCGCCACCCGGAGCGGTTCGGGCCGCTGCTGCTGGTCGACGGCGGCATCGGCTTCCCCGCCCCCACGCACCTGTCCCCGGACGAGCTGATGACCGCCGTGATCGGCCCGGCGATGGACCGGCTGTCGATGACCTTCGCCGACCGGGCCGCGTACCGCTCGTTCTGGCAGGCGCACCCCGCGTTCGCGGATTCCTGGTCGGACGAGGTGGACGCGTACATCCAGCGCGACCTGACCGGGGACGAGCCCGCCATGCGCTCCACCTGCCGGATCGAGGCGGTGCGCACCGACGGCATCGGCCTCTTCGACGAGGAGGTGCTGACGGCGGTACGGAAGCTGCCCGTCCCGGCGACGCTGCTGTGGGCGCAGCGCGGCCTCATGGACGAGGAGCAGGGCCTGTACGACGAGGCCCGGCTGGCGGCGGCGGATCTCGGGGGGACCCGGGTGACGCCGGTGGCGGTCCGGGACGTCAACCACTACACGGTGCTGACGGGGGACGCGGGCGGCAAGGAGATCGCGCGCCGGCTGGTGGACCTGTCCGGCGTCTGAGCACTCGCTGCCGCCCGGGGCGGCCGGAGCGCCCTCACCGGTCCCGGCCGCCCGTCAGCAGATGCAGTCGCAGGGCGAGTTGCAGCTCCAGCGCGCGGCCCGGTTCGTTCCAGTCGCGGCCCAGCAGCACCTGCACCCGGTCCAGCCGCTGCACCACCGTGTTGACGTGCACGTGGAGTTCGTCCTTGGCGCGGACGAGGCTGCCGCCGGACCCGAAGTAGGCGCCGAGGGTGCGCACCAGGTGGGTGCCGCGCTGCGCGTCGTACTCCAGCAGCGGCCCGAGCGTCGCCGAGACGAAGCCGTCGACGTCCTGGGCGTTGCCCAGGACCACGCCCAGGAAGCCGAGTTCCTCGACACAGGCCCCTTCCCCGGTGCGCCCGAGGACCCGCATCGCGCGCAGGCAGCGGGCGGCCTCCCCGTACGCGGCGGCCAGTTCCCGGGCACCGCGCGCCGGGCCGGTGGCGGCGACGGTGACGGGGGTCTGGGCGAGCCGGCCGAGCTGGGCCGCGGCCGTGCGCGCCACTTCGCCCGCGGCCGGTCCGTGGTCACCGGCCGCCACCAGCAGCACCACGGTCCCGGCGTGTTCCGCGCTCACCCCGTGGATGTCGCCGCCGAACAGATAGCGCACCGCGGCGGGGGCCAGCCGCTCCCGGGGTCCGCCCTCGGCGACCAGCAGCAGATGCGGTCGGTCCAGGTCGATGCCCAGGCGCCGGCCGCGTTCGGTGAGCCCGGCCGGGTCGCGGTCCACGTCGGTCAGCAGATCGGTGATCAGCTCGCCGCGTATCCGGTTCTCGGTCTCGGCCACGGTGCGCCGCAGCAGCAGAAGCAGTCCGGTGACCACCGAGGCCCGCTCGAACAGCCGCCGGTCGGAGTCGTCGAGCTGTCCGCGCCGGTGCAGGACCAGTCCGGCCAGGAGTTCCTGCCCGGCGAGGACCGCGCAGATCCACCGGCCGTCGCGGTGCACGGCGCGGGCGCCGGTACGGGATTCCTCGGCGGTCTCGGCCAGCCACCCGGCGTCCATGCTGTCGGCGGCGAAGTCCGTGCCGTCGGGCCGGACGGCCGCCAGGGGCCGTCCGCCCGGGTCATGGATGGTCAGCGGGGAGTCCAGCAGTCCGGCGACCGCCGCCGCGACATCCGTGACGTCCCGGCCGCGCAGCACCAGATCGGTCAGCCGGTCGTGGGACTCCTCGGCCCGCCGCATCGCCGCCGAGTGCGCCCGTACCGCCGCGTTCGCCTCCGCCAGCTCGGCGTTGGCCCCGGCCAGTTCGTCCAGTGCGGAGCGGGTGTCGGCGAGCGCGCGGGCGGTGTCGATGGCGATCGCGGCGTGCGCGGCGAGCGAGCAGAGCAGCGCGACCTCGTCGGGGCTGAAGACGCGGGCCGCGCGGTCGGCGGCGAAGAGGACGCCGATGACCTTTCCGGTGCCGCCGCGGCTGGAGCCGAGCAGCAGCGGTACGCCCAGGATGGCGACGAGCCCCTCGTCCAGCACCCCGGCGTTGATGTTGCGGGTGTGGTGGAAGCGGTCGTCGGTGCGGTAGTCGGGGGTCGCGTACGGGCGTGCGGTCTGCGCCACCAGGCCGCCCAGCCCGTGGCCGAGCTCCAGCCGCAGCCGCTGGAAGACCACCGACACCGATCCGTCGGTGACCCGCATGTAGGTGTCCCCCGCCTCCTCGTCGGGGAGGGTGAGATACGCCGTGTCCGTACCGAGCAGCATCCTGGCCCGGCGGACGATCGCCTTGAGCACCTCGTCCAGGTCGCGCGAGGCGGCCAGGTCGCCCGCGGTGTCGAAGAGCGCGGTGAGCTGGAGCTCGCGGCGGCGGTGCTGGCGCAGGGCGCCCCTGATCCGCAGCGCGGTGGCGGTGGCCCGCTCCACCTCCGCCAGATCGCCCGCGGGCACCCCGGCGGCACGGGCCTGCGAGGAGACGGCGCCCAGCGCCTCGGCGGGGGCGTCGTCGGCCAGCAGGTCGAGCAGGCGCCGCAGATGGGGCGCGGCGGAGGCGGACGGTTCAGACATGGGCGGGCCGGCAATCGTAGGGGGCGGGGATCAATTGGCGGTCCAGCCGCCGTCCATGGAGAGCGAGGTCCCGGTGATGTGCCCGGTGCGCGGCCCGCAGAGCCACAGCACGGCCTCGGCGACGTCACCGGGCTCGATCAGCCGCTTGATCGCGCTGCGTTCCAGCATGACCCGGCCCACCACCTCCTCCTCGGAGATGCCGTGCGTACGGGCCTGGTCCGCGATCTGGTTCTCGACCAGCGGGGTGCGTACGTAGCCGGGGCAGACGCAGTTGCTCGTCACCCCGTGCCCCGCCGCTTCGAGCGCCACCACCTTGCTGAGCCCCTCCAGTGCGTGCTTGGCCGTCACATAGGCCGATTTGTAGGGGCTGGCCCGCAGTCCGTGCACGGACGAGATGTTGACCACGCGCCCCCAGCCGCGTTCGTACATGCCCGGAAGGGTCCGGCGCAAGATGCGGAACGGGGTCTCCACCATGACGCGCTGGATGAGCGCGAAGCGCTCCGGCGGGAATTCGTGCACGGGCGCGACGTGCTGGAGCCCGGCGTTGTTGACCACGATGTCCGCGCCGTCGGGCAGGGTGTCCACCGCGTCGGGATCGGAGAGGTCGACCACCCACGCCGTCCCGCCGATCCCTTCCGCCAGGCTCTTCGCGGCTTCGGCGGCCTTGTCCACCACGTGCACATGGGCGCCGGCCGCCGCCAGGGCCTGGGCGCAGGCCCGCCCGATCCCGCTCGCGGCGCCGGTCACCAGGGCGGTGCGCCCGGCGAGCTGCGGGTTCGCGGGCGGCGGGACGGTGAGCGGGGCGGGCCCGGGGTCCGGGCGCTGAGGAGTCTCCATGGCCGTCACCGTAAGGAGGCCGGGGCCCCCGTCACACGGGGCCGGTGCACACACCGTCGTACCCCGGCATGGTGACGGCCCACATGGTGCGGGTCCGGCGGCGGGCCGTCAGTGTGCCGCGTCGAGTGCCGCCCGCTGCTCCGCGGTCAGCTCCAGGTCCACCGCGGCCAGACTCTCGTCCAGCTGCGCCACCGAGGAGGCGCCGACCAGCGGGACGAACGGGATCTCGCCGCCGATGAGCCAGGCGAGGACCACCTGGTTGACGGTCGCGCCGGTCTCCTGCGCGACCGCCCGCAGCGCGGCCTGCCGGGCGGGCGTGCCCGGGTGGTCGAACTCCGGTCCCAGCGGCTTGTCCGCACGGACGTAGGCCCCGGCCAGCAGCGGGGAGTAGGCCACCGGGACGAGTTCCGGCTCGGCCCGCAGATAGCTCAGCAGGTCCCCGGAGGTCACACCCTCCTGGCCGTCGGGCGAACGCCAGCTGGGCTGGTCCGTGCGGCGGCGCAGATAGCTGTGGTGGTACTGGAGCACCTCGTAGCCCGGCACCCCGGCGTCCGCCGCGATCCTGCGGGCGCGGTCCACCTGCCATGCCCAGTGGTTGCTCACCCCGAGCAGTCCGACGGTGCCCTCGGTGACCAGCTCCCCGAAGGCCCCGACGGTCTCCTCCAGGGGGACGTCCCGGTCCTGGACGTGTGCGTACAGCAGGTCCAGCTTCTCCACGCCGAGGCGTTCGAGGCTGCGTTCCGCGGACTCCCGGACCACCCCGGCGGAGAGGCCCACGATGCCCTTGGTGAAGTCGGTGGCGGGGACGTTGGGCCGGGCTCCGAGCTTGGTGGCGATGACGATCCCGTCGCCGACGCCCCGGCTGCGGCGCCAGCGGCCGAGCAACGCCTCGCTCTCCCCGCCCCGGGTGCCGTTGACCCAGAACGCGTAGTTGTCGGAGGTGTCGATGAAGGTGCCGCCCGCCTCCGCGTACCGGTCGAGGATCGCGAAGGAGGTCGCCTCGTCGGTGAGCGTGCCCATCAGCATGGCGCCGAGGCTGAGCACACTCACCTTCCGGCGGGTGGCGGGGTTGGTGCCGATGGTGCGGTAACGCACGGCGGGTCCTCTCCCGATAGCCCGTCTCGGTGCGGGCGTCGAGCGGGAGTCTGCTCCTTGGAGTGCACTTCATGGCAAGCGGACGCAACGGCCGGGCCGCACACAGCCGGGTCAGGGGTGTGTCCGCCGGGCCCATGGGCGGGCACGTCCCCGCCTCCTAGGGTCCGCCCCACAGCTCGTGCCCGCACCGCCGGAACGGCCCCGCTCCCCCACCCAGGAGGCACCCGTGCGCCCATCGATCCTGCGACGTCTGCTGCGGCGCGTCGCCTCCGCGGCCGCGCTCGCGCTCGTCGCGGCGACACTGAGCACGGCCGCCGCCGCGCAGCCGGCCGCGGCCGCCGGCGGTCTGCAGCAGGTCACCGGTTTCGGCTCGAACCCCGGCAACCTCCAGATGTACGAGTACGCCCCGGCCGGCCTGCCCGCGAACGCGCCGCTGGTCGTCGCCCTGCACGGCTGCACCCAGACCGCGAACGACTACTACACGTCCTCGGGCTGGCCGAAGTACGCCGATCTGTGGGGCTTCGCCGTGGTCTTCCCGCAGACCACGGCCGCCAACAACGCGCTGTCCTGCTTCGGCTGGTTCGATCCGGCCGAGGACAGCAGGGGCAGGGGCGAGGCCGCCTCGATCGTGCAGATGGTGGAGTACGCGAAGCAGCGGTACGGCTCGGACGGCCGCCGGGTGTACGTCACCGGCCTCTCGGCGGGCGGCGGCATGACGGCCGATCTGCTGGCCGCGTACCCGGACGTGTTCGCGGGCGGCTCCGTGGCCTCGGGGCTGCCCGCCCAGTGCGCGACGAGCCAGGCGGGCGCGTCGGGCTGCCAGACCGGGCCGCAGAAGCTGACGCCCGCGCAGTGGGGCGACAAGGTGCGCGGCGCCTATCCCGGGTACTCGGGCCCCTGGCCCCGGGTGGCGATCTGGCAGGGCACCGCCGACTACACCGTGTACCCCGCCAACGCCACGGCCCTGCGCGACCAGTGGACGGACGTCTGGGGCATCGGCCAGACCCCGTCGGCCACCGACAGCCTCCCCGGCGGCACGACGCGCAGTGTGTACGACGACGCCTCCGGCGATCCCGCGGTGGTGACGTACTCCGTCTCCGGGATGGGCCACGGTCTGCCCGTGAGCCCCGGCTCGGGCACCGATCAGTGCGGGGCGACGGCCGCCTACTTCCTGAGCACCATCTGCTCGACGTACCACACCGGGGTCTTCTGGGGCCTGGACCAGGGCGTTCCCGGCGGCGGTGGGCAGCTTCCGGCCCCGTCCGGCCTGCGGGTCACGGGCGTCACGGCGGACAGTGTCTCGCTGTCCTGGGACACGGTCGCGGGCGCGGGCTCGTACGCGGTGCACCGCGACGGCGTGAAGGTCGCCGCCACCGCCTCCCCCTCGTACACGGACCCGGGTCTCTCCGCCGGCACGGCGTACCGCTACACGGTGGCGGCGGTCGACGGGTCGGGCACGCCCGGCACCGCCTCGGCCCAGGTGACCGCGACCACGACCGGCGGCGCACCCGCGCGGTGCTTCACGGCGACCAACTACGCGCAGGTGGCGGCGGGCCGGGCCCGGACGGCGGGCGGTCATGTGTACGCCAACGGCTCGGACGAGAACATGGGCCTGTACAACGTCTTCGTCACCCACACCCTGAGGGAGTCGCCGTCCGGTTACTTCGTGATCGCGGACACCGGGTGCACGGCCTGAGCGGTGTCCGGCGCGGGTGTCCGGCCCGGCGCGGTCAGGTCTTGCGCAGGTCCGGGGCCGGGACGCCGATGAGCATCCGCCGCACCGCGTCCCACACGGCGCGCATCGCGCGGGTGAGGGCGGGCGGGTCGCTGCCGACGACCCGGACCCACGCCCCGCAGTCGTCGGGCAGGGTGCTCACCCCGAAGGCCAGGCCGGTCGGGGCGAGCGCCTCGTGGAGGGTGTCGGCGACCCGGTCCGCGGGGGCGAGCGGGGTGACCGCGTACAGGGTGGCCATCAGGTCGTGGTCCCCGAGGACGGCGGGTCCGGTGACCGGGCCCAAACCCTGCGGATCGAGACGGACGGTGTCCACGGCCAGGAGCGTCCCGTCGGGGCGCCGGATCTCCAGGTCGCTGAAGAGCATCCGGTAGGCGTGCCGTTCGCCGCGGGCCAGCCGTCCGGCCGCGATCGTCTCGCCCAGCAGCACGGTGGCGGTCGGGTCGACGGTCACCCGGGTGTGCTGGTAGAGGCGTGCGTCCCGGTAGGGGATCAGGGGGTCCGGCAGGTACTCGACGTAACTCCCCTCGCCGGCCGCGAGGTTGACGACCTGGGTCGCGTGGTCGAACTCCATCCGGTGCACCTTGGTGGCGGCCTGGGTGGTCAGGTGGACCGAGGTGCCGGGGCCGCAGTCGATGTCGATCCGGTTGCGGTCGGCCTGGATGATGCCACCGCCGGTGGACATCAGATAGGTCACCGGGAGGTCGGGGCGCGCCGGGTCGATGTACAGCGGGCGCATGATCTGCAGCGGTGACTTCTGGTACCGGTCGACGAGTTCGGTCCGCCCGCCGACCCGTACGTAGCGCAGTTCGAGCAGGCCGACCTTGCCGGGGCGCCCGGCGGCCAGGGTGTCCGGGGTCCCGGTGAGGTCGAGCATCCGGGCCGGTACCCGACGGGGTTCGTAGTGCGCGGGATCCAGCCGCGCGGGCGCCTCGGTCATGCGGAGGCCGTCTCCTGGGCGGCTTCGTGGGACAGCAGGAAGTCGGCGATGGTGCCGAGGCCCTCCCCGGTGAGCGAGTTGGTCAGCACCACCGGCCGGCCTTCCCGGACACGGTGGGCGTCCGACTCCATGACGCCGAGATCGCACCGGACGTAGGGGGCGATGTCCACCTTGTTGATGACGAGCAGTTCGGACTCGGTGATGCCGGGCCCCCGCTTGCGCGGCATCTTGTCGCCCTCGGCGGTGTCCAGTACGAAAAGGAAGAGGTCGACCAGCGCGGGGCTGAAGGTGAGGGTCAGATTGTCCCCGCCGCTCTCGAAGAGCAGGGTGTCCACCTCGGGGAAGCGCTCCAGGAGTTCGTCCGCGGCGGCCTGGTTCATCGTCGGGTCGTCGCGGACGGCGGTGTGCGGGCAGGCCCCGGTCTCCACGCCGACGATCCGGTCCGCGTCGAGGATCCCGGCCAGGGTGCGGCGCACATGCGCGGCGTCCTCGGTGGTGAAGATGTCGTTGGTGATGACGGCGGGGGTCCGGCCGCGCTCGATCAGCACCGGGACGAGCGCCTCGATCAGGGCGGTCTTGCCGGAGCCGACCGGGCCGGCGACACCGACGCGCAGCACGCCGTCCTTCGGCCGCCGCATCAGCTCGTCGTGGTCGTGGTGGTGGTGCCTGGCCTGCATGGGGTCGTGCATGGGGGTCCTTGTCCTGGTGGTGTGGGTGCGGTGGAAGGGGTACGGGGACAGCCCTTAGCTGGCGAACAGCCGTGCCTCGGCGCGCTCGTGGCGGCCGGCCATGACGTCGGCCACCGGGACGCAGCCGCCGATGTCGGGCAGTTCCCGCTCCAGGGCCGCGTCGACGGTCTCCTCGATGACCGGGGCGGCCCCGTGCAGGACGACCTGCGCGCGGCGGTGGTCGGTGAGCCGCAGCCGCATGGCGGCCCCCACGAAACTGGCCGCGAAGGCGAACAGTTCGCAGGTGACCGCCTGGCGGACGGGCAGCTTGTTGCCCGCGTGGACGACGGCGGCGACGACCGGCTGGCAGCCGCGTACGGCGCCGTCCCGGTAGAGGCCCCGGTACCGCTCGATCGGCACGGTGCCGTACACCTCGCCGGCCAGGTCCAGCAGCTGCCGTCCGGTGCGGACGGCGGCCTGCCGGGCCTCGCGGCCCAGTTTGGTGGCGTGCAGCCGCTGTTCCACGGCCACCACCTCGTCCCAGTCGTCGGCGGTGACCGCACGGTGGGCGAGCGCGAGGGCGGTGGCATCGGCCGGGCCCACACTGTGGCGCAGCAGGTCGTGCAGGAGCGCCGGCAGGCTCGACGGGGTGACCGCGCGGGCCTGCTGGAAGCCCTCCAGGCCGTGCGAGAGCGTGTAGTAGCCGCTGGGGAAGGCCGAGTCGGTGAGCTGGAGCCCGGTCAGCAGGGCCGGGATCGGTATCGGGTCGTTCACACCGGGGTTTCCGTTCGGGCGGGTCGTCGGGCGATGCCGTGCGTTCGGGCGTCGTCAGACGATGTAGAAGAGGTGGTTGAGCGGGAGCCGTTCGGCCGGCTCGATGGTGGCGGGCTCCCCGTCGACGGTGACCTTGTACGTCTCCGGGTCCACCTCGATGCGCGGCAGCGCGTCGTTGCGCACCATGTGCTGCTTGCCGATGGTCCGGCAGCGCTGCACGGGCTCGATCCGGCGTTGCAGCCCCAGTTCCCCGGGGACCCCGGCGGCGATGGACGCCTGGGACATGAACGTCACCGAGGTGCGCTGCTTCGCGCGGCCGTGGGTGCCGAACATCGGCCGGTAGTACACCGGTTGCGGTGTCGGCAGGGAGGCGTTGGGGTCGCCCATCAGGGCCCAGTTGACCATGCCGCCCTTGATGATCAGCTTGGGCTTGGCGGCGAAGGAGTGGATCGGCCAGAGCACGATGTCGGCGAGCTTCCCGGGCTCCAGGGAGCCGATCACGTCCGCCGCGCCGACCGCCCGCGCGGGGTTGATCGTCAGCTTGGCCAGGTACCGCAGGACCCGCGCGTTGTCGTTGCGGGAGCTGTCCTCCGCCAGCGGACCGCGCATCTCCTTGCAGTGGTGCGCGGTCTGGAAGGCGCGGACGAAGGACTCGCCGACCCGGCCCATGGCCTGGGAGTCCGAGGAGAAGATGCTGATGACCCCGAGGTCGTGCAGCACGGTCTCCGCCGCGATCGTCTCCGCGCGGACCCGGCTGTCGGCGAACGAGACGTCCTCGGGGATGTCCCGGGACAGGTGGTGACAGACCATCACCATGTCCAGCAGCTCGTCCACCGCGTTGACCGTGTACGGCAGGGTGGGGTTGGTGGAGGCCGGCAGTACGTTGGCCTCGCCCGACACCCGGATGATGTCGGGGGCGTGGCCGCCGCCCGCGCCCTCGGTGTGGAAGGTGTGGATGGTCCGGCCGTCGATCGCCGAGAGGGTGTCCTCGTAGAAGCCGCCCTCGTTGAGGGTGTCGGTGTGGATGGCCATCTGGACGTCGTACTCGTCGGCGACCCTCAGCGCGGTGTCGATCGAGGCGGGGGTGGCGCCCCAGTCCTCGTGCACCTTCAGCCCGGCGGCTCCGGCCTCGACCTGCTCGCGCAGCGCCTCGGGCAGGCTGCCGTTCCCCTTGCCGAGCAGCCCCACGTTGACCGGCAGGTCCTCCACGGCCTCCAGCATCCGGTGGATGTTCCAGGGGCCGGGGGTGCAGGTGGTGCCGTTGGATCCGTCGGTGGGTCCGGTGCCGCCGCCGAAGAAGGTGGTGATGCCGTTGGACAGGCCCTCCTGGGCCTGCTGGGGCGCGATGAAGTGGATGTGCGTGTCGACGCCGCCGGCGGTGGCGATGAGGTGCTCGCCGGATATCACCTCGGTGCCGGGGCCGATGACGAGCTTGGGGTCGACGCCGCTCTGGAGGTGCGGGTTCCCCGCCTTGCCGACGCCGACGATCAGGCCGCCGCGGACCCCGATGTCGCCCTTGACCACGCCCAGGACCGGGTCGAGGACCACGACGTTGGTGATGACGAGGTCCAGGGCGCCCTCGCGGTTGAGGGCGGAGGGGTCCTGGGCCATGCCGTCGCGGATGGCCTTGCCGCCGCCGTAGACGGCCTCCTCGCCGTAGGAACCGGCGTTGTGGTCGTACTCGACCTCGACGACCAGGTTGGTGTCGGCCAGGTGGAACCGGTCGCCCACGGTGGGACCGAACAGGTCCGTGTACTGCTTGCGCGGGATGATCGCCATCAGATCCGGTCCCCTTCGTTCCTGGTCCCGGCGCTGTCGGCGTCGGAGTGGATGAAGCCGAGTTCCGCGGCGCGGCGGAGCGCGACGCGCTTGGTGTCCGGGGCCGACAGGCCCCCGTTGACGAGTCCGGCGAAGCCGGTGAGCCGGCCGGTGCCGGCGAAGGCGCACAGCTCCACCTCGCGGGTGTCGCCCGGCTCGAAGCGCACGGCGGTCCCGGAGGGGATGTCCAGGCGCATGCCGTAGGCGGCCTCGCGGTCGAAGCGCAGCGCGCGGTTGATCTCGAAGAAGTGGTAGTGGGAACCGATCTGGACGGCCCGGTCACCGGTGTTGGCGACGGTGAGCCTGATCCTGGCCCGGTCGGCATTGATCTCCACGGGTTCGTCCCCGTAGAGGTAGTGGGCTCCGCCCGACATCTGTGTCTCCTCGGTCTTTCAGGCGCTGATCGGGTCGTGGCAGGTGACCAGCTTCGTTCCGTCGACGAAGGCCGTCTCGACCTGGAGGACGGTGAGCATCTCCCGTACTCCGGGCATCACGTCGTCGCCGGAGACGACCGTGCGGCCCAGCTCCATGCATTCGGCGACGGTGTGGCCGTCGCGCGCGGCCTCCAGGACGGCCTCGGTGATCAGGGCGGCGGCTTCGCTGTAGTTGAGCTTGGTTCCCCGGTCCCTGCGGCGGCGGGCCAGGTCCGCGACCACGTAGACATGGAGTTTGTCGATTTCCCGCGGTGCGAGGTTCATGACGTCACGTCTGCTTTCTCGAAGGGTGCTTTCTCGACGGAGAGCCCGGGGCGGCCCAGAGCCGGACCGGCCACCAGGAAGAGCCAGGTCGTCACGGTGAACGGCCAGGTGAAGGGGGTTGTGCCGGACGGCTGGGCGAAGGCTTCCCAGGCCGCGGCGAAGGGGACCGAGGCCATGGCGGCGAGCGCGGCGTACCCGGCGGTCCAGGGGGTGCGGGGCAGGAAGGTGGCCGCCAGGGCGATCGCGCAGAGCACCGCGTTGTAGCCGTACAGCCCCTCGACGATCCGGTCGGCGGGCAGCCCCGTCGCGCAGGCGGTCAGCAGGGCGAGGGCGCTGGCGCCCGCCGCGGCGAGGGCCGCGGCCCGGGAGGCGACGAGAAGCCCGGCGAGCAGGATCAGGCCGGCGTACCACTTGTCCAGGAAGAAGATCTGGCCGATGTTGTTGCAGAGGGCGCGTCCGGCATCGGCGGCCGTCAACTCCGTGAACCCCGGGACGCGGACGGCCGGACCCGCGGTGACCGGGCCGTTCGGCAACGCGATCGTCAGGGCGCTGACGACCAGGCAGTAGGGGGCCGTCAGCACGGGCAGCCCGAGTTGGGTGAGGAGGCGGCCCGCGGCGGCGCTCAGCACCGAGCAGACCGCCGCGCCGAGCACGGCCAGCACCGCGGTCTGCCACGAGGCACCGAGCCGGACGACGAGGGCGATGCCGGTGAGGCAACCGCAGTAGCCCTGGAGCCCCTTGGCCACGCCCTGCCGGTCGGCGCCCAGCAGGACCGCCGCACCGGCGGACGAGGCGGTGCCGAGCAGTCCGTACACACCGATACGCCATCCGCCGACGAACAGCGCGACGGTGAACAGCAGCCCGGACCAGGGGCTGGAAACAAGTGCGACCTGGGCGACGCCGCGCAGTTGCACCAGCCCGGAACGGGGTGCGGACCGGCCCTGCGCCTGCGCCGCCTGTTCCACTGCGGGCATGCCTTCTCCTTTTGAGGACATGACGAATGAGGGCATGACGAATTCACCCAGATCTCTCGCATTCCGAGAGACATGGATCTTGATCAACAATCTGTTGAGACGGTACGCCCGGTAACGAGACGGAAACAGCATCGAAAAAACGCACTCAACGTGATGTGATGAACACTTTCAGGCACACTCGCTGATCAACGGCGCTCTCGCGCAGCGCCTCACAGGGGCGGCGGCCCCGCAGGCGTGAAAATCTTGATCATAGGTTGAACATTTCGTACCTGTCATTTGACCGAACAGGAAGTTGCATCCACGCATTTCGCGCCTTTCGCGCGGAACGGGATCCCGAGGGGTCACAAACCTTCAGCCGCATTTGCGTGTATCACACACGGATGAATTCCGACAGGAAACACTTGGATAAATTTAGGCACATGGGAGATATCCCGGCGCGGACCACCGGAGACTCGTGCGCGCCCGCTTCCACGGGGTCCTTCCAGCCGCCGACCTCCCACGCGAGCCACGTGGCGGGGCGGGGCCGGACGTGCGGTGGGCCCGGCCGTCCGGTACACCCCAGTAGGGTCTCCTGGTCATGGACGCACACGCACATACGGGTACGGGAACCGAACTGGTCGACGTCCCGCCGGGGACGGGAACCGAACTGGTCGACGTCCCGCCGGGAACGGTGACGCTGACGGACCGGCGGACGCAACGCAGTTGGGCGGTCGGACTGGCCCCGTACCGACTCGCGTCCGTCCCCGTCACCCAGGGCCTGTACGCACACGTCACCGGCCTCCGCCCGAGCGCCGCGCGCGGGGACCGGCTGCCCGTCGAGTCCGTCTCCTGGTGGGACGCGGTGCGGTTCTGCAACACCCTGTCCCTGCGCGAGGGGCTGGCGCCCGCGTACCGCCTCCCGGCCGACGAGGACGACACCATCGAGTGGGACGCGACCTCCGAGGGCTACCGGCTGCCCACCGAGGCCGAGTGGGAGCACGCCTGCCGCGCCGGCACGACCGGGCCGCGCCACGGGGAGATCGACGAGATCGCCTGGTACCGCGACAACTCGCGTGAACGCATCCACGAGGTGGGCGGCAAGGCCCCCAACCCGTGGGGCCTCCACGACATGCTGGGCAACGTCTGGGACTGGTGCTGGGACGTCTACGACGCCGAGGTGTACGGCACCTACCGGGTGCTGCGCGGCGGCGGCTGGTTCGACGAGCACTGGAGCTGCCGCGCCTCCGCCCGCCGCCGCAGCCACCCGACGTTCCGCGTCGACGATGTGGGCTTCCGCCTCGCCCGCTCGGGCACGAGCTGCCCGCCGCCTACTCCTCCGGAGGGAACACCACCTCGTCCGAGCCGCTCAGCGTGATCGTGATCGCCTCGACCGGGCATCCCTCGGCGGCCGCGAGGACCTGCTCGTCGGCGTCGGTCTCCGGGGCCGACGGGCGGGACTGCCGGGCGGAGTCCAGCGCGAACCGGCCCGGTGCGTGGTTCAGGCACATCCCGGAGCCGATGCAGATCCCCCGGTCGACCTCGACGGCCCAGCGGTCCCCCATCATTCCCCCTCGTATCCGGCCGGCAGGTGGATCATCTTGTGCTCGAAGTACTCGCCGTACCCCTCGGGGCCGAACTCCCGCCCCAGACCGGAGTTCTTGTACCCGCCGAACGGGCCGAGCATGTCGAGGCTGAAGGTGTTCACGCTGTACGTGCCCGTCCTGACCCGGCGGGCGATGTCGATGCCGCGTCCGGTGTCGGCGGTCCAGACGCTGCCGCTGAGGCCGTAGTCGGAGTCGTTGGCGATCCGTACGGCCTCGTCCTCGTCGCCGTACGGCAGCAGGCAGATGACGGGGCCGAAGATCTCCTCGCGGGCGATGCGCATGGAGTTGTCGACGTCCCCGAAGAGGGTCGGCTCGACGTACCAGCCGCGCTCCTGGGAGGCCGGACGGCCGCCGCCGGTGAGGATCTTGGCGCCTTCGTCCTGCCCGATCCGGATGTAGTCGAGCGAGCGCCGCTGCTGGCGCCGCGCGACCAGGGGGCCGAGTTCGGTGGCGGGGTCCAGCGGATCGCCGACCTTCAGCGCACCCGCCGCGGCGGCGAAGGCCTCGGCCGTCTCGTCGTAGCGGGAGCGCGGGACGAGGATGCGGGTCTGGGCCACGCACGCCTGGCCGTTGATCATCCAGGCGAAGGGAACGATGCCCGCGACGGCGGCGTCCAGATCGGCGTCGGGGAGGATCACGGCGGCGGACTTGCCGCCCAGTTCCAGGGTGACCCGGGTGAGGTTGCGGGAGGCGACCTCCATCACCCGGCGCCCGGCGGCCACGGAACCGGTGAACGACACCTTGTCGACGCCGGGGTGCCCGACCAGGTACTCGCTGACCTCGCGGTCGGCCGGAAGGATCGACAGCACTCCCTCCGGCAGCCCGGCATCGGCGGCGATCTCGGCCAGGATGTAGGCGTCCAGCGGGGATTCGGGCGAGACCTTGAGCACGGCGGAGCAGCCGGCCAGCAGTGCGGGCGCGAGCTTGGCCGCGGCGGTGAACTGCGGGACGTTCCACGGCACGACGGCCGCGACCACCCCGACCGGCTCCCGGCGCACCAGCAGCGGCCCGAGCGCCCCGGCCCGCCGCTCCTCGTACGGGAAGTCGC
This sequence comes from Streptomyces sp. NPDC002403, assembly GCF_053593015.1. Classification (NCBI taxonomy): domain Bacteria; kingdom Bacillati; phylum Actinomycetota; class Actinomycetes; order Kitasatosporales; family Streptomycetaceae; genus Streptomyces; species Streptomyces sp. NPDC002403. The sequence continues at coordinate 149,083 of NZ_JBSFBQ010000002.1, read as the reverse complement.
GGGCGACGGTGATCGCCGAGTCCCACACCATCATCGCGGCGAGCGCCTGCACCATGACGCTCGATGTGTACGGGGTGCCGTTCTCCGAGCTGATGACCCGGGCGATCTCCTCGTACCGCGCGGCGAACCCGTCCTTGATCCGGGTGACCACCGCGATCCGCTCGTCCAGGCCCATCCGCGCCCAGGGCCCCTCGTCGAACGCTTGCCGCCCGGCCGCGACAGCCCGGTCCACATCCGCCTCGCAGGCATGCGGCACCCGGCCGATGACCTGCTCGGTGTGGGGCGAGACGACCTCGATGGTGTCCCGGCCCAGCGGATCGACCAGCTCCCCGCCGATGAACAGTTTTCCGTGTTCGACAAGCTCGGTCATGGCTGCTGCCTCCCGCGGCCCGGCGCGTTGCCCGGATCGGTGCCCGACCCGGCATCTGACTCTCTGTCAGAACTGATACCAGTTCCAGTTCCAGGAGTCCACGGCCGCGACGGCACCCCGGACGAGATGGTCGACCAGGGCTACTACTGGAACAAGTTCTCGTTACAGTGGGGGCGACGCACCGGAGCCGCAATTCCGCACGTTGTCTGGAGAGATGGGGACCTCATGGCGCAGGTGACCGACCACGGCGGGGGCGTGCACAGCATCAAGGTGCCCATCCCGGACAATCCGCTCGGCCATACCCTCGTGCACGTCCTGGACACCGACCGGGGCCCGGTCCTGATCGACACCGGGTGGGACGACCCCGAGGCATGGGACACGCTCGGTGCCGGGCTCGCCGCCGTCGGTACGGAGGTGGCCGACATCCACGGGGTGGTCATCACCCACCACCATCCCGACCACCACGGGCTCTCCGGGCAGGTGCGCGAGGCCTCCGGGGCCTGGATCGCCATGCACGCGGCGGACACCGCGATCGTGCGCCGTACCCGGGAGTCCGAACCCGGCAGATGGCTGACGTATCTCGCGGCCAAGCTCACGGCGGTCGGCGCACCCGAGGAGCACCTCGCGCCGTTGCGGGCCGCCGCGGCCGCCGGGGGGCGGGCGCGGGCGCTGCCGGGGCTGCGGGCCGCGCTGCCGGACCGGGAGATCGTCCCCGGTGAGCTGCTCGATCTGGCGGGGCGCAGGCTGCGGGCGATCTGGACGCCCGGGCACACACCGGGGCATGTGTGCCTGCATCTGGAGGAGGAACATCCGGGGAATCTGCCGGGCCGGGGGCGGCTCTTCTCCGGGGATCATCTGCTGCCGGGGATCAGTCCGCACATCGGGCTGTACGAGGACCCCGACGACACGACGGTGAGCGATCCCCTCGGCGACTACCTCGACTCGCTGGAGCGGATCGGCCGGCTCGGGGCCGCCGAGGTGCTGCCCGCCCATCAGTACGCCTTCACCGATGCGGCGGGACGTGTGGAAGAGCTCCTCGGCCATCACGAGGAGCGGCTCACCGGGCTGCTCGGACTGCTCGCGGAGCCGCTGACGCCGTGGGAGCTGGCCGAGCGGATGGAGTGGAACCGGCCCTGGGAGCAGATCCCGCACGGTTCCCGGAACATCGCCGTCTCGGAGGCGGAGGCCCATCTGCGGCGGCTGGTGAAGCTCGGGCGCGCGGAGGCGGTGCCGGGGAGCGAGCCGGTGACGTACACGGCCGTGTGAGTGCGGGGCGGGCCGCTCCGCCCCGCGCGGTTCGGCTCACCGGCCGGGCATCACTGGCCCACCCGTCCGTCGATGCACTCGCGCAGCAGGTCGGCCTGCCCGCAGTGCCGGGCGTACTCCTCGATCCTGTGCACCAGCAGCTCCCGGACGGAGATCCGGTCCTTCCCCAGCCGCTCGCCCAGGTCCGGGTGGCCGGCCAGCGCGGCGTCGGTCGCGGCCTGCTCGCGTTCCAGGTCGGCGTAGGCGGCGTCGACCACGGCCTGGTCGGCGACGGCTCCGTCGAAGTCCGCGTCACGCTTGCCGTACAGCTTGGGCAGCGGTTCGCCGTCGGTGATCCAGTTGCGCCAGTCCCGCTCCACCTCGGCGAGGTGGCGCAGGAGGCCGAGCAGTGACAGCGTCGACGGCGGGACCGAGCGGCGGGCCAGCTGCTCCGCGTCCAGGCCGTCGCACTTCATCCGCAGGGTCAGCCGGTAGTCGTTGAGATACTCCGCGAGCGTCGCGAGCTCGCCCTCCGGGTTCGTGCCCTCCTTGCTGCGGGGGTCGTCGTCCGGGTCCGCCCACATGTCGGGGTAGACGGTCGCCTGGGTCCAGCGTGCGGGTTGATCGCTCATGCGGGACATGGTCGTCCGTTCGGGGCCGAACTCGCCAGTGGGTTTCCCCCGTTGCCCTCCGGTGGGTGTTCCGCGTCGCCGGCGGGCCGAAGCCGCCCCGGGCCCGGCCGGGCCCGCCCGGTAGAGTGTGCGGGTCGTCATCATGCCCGTTCAGGGGGAAGCCGGTGCGAATCCGGCACTGACCACGCAGCCGTGAACCGTCTGGGAGACGGTGAGTCGGAATGCCCTGTCCGCGGTCGTGACCGGCTCGGACCACCGGACCCACCGGTGGTCGGCACCGTCGAGGTATACGGAGCCGGAGCCTGGTGCCTGAGCGTGCCTGTGCCCGGTTCACCCCGCAGGAGAGGCCCCGCCCGCCATGACCGTACGCCGCAGCGCAGCGACGCTCGCCGCCACCGCCGCCGTGCTCTGCGCGGCCGCAGCGCCGGTCGCGGTCGCAGCGCCGTCCCCCTCGCCCTCGCCGTCCGCCGCACTGCCCGCCGGGCTGTACGGCACGGGCGACCCCACCTACGACGGGGTGTGGCGGCAGTCGATGTCCTTCCTCGCCCAGCGGCTGGAAGGGGTCACTCCGGCCGCGAAGTCGGTGGACTGGCTGGTCTCCCAGCAGTGCGCCGACGGCTCCTACGCCGCGTTCCGGCCCGATGTCTCCAAGCCGTGCGACGCGAAGACGGTGCGGGACACCAACGCCACCGCGGCCGCCGCCCAGGCGCTGGTCGAGGTCGGCGGGCACCGGGAGACCGTGAACGACTCGGTGCGCTGGCTGAAGTCCGTGCAGAACGAGGACGGCGGCTGGGGCTACACCGCCAAAGCGCCCAGCGACGCCAACTCCACCTCCCTGGTGATCGGCGCCCTCGCCCGGCAGGGGCAGCGGCTCGCGGACATCACGACCCCCGGCGGGAAGACCCCCTACGACCCACTGCTCGCGCTCGCGATCCCGTGCGGCGGCAAGGACGGCGGTGCCTTCGCGTACCAGCCCGACAAGAAGGGGAAGCTCACCGCGAACGCGGATGCCACCGCGGCCGCCGTGCTCGGCACGATGGGCAAGGCGATGGCCGTCGGGAACAACGCCGCGGGCAAGGCGCCCGGCTGCCACCCGGGCTCCGGCCTCACGCCCGAGCAGGCCGCCCAGAACGGCGCCCACTACCTCGTCGGCGCCCTCGCCGGCGGAAACCACCTGGACCTGGCGCCGATGCCCGGTGCCACCGACACCACCCCGCAGCCCGACTTCGGCAACACCGCCGACGCGGTCGTCGCCCTGTCCGCCTCCGGCCACCAGGACAAGGCGGCCGGGGCCATCGGCTGGCTGAAGAAGAACTCCGCGGACTGGGCCGCCCGGAGCGGCCCGGCCGCCTACGCCCAGCTGATCCTGGCCGCCCACTCGACCGGCGACGACGCCCGGGACTTCGGCGGCGTCGACCTGGTCGCCCGGCTGAACGCGGCCGGCCCCGAGCCCGCCGCCGTCGTGACGCCCGACCCGTCCGCCGACACCGGGTACGAGGCCACCGAGAAGGACCAGGTCCACAGCGGCGACGACGTGATCGGCGGCGTGTGGTGGTACATCGGCATCGGCCTCGTCCTCTCCGCGATCGCGTTCTTCCTGATCAGCGGCCGCCGCAAGAACCGGCAGCCGTGAGGCGCGCGGGACGGACCACCGCTCTGCTGGTGGTCCTGGGCGCCGTCCTGGCCGTGCTCGGCGCGGGACCGGCCCAGGCGGCCGGCTACCGGTACTGGTCGTTCTGGGAGAACTCCGGCTCCGACTGGACGTACGCCACCCAGGGCCCGTCCCTGGTCCGGCCGGACGACGGGACGGTGCAGGGTTTCCGGTTCTCGGTGAGCGAGGACTCCCAGGACTCGGCGAAGCCGCGCAGCGCCCCCGACTTCACGAAGATATGCGCGAACACCCCGGCCGAGGACGGCACCAAGCGGATCGCGCTCGTCATCGACCCGGGCACGGCCTCGGACGCCCCGGCCGGTGAGACACCGCCCGCGCCGCGCACCGCGTGCGCGCGGGTGAGCCCCGACGCGAGCGCCGCGGAGGCGCTCGCCGCGGTGGCGAAGCCGCTGCGGTACAGCAGTGACGCGATGCTCTGCGCGATCACCGGCTACCCGGCCTCGGGCTGCGGTGAGCAGGTCTCCGACGACGGGCGGGACACGCCTGCCGGATCCGCCTCCGCCTCGGCCGCGCCGGCCGGGTCCGCCGCGTCCTCCGGTCCGGGCAGTTCCTCCGGCCCCTCCGCCGGGGTGCTCGTCGGGGTCGGCGCCGTCCTCCTCCTCGGCGTCGCCGCGGTCGTGCAGTCCCGCCGCCGCCGCGGATGACCGCCCCGACCGGCTCCGCTGTCCTGGCGCGCAGCCGCCCGCTGCGCGCCCCCGAGGCGAACCGGAGCAACGCCCTGCCCGCCGGGGCCTGGTGGCTGTGGGCGCTCGGCCTCGCCACCGCCGCGTCCCGGACCACCAATCCGCTGCTGCTCGGGATGCTGGTGGGGGTGGCCGGTTACGTCGTGGCGGCGCGCCGCACGGACGCGCCGTGGGCCCGTTCGTACGGGGCGTTCATCCGGATCGGGCTGTTCGTCGTCGGTGTGCGGCTGGTCTTCTCCGTCTTTCTCGGTTCACCGATCCCCGGTACCCACACGGTGTTCACGCTCCCCGAGGTGCCGCTGCCCGACTGGGCGAAGGGGGTCAGGATCGGTGGCCGGGTCACCGCCGAACAGCTGGTCTTCGCGCTGTACGACGGGGCGAAGCTGGCCACCCTGCTGATCTGCGTCGGTGCGGCGAACTCGCTCGCCAACCCGGCCCGGCTGCTCAAGTCGCTACCGGGCGCGCTGTACGAGGCGGGCGTCGCGGTCGTCGTCGCGATGACGTTCGCGCCGAACATGGTCGCCGACGTGATGCGGCTGCGCACCGCCCGGCGGCTGCGGGGCCGCCCGACCGGCGGCGTCAAGGCCGTCCTCCAGATCGGGCTGCCGGTCCTGGAGGGCGCGCTGGAGCGGTCGGTCGCGGTGGCGGCGTCGATGGACGCGCGCGGATACGGGCGCACCGCCCAGGTCCCGCCCGCCGTCCGGCACACCACGAACGTCCTCACCCTCGGCGGGCTGCTCGGGGTGTGCGCCGGTACGTACGGTCTGCTGGCCGCGCAGGGTGCGGTGTACGGGCTGCCGCTGCTGGTCGCCGGGCTCGTCGCCGCGGCGGCCGGGCTGCGGCTCGGCGGGGCCCGTTCGGTGCGTACCCGCTACCGGCCCGACCGGTGGGGTGCGCGGGCCTGGCTGGTGGCGGGTTCGGGTGCCGCGGTGGCGGCGGCGATGATCTGGGCGGGCGGTGCCGACGGGGCGGCGCTGCACCCGGGAGTCGTACCGCTGGTCGCGCCGGTGCTTCCGCTGTGGCCCGCGGCCGCGGTGCTGATCGGGCTGCTGCCCGCGGTGGTGGCCCCGGTGCCGCCGTCCGCGGGCGCCCCGCGTTCCAAGGAGATCCAGTGATCCGGTTCGAGCAGGTCTCGGTGCACTACGAGGGGGCGGCGCGGGCCACCCTCTCCGGGGTCGATCTGACCGTTCCCGAGGGCGAGCTGGTGCTGCTCGTCGGTCCGTCCGGCGTCGGAAAGTCGACGCTCCTCGGGGCCGTTTCGGGTCTGGTGCCGCACTTCACCGGCGGCACGCTGAGCGGCCGGGTCACGGTCGACGGGCGCGACACCCGCACCCACAAGCCGCGTGAACTCGCCGATCTGGTCGGCACGGTGGGCCAGGACCCGCTCTCCCACTTCGTCACCGACACGGTCGAGGACGAGCTGGCGTACGGCATGGAGTCGCTGGGCCTGGCCCCCGACGTGATGCGGCGGCGGGTCGAGGAGACCCTGGACCTGCTGGGACTCGCCGGGCTGCGCGACCGGCCGATCGCCACGCTCTCCGGCGGCCAGCAGCAGCGGGTCGCGATCGGTTCCGTCCTCACCCCGCACCCGAAGGTCCTGGTCCTCGACGAGCCGACGTCCGCGCTGGACCCGGCGGCGGCCGAGGAGGTCCTCGCCGTGCTGCAACGGCTGGTGCACGACCTGGGCACGACGGTCCTGATGGCGGAGCACCGGCTGGAGCGGGTGGTGCAGTACGCGGACCAGGTCGTGCTGCTGCCGTCGCCGGGCGCCGCCCCGGTCATGGGCGCGCCGGCGGACGTCATGGCCCTCTCCCCCGTCCACCCGCCGGTCGTCGCGCTGGGCCGGCTGGCGGGCTGGGAGCCGCTGCCGCTCTCGGTCCGCGATGCCCGGCGCCGGGCGGCGGGCCTGCGCGAGCGGCTCGCTCCGCTGCGTCCGCCCGCTCCGGAGCCGGTGTCCGTCCCCGCCCTGCCGGCCCCGGCCCCCTCCCCGGTGCGGCGCGGCGCCCTGGCCCGGCTGCTGGGCCGCGGCGCGCGGACGCCCGACGTGCCCGAGCCCGTCGCCGACGCCACGGCCCGGGTCGAACGGCTCGGCGTACGGCGCGGCCGGGTCGAGGCGCTGCGCCGGGTGACGCTCACCGTCGCCCCCGGCGAGACCGTCGCCCTGATGGGCCGCAACGGCGCGGGCAAGTCCACCCTGCTGGCCACCCTCGTCGGCATGGTCGAGCCCACCACCGGCACCGTCCTGGTCGGCGGCCGGACCCCGCACCGCACCGAGCCGCGCGAGATGGTGCGCCGGGTCGGGCTCGTACCGCAGGAGCCACGCGATCTGCTGTACGCGGACACCGTCGCCGCCGAGTGCGCCGCGGCCGACAGCGACGCGGGGGCCGCCCCGGGCAGCTGCCGGGCGCTGGTCTCCGAGCTGCTGCCGGGCGTGCCGGACGACACCCATCCCCGCGATCTCTCCGAGGGCCAGCGTCTCGCGCTCGCCCTGGCGGTCGTGCTCGCCGCGCGGCCCCCGCTGCTGCTCCTGGACGAGCCGACGCGCGGTCTGGACTACGCGGCGAAGGCCCGGCTGGTCGGGGTGCTCCGGGGCCTCGCGGCCGACGGTCACGCGATCGTGCTGGCCACGCACGACGTGGAGCTCGCGGCGGAACTGGCGCACCGGGTGGTGATCCTCGCCGACGGGGAGACCGTCGCGGACGGGGAGACCCGGCAGGTGGTGGTCTCGTCCCCGGCGTTCGCGCCGCAGACCTCGAAGATCCTCGCGCCGCAGGAGTGGCTGACCGTGGCGCAGGTGCGCGCCGCGCTGGGAGAACCGTCGTGAGCGGGCGCCGGGTGCGGCCGGTACGGCTCGGGCCGCGCGCGATCGCCGCGCTCGTCATCGTCAGCGCGATCGGTGTGGTCGCGTTCGGCTGGCCGCTGCTGGCCGGCCCCGATGCCGGTCTGGCGCACTCGCAGGACGCGCCGTGGCTGTTCGCCGCGCTGCTGCCGCTGCTGGTCGGGGTGGTCGTGGCGATGATCGCGGACTCCGGTCTCGACGCCAAGGCGGTGGCGATGCTGGGGGTGCTGGCCGCGGTCGGCGCGGCACTGCGGCCGCTGGGGGCGGGCACGGCGGGGCTGGAGCCGATGTTCTTCCTGATGGTGCTGAGCGGCCGGGTGCTCGGGCCCGGCTTCGGCTTCGTGCTCGGCTCGGTGACGATGTTCGCGTCCGCGCTGCTCACCGGCGGGGTGGGGCCGTGGATGCCGTTCCAGATGCTGTCGATGGGCTGGTTCGCGATGGGCGCGGGCCTGCTGCCGGGCCCGGACCGGCTGCGCGGGCGGGCCGAGCTGCTGATGCTGGCGGGGTTCGGGTTCGTGGCGTCGTTCGCGTACGGCACGGTGATGAACCTGTACGGCTGGACGATGGTGCCCCCGGCCGGCTCGGGCATCTCGTTCCACGCGGGCGATCCGCCGGCCGACAACCTGGTCCGCTTCCTCGCGTACTGCGTGGCCACCTCGCTCGGCTGGGACCTGGGCCGGGCGGCGCTCACCGCGGTGCTGACGCTGGCGGTCGGTCCGGCGCTGCTGAAGGCGCTGCGGCGGGCCACCCGCCGCGCCAACTTCGAGGCCCAGGTCACATTTGACGCTCCCCGCGAGTGAGGGCTCCCACAGGACCTTGGTCCACCACTATCGGAGGTAGTAGCCGCCTTGGGGCCGGGCCCCTTCCCGGCACCCCCGCCGACCTGCCGCGACGCCCGCCGGGCGGCCGGGGCGGTCCGGGCCCTTCGGGTCCGGGTACCAGGCGGGCTCGTACCCGGGGTCGTTGCGGTGGCTGAAGGCCGCCGCTAACACTGGACGAGTCGCCGAGCACCGCAGGGTCCGCCGAACCGGACCGCGGTCGACGAAGACCGGTCCACCCGCACCACCGCACGATCCGGACCGGCCCGCGACTCCCCCGTACCCGACGTTAGGTCTCTCTGTGTCGTTCGCCCGCACCATCCTCGCCAAGCCCCGCACCGCCCGCCGCACGTCCGCCGTCGCCGCCGTACTCCTCGGCGCCACCGGCCTGGGCCTCGGCGTCACCCCGGCCATGGCCGCTCCGGCCACCGCGCCGGCGTCGGTCGCGGCGAGCGCGCAGGCCACGGCGAAGTCGATGATCGGCGACGCCGCGCAGTTCCGGTGCTTCAGCAACATCGTCCAGCGCGAGAGCGGCTGGAACCACCACGCGACCAACGCCTCCTCCGGCGCCTACGGTCTCGTGCAGGCGCTGCCCGGCTCGAAGATGGCTTCCGCCGGGGCCGACTGGCGGACCAACCCCACGACCCAGATCAAGTGGGGCGTGGACTACATGAAGTCCCGCTACGGCAGCCCGTGCGCCGCCTGGTCGTTCTGGCAGGCCAACCACTGGTACTGAGCCGGCGCTTCCGGCACGAAGGCCCCGACCGCCGGTCGGGGCCTTCGCCGTGCCCGCGTCCGTACCGGGCCATCCGCCAGGCACATAGCACTTGATATCACTTGGCCGACTTATTACTCGTTAGTCCATTTAGGCGCATTTAGCTCGCCCGAACATTCCCGGCGGCCACCCGCGCGTTGTGAATCTCGTGGAACCAAGAGAATTCTGGGAGCGGAACACCGTCCTGGCGGAAGCTTTCTGCGCCAGCGACGAACGCATGCGCCGCGCACAGGCGTTGCTGGACGAGACGCAGGCGGAGCGGAGCAGAACGCTGGCCGCTTTCGCCGTCACGGTCGGCGACGACGGATCGATCGCGGACCTGATGGGCCTGAACGAGCGGGAAGTGCGATTAGCACGACGCACCGTCGGCCGCACCGACGCACGGTCCCTCGCCGAGAAGCTCCTGAGCCGGTCCTCGTCCCCGGCGGGCGAATCGCCGGCCGAGCCCGCCGCCGCGCCGGAGAACCCCCTGCCGCGCCCGGCCGACGAGACCCCTCCGCCGCCGCCCAAGGCCACGCAGCCCACCCCACCACCGGCTGCGCCCCCGGCCCCGGTCTCGGCCCCCGCGCCGGCCACGACCGGGACCCTGGCCTATATCCCGTCGCCGTCTCCGCCCGTCGAGATGGAGAACACCGTCATCTGGTCGCCGAGCATGGACTCCGTACTGCTGTGGAGCTGGGAGTCCGGTCTCGATCTGCAGACGGTGGCCGCCGAACTCGGCCTGGAGGTACGCACACTGCTGATGCGCGTACAGGAACTCGCCAACGACGGGCTGCTCACTCTCGCGACCCCGGTCGCGGACGTCGGCCGGTCCGGGCGGCACCGCCGCCACCACCACGAAGAGGGATACGCGGCGCTGTTCAGCCCCACCGCCACCTTCCCCACCCACATGCCGTACTAGGCACGCCTGCCGTCGCCCCGGCGACGCGGGCCCCGGCCGGACGACCGGCCGGGGTTCCCCCCACTCCCCCACTCCCCCACTCCCCCGCTCCCCCCACTTCCCCCTCGCCCCACGGCCCGCCGCGCTCAGCGACGCGCGGCCACCGTGTCGAACCAGCGGACGATCTGCGGACCCGACTTCATGTACGTGGTGTTGTGGTCGGCCCCGCCCTGGTCGATCACCGGGGCCCCGACGCCCCGGGCCGCCAGATCGGCGGCGCAGTGGCGGGCGTTCGCGATCGGGACATCGGTGTCGCCGGACGAGGAGTAGAGCCGTACCGGAACGTCCGGCTTCCAGGCGCAGTTGCCGTCCTGGGCACGCGCCGCGTCCAGCAGACCGCCGGTGAGGTGCTGGAGCCGGCGGTAGTAGTCGTCGGTGAGCAGCTCCTTCAGCGTCGCGGGCAGCGCCGGGATGATCTCCTCCTCGGTGTGGTTGGTGTCGAAGAGGTCGTCAACGATCGAGGCGTACGGCTTCCGGAACGCCTCGGACGGGTCCTTGTAGAGCGGGTGCAGTCTGCTCTGCGCGGTGAGGTAGTACGACATGTAGAAGACTGCGCTGGTGTCGTTGACCCTGCCGTCGAACAGGGCGGGTGTCTCGGCGTGCTCGATGTCGTAGGGGCCCGACACGGGGGCCAGGGCCCGGAGCCTGAAGTGCCGGTCCGCTCCGTTGTCGAGGGCCTTGCCCAGGGCCATGGCGACCTGGCCGCCCTGGGAGAAGCCGCTGGCGTACACATCGCCGGTGAGCGGCCGGTCCAGGCGCTGCGCGGCGGTGCGGGCGGCCCGCAGCATGTCGACGGTGGCGGTGACGGAGGACTTGGTGTCCATGTACGGGTGGCGTCCGGGGCCCTTGCCGAGGCCCAGGTAGTCGGGCGCGGCGACGGCCCGGCCGGCGGAGGCGTGGAGGTACGGGGCGAAGCGGCCGAAGTCCTCGCCGACGGAGGGGGCGTAGTCGCGGTGGGCCATGGTGCCGTGGGCGTCGGAGACCAGGTCGAGCCGGTGGGGGCCGCCCTCGGGGAGGGCGAGGAGGCCGGTCGCGGTGGTGGGTGCGCCCTGCGGGGTGACGGTGCGGTAGGTGAGGCGGTAGGCCCGCAGTCCGTGGCGGACGGTGCCGGTGTCCATGCCGCCCGCGGCGAGGAAGCGGGCGACGTCCGCGCGGTCGAGCTCGGCCACGGGGGTGATGCCCAGCAGGGTCCCTCTGCCCTGGACAGTGGCCCGGTGCTGTGCCCCCGGTGTCCCGGCGGGCTGGTGTGCCATGGCGGGGGCGGCGCCGAGGGCGGCGAGGACCAGCGCCGCGGCGGCCGTCGTCCGGCGGGCGATGCGCCGGCCCTTGCGCGAAGTCTGCTGCCCCGTACGGCTGTTGTCGTTTTCCATGACTGCGACGCTAGGCCGTCGGGCGCGGCGCCGACATCGGCGTGGGCCCCCGGCCCGGGGTACACCTGACAACACCCCGGGGCCGGGGGGCAGCCTGTCCCTCAGAGCCGCTGGATGATCGTCCCGGTCGCCAGTGCGCCACCCGCGCACATCGTGATGAGGGCGAACTCCTTTTCCCGGCGCTCCAGTTCGTGCAGGGCCGTGGTGATCAGACGGGCCCCGGTGGCGCCCACCGGGTGGCCGAGCGCGATGGCGCCGCCGTTGACGTTGACCTTCTCCAGGTCCTGCCCGAACACCTGGGTCCAGCTCAGCACCACGGACGCGAAGGCCTCGTTGATCTCGACGATGTCTATGTCCTTGAGCGACATCCCGGCCTTGCCGAGCACCGCGCGGGTCGCGTCGACCGGCCCGTCGAGGTGGAAGTGCGGGTCCGAGCCGACCAGGGCCTGGGCGACGATCCGGGCGCGGGGCTTGAGCTTGAGGGCGCGTGCCATCCGCTTGGAGGCCCACATGATCGCGCAGGCGCCGTCGGATATCTGCGAGGAGTTGCCCGCGGTGTGGATGGCGGTGGGCATGACGGGCTTGAGCCGGCCGAGCCCCTCCATGGTCGTGTCGCGCAGCCCTTCGTCCCGGTCGACCAGGCGCCACATGCCCTGCCCGGCCGCCTGCTCCTCTTCCGTGGTCGGCACCTGGACGGCGTACGTCTCCCGTTTGAACCGCTCCTCGGCCCAGGCCACGGCGGCCCGCTCCTGCGAGATCAGCCCGAGCGAGTCGACGTTCTCCCGGGTCAGTCCGCGCTTGCGGGCGATGCGCTCGGCGGCCTCGAACTGGTTGGGCAGGTCGACGTTCCACTCGTCGGGCCAGGGCTTGCCCGGCCCGTGCTTGGAGCCACTGCCCAGCGGCACCCGCGACATGGCCTCGACACCGCAGCTGATGCCGACGTCGATGACTCCGGCCGCGATCATGTTGGCCACCATGTGGGAGGCCTGCTGCGAGGAACCGCACTGGCAGTCCACGGTGGTGGCGGCGGTCTCGTACGGAAGGCCCACGGCGAGCCAGGCGTTGCGGGCCGGGTTCATGGACTGTTCGCCGGCGTGGGTGACCGTGCCGCCGACGATCTGTTCGACGCAGTCGGCGTGGATGCCGGTGCGGCCGAGGAGTTCTCGGTAGGTCTCGCCCAGCAGATAGCCGGGATGCAGATTGGCGAGCGCGCCCTGGCGCTTGCCGATGGGGGTGCGTACGGCTTCGACGATGACGGGTTCCGCGGCCATGAGCTCGTCCTCTCCTCGCACTTCCGCAGGGGCGTCCCGGCGCCCGCGGATGGAACTAGTACGCGTTCTAGTTCTTTAGCAGTCTTATGAGGCTTACCCCCGGTACGCAAGAGTGCTGCACGCTCCTTGCGCCCGCTTCATACCGACCCCACTCACTCTTCACGCAACAGAACGGACCGCCGCTCTTGCCAGTTGTAGAACTCGTTACTACCTTTCCGTCAACATCTGATGGGTCGTCAGGCAACGTCCGGGCGACCCTCGGACCGACCTGGAGCTGCCGATGTCCTGCCCCCATCTGCCCGAAGGGTTCGACTTCACCGACCCCGATCTGCTCCAAGCCCGCATTCCGCACCCGGAGTTCGCACAGATGCGGCAGACCGCACCGGTCTGGTGGTGCGCCCAGCCGTCCGGCATCTCCGGTTTCGACGACGAGGGCTACTGGGTCGTCACCCGGCATGCGGACGTCAAGTACGTCTCCACCCACCCGGAGCTGTTCTCCTCACACACCAACACCGCGGTCATCCGCTTCAACGAGTCGATCAGCCGGGACCAGATCGAGGTCCAGAAGCTGATCATGCTGAACATGGACCCGCCCGAGCACACCCGGGTCCGCCAGATCGTCCAGCGGGGCTTCACCCCCCGGGCGGTGCGCTCCCTGGAGCAGGCCCTGCGCGACCGCGCCCGCTCGATCGTCGAGACGGCGCTCGCCGCGGCCGACGACGACGGATCGTTCGACTTCGTCACCAACATCGCCGTCGAACTGCCGCTCCAGGCCATCGCGGAACTCATCGGTGTGCCGCAGGAGGACCGGTCCAAGATCTTCGACTGGTCCAACAAGATGGCCGCGTACGACGATCCCGAGTACGCGATCACCGAGGAGGTCGGCACCGAGGCGGCCATGGAGATCGTCTCGTACTCCATGAATCTCGCGGCCGCCCGCAAGGAGTGCCCGGCCAAGGACATCGTCTCCCAGCTGGTCGCCGCGGAGGGCGAAGGGAACCTCTCCTCCGACGAGTTCGGCTTCTTCGTGATCCTGCTCGCCGTCGCCGGCAACGAGACCACCCGCAACGCCATCAGCCACGGCATGCACGCCTTCCTCACCCACCCCGACGAGTGGGAGCTCTACAAGCGCGAACGCCCGGAGACGACCGCCGAGGAGATCGTCCGCTGGGCCACCCCCGTGGTCTCCTTCCAGCGGACCGCCACCCAGGACACCGAACTGGGCGGGCAGCGGATCAAGAAGGGCGACCGGGTCGGGCTGTTCTACTCGTCGGCCAACAACGACCCCGAGGTCTTCGAGAACCCGGAGGCCTTCGACATCTCCCGCGACCCCAACCCCCACCTCGGTTTCGGCGGCGGCGGTCCGCACTTCTGCCTCGGCAAGTCCCTTGCCGTGATGGAGATCGACCTGATCTTCAACGCGATCGCCGACGTACTGCCCGATCTGCGGCTGGTCGGCGATCCTCGGCGGCTGCGTTCGGCATGGCTCAACGGGATCAAGCAGCTCCAGGTCAGCACCGCCACGAGCTGACCGCCGGGTTTCGGACGGCGGGGGTCCCACTCCTCACGCCCCGGCCCCCGCCGTCCGTACCGGCACCTGGCTCCCTCGCCGAACCCCCGCGCAGGAGGCGCACAACCGCGCGAGGATCATGACGGGCATGCACGCCCTGCTCTCCGCCTTCGCCCCCATCTGGATCCTCACCACCATCGGCTACGCGGTCGGCCGCAGCGGTCTGCTGGGCGACCGGGCGGAGGCCGTGCTCGGCCGGTTCGTCTTCCATGTGGCCATGCCCGCCGCCCTGTTCACCATGGTGTCCGGGGCGCGGCCGGCCTCCTTCGCCAACTCCTCGATGCTCGCGTTCGCCGCGGGCACCGCGCTGGTCTGCGGCCTCGGGTTCCTGACGGCCGGCCGGCTCTTCGGCCGCGGCACGGCCGACCGGGCGATCGGCAGCATGACGTCGGGCTACGTCAACTCCGCCAACCTCGGCATTCCGGTGGCGGTCCAGGTGCTCGGTGACGCGTCGTTCGTCGCCCAGATCATCCTGTTCCAGGTGTTGTTGGTCTCCCCGGTGATCCTGACGATGCTGGACACGGGGACGGGAACGGGAACGGGGACGGGGGCGCGCTCCGGGAAGGCCGTGGTGTTCCGGCGGATGCTGACCATGCCGGTCCGCAACCCGGTCATCATGGCCTCGTTGCTCGGGGTGGCCGTGTCCGCGCTCGGGCTGCGGCTGCCGCACGCGCTCGCCCACTCCTGCGACCTGCTCGGCGCCGCCGCCGTGCCGACGGCCCTGATCACGCTGGGGATGTCCCTCAACGCCCGCCCGGACACCGCCGGTTCGGCGGACCCCGCGCCGAACGCGGCACAGCCGGTACGAGCGCCGGGCGCGGGGCGCGGGGCGCGTGCCGAGGTCGCCGTGACGGTGGCGCTGAAGACGCTGGTCCAGCCCCTGATCGCGTTCGCCGTCGGCGGCCCGTTGCTGCATCTGCCGGAGCACCAACTCCTCGCCGTGGTGCTCTGCTCGGCGCTGCCGACCGCTCAGAACGCCTTCATCTACGCCCAGCAGTACGGACTGGACACCCGGCCGGCCCGCAATGCGGTGGTGGCCTCGACGGTGGTCTCCATGGCGACGCTCTCGCTCGCCGCATGGGCTCTCGGGGCGACCGGCTCCTGAGGTCACCCGGCAGGCTCCGGGCCGTTCGAGTGGCGGACCGGCACCGGAGGGCGGATGCTGGTCGGGCGGCGATCCATGCCGAAGGGGTGCCAGGACGAGGTGTTCGTCCCGGCACCCCTTCGGCCCTTTCGCGCCCTCAGAGCTGCTTGCTGCCCAGCGCCTCGTCCGTCGTCCTCGGTTCCGGTACGGGCGCCGGCACCGGCCGCTCCAGGCCGTCCGGCGGCCGCGCCGCCGGTACGGTCACCCGGCGCAGCCTCCGCGGCCCCGCCAGCAGATGGGTGAGCCCGAAGCCGAGCGCGACCACGACCGCTCCGCCCACCGCGTCCAGCACCCAGTGATTGGCCGTGGCGACGATCGCGGAGACCGTGAAGAGCGGGTGCAGCAGCCCCAGCGCCTTCATCCAGATCTTCGGGGCCAGCGCGACGACGACCACCCCGCACCAGAGCGACCAGCCGAAATGCAGCGAGGGCATCGCCGCGTACTGGTTGGTCATGGCGGTCAGGCTTCCGTAGTCCGGCTTCGCGAGGTCCTGGACGCCGTGGACCGTGTCGATGAAGCCGAGCCCCGGCATCAGGCGCGGCGGGGCCAGCGGGTAGAGCCAGAAGCCGACCAGCGCGAGGAGCGTGGCGAAGCCGATGGTGCTGCGGGCCCAGCGGTAGTCCGCGGGGCGTCGTACGTAGAGCACTCCGAGGATCGCCAGCGGCACGATGAAGTGGAACGTCGAGTAGTAGTAGTCGAAGAAACCCCGCAGCCGGCCGATCTCCACGACCGCGTGGTTGACCCGGTGCTCGATGTCGATGTGCAGCCACTGCTCGATGGAGTGGATCTGCCGGCCGTGGTGCTCGGCGGTGGCGCGGCCGGCCGTCGCCGCGAGCCTGACATGGGCGTACGCGGAGTACACGACCCTGATCAGGAGCAGTTCCAGCAGCAGGTTGGGCCGGCTCAGCACCCGCCGCCAGAACGGCAGCAGCGGGACGCGGCTCCAGCGGGCCGGAACGGGGGCCGCGCAGTCCGTGGGAACCGGGTGCTGCCAGTACTCCGAGGTCCGCGGCAGGAACGGCACGGCACAGGCCGCGGCGAGCGCGGCGATCAGCAGCACGTTGTCGCGTACGGGGAAGAGCACCGCGATGTTCGGCAGCAGCATGGTTCCCGGCAGCGTGAGCACGAGGACCACGACCGCGGGCCAGACCAGCCGGTCGCCGGCCCGCTTCCCGGCCCGGCCGACCACGGCGAGCAGCACCCACAGCAGCTGGTACTGCCAGGCGGTCGGCGAGACGGCGACGGCGACGCAGCCGGTCACGGCTACGGCGAGGAGCAGCTGCCCGTCACCCGCGTACCGTGCGGCGCGACGCAGCCCGAAGAAGCAGACGGCCGCCGCCAGCACCACGAACAGCGCGATCTCCAGCGGGCCCGTGAGCCCGAGCCGGAGCAGGGCGCCGTGCAGGGACTGGTTGGCGAGGCTGTCCGCGTTCCCGCCGAGCCCGGTCCCGGCGACGTGGTGCACCCAGTACGTCCAGGAGTCGCCCGGCATCGCGGCCCAGGCGAGCGCCGTGCAGGCGGCGAACGCGGCGCCGCCGGTCAGCGCCGCCCTCCGGCGCCCGGTCACCCAGAACAGTGCGGCGAAGAGCAGCACGGTCGGCTGGAGCGCGGCCGCCAGTCCGATCAGGACGCCCGAGGCGCGTTCCCCGCGGACCGTGAAACAGCCCAGCAGCACCAGCAGGACCGGCAGGATGCTGGTCTGCCCCAGGTGCAGCGCGTTGCGGACCGGCAGCGAGAGCATCAGCAGGCTGATCGCGACGGGCGCGGCCAGCAGCGCGGTACGGCGGGAGACCGGTCCCGGCAGCGCGCGGGCGGCGACGACGCCCAGCGCGGCGACCAGCAGCAGCGAGCCGAAGGTCCAGACGACCCCCAGGCTCTGTTCGGCGATGCGGGTCAGCGGTTTCAGCACCAGTCCGGCGAACGGGGTGCCGGTGAACCGGTCGCTGTCGTACAGCGAGCCCGTCACATGCAGGACGCCGTTCTCGCCGATCCAGGTCTCCAGATCGGTGAGCCGTTCGCCCGGCGGCCGTCTCAGCACCACCGCCATCTGCCGTACCGCCAGAGCGGCCACGACCAGCCAGAGCAGAGCCCGGGCCGTCCCGGTCCTCGCCCCCGTCACCGCGTCTGTGCGCACACTGTGCTCCGCATTCGCCACGCTGCGCCGACCCTCCCGCCGTTCCGGTACCCGTGCCTCGATCCGGGCGCGCCGTCAAACCATCGCATTGCACTACGAGATAGACCCAATCAACCCTCTCTTCACCTGACCACCGTCCCGTTTTCGTCCGAATGGGTGTCCGAGCGGACAGGCGTGCCGGGCCATCGGATACGGCTGCACGGCCGGAACCGGAACTCCGGTTCGCACGTCCCTTCCCGTGTTGTCGATCACGGGGGAGGCGGGCGGCGGATGCGGCACACAAGGGTGAAACGGAGTGCGTGGGGTGACGGGCGCGCGTGGACGACACGTGCGCTGCCTCTGCTGCTGGTACTGCTGTCACTGCAGCTGGGGTCGCTGATCAGTCCGGCGTACGCCTGTGGCTGCGGGGCGATGGTCCCGAGCGGGGACGCACAGGTCGCCGTCGGCCAGGAGACATCGGTGGTCGACTGGGACGGCCGGACCGAGCAGATCGTCATGCGGCTCACGGTCCGCGGGAACGCTCCCGAGGCGGCCTGGATCATGCCGGTGCCGCACCGCGCGACCGTGGAGCTCGGTGATCCCGGCCTCTTCTCCGAGCTCTCGGTCCTCACCGAGCCCGAACTCGTGACCACGCACTACTTCTGGCCCCGCTCGCACGACTGGCCGTTCTCCGGCTCCGGCAGCGTCGGGGACTCGGCCGCGCCACCGTCGGCCGCGGCACCGTCGGTCCAGGTGGTCGGCCGGGAGCGGCTCGGCCCCTTCGATGTGGCGCGGCTGGCCTCGACCGACCCGGACGCGCTGCAGAAATGGCTGTCGGACAACGGCTTCGAACTGCCCGACCGGCTGGCGACGGCGCTGAAACCCTATGTCGACCAGAAGTGGGAGTACGTCGCGATCCGCCTCGCTCCCCGGGACACCGGAAATCCGCTCATGGGCACGCTCGAACCGCTGCGGCTGCGCTTCGCCAGCGAGCGGCTGGTCTACCCGATGCGGCTGTCGAAGCTCGCCTCGACCCCCCAGCAGCTCGGCCTGTACGTCCTCGCCGCACACCGGATGGAGCCGAGCGGCCCGATCGGCGGCGACGCCCCGGAGGTGACGTACGCGGGCCGGATCGATCCCCGGTCGGCGACGGACGACACGGTCCACCTGGAAAGGCTGACGGGCGGGAAGCCGGTGTACCTCACGGCGATCGAGCAGTCGTTCCCGCACCCGGAGCGGATCGACGGCGATCACGAGCTGCGCACGGCCGACGCCGACACCCCGTACCGCAGGCAGGTGTACAGGAACGAGCTGCTGACCGTGGGCGGCATGCCCGTCTGGGTGCTGTCGCTGCTCGGGGCCGTGCTGGTGGCGTTCGTCGCCGCGGTGTCGCTGGTGCTGCTGGTACGGCGGAACCGACGGCTGCGGACGGTGCCGCCCGCGGCGGCGGGCATCCGTTGAAATCGTTGGCCCGCTTGATCGTGCTCAGGTCAGAATGACCGGCATGACCTGGACATTGGCCCCCGAACCGTTCGACTCCCCCGACGCCTCGTCGCTGCGCCGCGACTACTACGACGAGGTCGCCAGCCGGTACTGGGGGCGGCCCGCCACCGACCGGGAGATCGACGAGGGGCTCACCGACGACGGGGCCGGCCTGCTCGTCCCGCCCACGGGTCAGTTCGTCGTCGGCCGGTTCGACGGGGCCGCGGCGGCCTGCGCCGGGCTGCTGGTGGTGGATGCGGACACCGCGGAGCTGACCCGGGTGTTCGTACGCCCCGAGCACCGCGGCACGGGCGGCGGCGGGCTGCTCCTGGCGGCCGTCGAGGACGCGGCACGCGCCCTCGGCATCCGTACGCTCCGGCTCGACACCCGCAACGACCTGGTCGAGGCGCGGGGGCTGTACGCCAAGCACGGCTACCGGGAGGTCCCGGCGTTCCACCGGCGGCAGTACGCGGAGCACTGGTTCGCGAAGGAACTGCCCGCGACGGTCCCGACGTCCACGAGGCCGTAGCAGATCCCGTCGGACTCAGGCCGCGTGGTCCCGCCTGGGTTCGGGACTGTGCGGCCGTTCCTTGCTCGACCCGCTCGTCTCGGCGGTCAGTTCCTCCACGAGCCTGACCAGATCGGTCGGGCGGTCCGGCCCCCACCAGTCGCCCAGCAGCTCGGCCATGGACTCCTCCCGGGCCTCCGCGAGCCTCACCACCGCTTCCGCCCCGGCCGCGGTGAGCACCAGTTGCACGCCCTCGCGCCGCACCAGTCCGCGTTCCTCCAGCTGACGGGCCGCGTCGCTGATCACCCGCAGCGGCACGGGGGTGGAGTCGGCGAGCATGGCCGGTTCGACCGTGCCGTGCCGTCTGATGCGCAGCAGCATCCAGCTCGCCGCCGGCAGCAGGTCGTACCCCGCCTTCTCGGTGATCTTCACGTAGATCTCGCGGCGCCCCGCACGCGTGGCGAGCACCGAGAGGGCGCGGGCGCATTCGTCGTACGAGGACCGCTCGACCGGGTTCGACGCCAGGGTCTCGGTGGGCTCGGGGGCGGTCACCGAGCCGCGCAGTCGGTCCTCCTTGAGGTACCAGGCGAAGACGAAGGCGATCAGCACGACGGGCGCCGCGTACAGGAACACGTCCGTGATCGACGTCGAGTACGCGTGGAGCACCGCGGGCCGCAGCGCGGGCGGCAGTTGTCCGATGGCGCGCGGGTCGGAGGCCAGCCCGTTCACCCCGGCCCCGGGCGGCAGCGGGTGACCGGCGAGCGCGGCGGTCAGTTTGTCGGTGAGCCGGTTGGTGAAGATCGTGCCGAAGACGGCCACGCCGAACGAGGCGCCGATGGAACGGAAGAAGGTGGCCCCGGAGGTGGCGACACCGAGATCCCCGTACGTGACGGCGTTCTGCACGACCAGCACCAGGACCTGCATCACCAGGCCGAGCCCCGCTCCGAAGACGAAGAAGTAGCTGCTCATCTGCCAGGTGCTGCTGGTCTCCGTGAGCCGGTGCAGGAGCAGCAGCCCGATGGCGGTGAGGCCGGTGCCGGCGATCGGGAAGACCTTCCAGCGGCCGGTACGGCTGACGATCTGGCCGGACGCGGTCGAGGTGAGGAGCAGACCCAGCACCATCGGGAGCATGTGCACACCGGACATCGTCGGCGAGATGCCGTGCACCACCTGGAGGAAGGTCGGCAGATAGGTCATCGCGCCGAACATCGCGAAGCCGACGACGAAGCTGATGACGGCGACGAGGCTGAAGGTCCTGATCCGGAAGAGGTTCAGCGGGATGACGGGTTCGGCGGCCCGGCGCTCGACGTGCACGAAGGCGATCAGCAGCAGCACGCTCAGGACGGCGAGACCGATGATCTGCGCCGATCCCCAGGCCCAGGTGGTGCCGCCGAGCGAGGCGACGAGGACCATGCAGGTGGCGACGGAGGCGATGAAGAAGGTGCCGAGGTAGTCGATGGTGTGCTTCGCGCCGCGGACCGGGATGTGCAGCGCGGTGGCGATCACCAGGAGCGCGACGACACCGATCGGCAGGTTGATGTAGAAGACCCAGCGCCAGCTGAGGTGTTCGGTGAACAGGCCGCCGAGGAGCGGTCCGAGGATGCTCGTCACACCGAAGACCGCCCCGAACAGACCCTGGTACTTGCCCCGTTCGCGCGGTGCGACGATGTCGCCGACGATCGCCATCGAGAGCACCATGAGGCCGCCGCCACCGAGCCCCTGAAGCGCCCTGAAGCCGATGAGCTGCGGCATGTTCTGGGCGACGCCGCAGAGCGCCGAGCCGATGAGGAAGATGACGATGGCGGCCTGGAAGAGCTTCTTGCGTCCGTACTGGTCGCCGAGCTTGCCCCAGAGCGGGGTCGCGGCGGTCGACGCCAGCAGATAGGCCGTGACCACCCAGGAGAGATGCTCCAGGCCCCCGAGGTCGCTGACGATGGTCGGCAGCGCGGTGGAGACGATGGTCTGATCGAGTGCGGCCAGGAACATGCCGAGGAGCAACGCACCGATGGGCACGAGGACCGACCGCATAGAGCGCCCTTCACCGGGGGCCTGGGCCGGGGCCGGGGGGCTCGGATGATGCTGGGCCATGGAACATCTCCTCGGGTCCGCTACATCCCCATCCTGGCCTTTCCGTACGGTTATGGCCTGCTGAGCAGGTACGGACCGGAAGCGAGCTGCATAATCGCAGGGCAATCAAGGGGAGGGGTCCACCATGACCGGACATATATGCCCGGAGTGCGGTATCGGCAGCAGACCTGACGGAGCGCCCGGCACCGGGCCCGCGTGCGCCTGCGGGCAGCCGCCCGCCGAGCAGTACCTCGCCGCCGAGCGGCACCGGGCCGGGCGATCGGCGGCCGACCGGGCCGAGATGGCGGCCGCGGAGGACTTCGATCCCCTGCGGATCCGGCCGTACGTGACGCTGGGGAACGACACGGCTGCGGCGGGGGCCGACGGGGAACAGCCGGGGCCGGGGCGTCCTTCGCGGGACGCGGCGTCGACGATGCCGCTCTTCCTCGGCCCGGTGACGGCGGGTCCGACGGGCGGTCCGACGGCGGATGCACTGCCGGACCCGGCCGACCCTGTCGGCCCCGCCGGTCCTGCCGGTCCTTTCGCACCTGTCGCGTCCGTCGATCCCGGCGGACACGAGGAACCCGTTCCGCCACGCCGCCGCCCCTTCGCCGCCGTCGCCGCGGGAGTGGCCCTGGTCGCCGCGGTGGGCACGGCGGCGTTCGCGACCGGGCTCCTCGGTGGGGGCGGCGACGGGGACACGGGCCGGCAACAGGCGCTGCCCGGCACGGCGGCCGACATCCCCGGGGCGAGCGTCCGGGCGACGGAGCCGGCACCGGCCTCCCCGTCACCCTCGCCCTCCGCATCGGCTCCCGCGTCACCGTCCACGCCCGCATCGGCCTCGGCCTCGCCCACGGCAAGCGCCTCGCCGTCCCCCTCCGCGTCCACCGCCTCCTCACGACCGCCCGCCACCACGCCCTCGCCGACCGCCGACGGCCCGGCCTCGGCCGCACCGCCCGCATCCCTGGCCGGGCCCGCGCTGCGCCGCGGCGACCAGGGCCCCGAGGTGGCCGAGCTCCAGCGCCGCCTGGAGGAGGTCTGGCTGTACCACGGGCGCGACGACGGCGACTACTCGAACCAGGTCGAGCACGCCGTCAGCGTCTACCAGTCGTACAAGTCCATCGAGGGCGATCCCTCGGGCGTGTACGGACCCAACACCCGCCGCGCACTGGAGGCGGAGACGACGGGCCGGGGAGCGTCCTGACCCCGGGGCGAGCCCGTCGGCCACCCCGAAGACCCCGGACGGAAGGGACCGGACCACCCGGAACGGAAGGGATTGGCTTTCTCGGACAGGTTTTTGTATCGTGATGGAACAAAGTAGCCTCCGCCCGCCACCCCCTGACCGGCGGGCGAGGCTGCTTGTTCCTTGTCTCCGCCTCCCCGCGCCCTGGAGCCCGCCCATGCCGGCCACCGTCCTCACCGCCCGCGCCCTCCTTCTCGGCTGATCCTCTAAAGCACTTTTGAGCGGCGGGGCTACTTGGCCCATGGGTCCGGTTCCCACACTGGGTGAAACTCGATGCGGCTTGTCGCGCGGGCGTACCCTTCACGCTCCACCCGGTAAACGGCGACGCGGCGGAGCAGCTGCCGGAGAATGGCGCTGCACTCGCTCGCATTGATGGTGTCCCATTCGTCCAGCAGCCCGACGATCAGCGGCTCGTAGTCAGATACATCGGGCGTGTCCTCGATGTCGGCGGACTGGGCGAGCAGTTTTTCAGTCGTTTCACGCTGAGCCTTGATGCGGTCGCGGGCGGCTTCGTAGACACCTGGCGGGTAGTCATCGGGGTTCACGGCGCGGTCTGCCTGGAGCCTTGCTAGTCCGTCCTGAAGCTTTGTCAGCTCCCCTTGCAGCCGTGCCCGCTCGCGGGCCGCGCGGGCCCGGTCCTTGACCACGTCGCGCCGCGGGCCGGGAATGGCCGGCGCTGCGGCGTCGACACCTTCGGCCACGGCTCCGGTGAGCCATTCCCGGGTTTCGCGTTCGACCCGCTCGCGAAGTATCTGCCCGCCCTTACACCCGGTGCCGCCAGTCCGGATGTAGTAACTGCACCGGAAGCTGTACCCGTTCATTTTCTCGCCCTGCGAGGTGATGCCCTGCGAGGCCGCCATGCCCTGTCGGCAGTCTCCGTGCCGCATGAGCCCGCTGTGTGCGTACGTTGCTGCTCGTGCACGCGGAGCGATGGCTCTGGTCTGCTCCCTGTGCTTGAGGTACCGATCCCACAGATCGTCACCTTCGGCAAAAATCGATGGCTGTGCGCCAGGATGGAAGGTGTAGTTGGGGCACTTCCACAGTGCGCCGCACTTGCACGCCTTGCTGTGGACCCGAAGCAGGCCGGCCGCGAACCCGGAATCCATGTACTTCCGTAGGGCGCTGTCGTCCCACAAGTGGCCGCGAACCGTGCGGTACCCGGCCGCGTTGAGCCACCCGGCCACGGTAGCGAAGGCGTCACCACCCACCTTGCGCTCATATGCCTCGTACAGGGCTTCTGCTGCGCCGTTGTCTGCGGACAAGTCGTAGCGCTCTCTTTGGAGCGTTTCCGTGCGGGGATCCCATCGGCGGTGCCAGACGTACCCGAAGCGCCCTCGCCCGGTGGCCGGAAGTTTGAGGGTGTCGCGCCGATGGTCGTGGGTCTCGCGCCATTGCTCCGAGGCGCGGTTGGACTCGAAGTTGCCGAACGCAAAGATCATCTCGCGTTGGAACTCGCCGATGGCGGTGGACGCGTCGACAGGCTCGGTTGCCGATTCGAGTCGCCCCCCGGCCGCTTCGAGCCTGGCGAGATTGACCGCGTTCCCAGTGCGGTTCCGGCCGAAGCGGGAGTACCGCCACACGGCCACGCCGCGCGCTTCGCCGGCCTCGATGCGTTCGATCGCGCCCATGATCTTCCGTTTGAAGTTCCGGCCGGTGGCATCGAGGTCGATGATCAGGGGTTCAATCAGCCGCCGGCCGGTACGCCTGGCCCATTCCCGGAGTGCGGCCTCTTGTAGCTCCGGCGAGATCTTCTCCTCCTTCCAGGTCGAAACCCGGATGTAACCGAGCCAGGGCTCGCCGTCCTCTTCGGTCGGCGAGCCCTGGAATGTGGGTGGTAGGTGCGGTGTGGTCACGGTTCCTCCGGCGCGGTCGTAAAGCGCCCGTGGGTGATGTGGGACAGAGCAAGGCGGTATCCGTCGGTGTGCGCCGCGGCGAGTTGGGCAGCGGTGGGGGCGTGGTGAGGTCGATGACGAGCAATCAGGAGGTGTGCACCGATGGTGAGTCCGGCCGTAATGGCGGTGGCGGCCGGAACTGTGATGCGCATGGTGCCTCCTGTGCTGGTTACCCAGCGTCGTTGCCGGGCGGTCTGAGACTCTTTACGAAATTCGCGAAAATGCTGCGGGTTTGAGGGTCGGCAGGGAGGCCGAGCGCGTCGGCAGCCTGGTCGGGCGTCGTGCGGTCGGCGGGTGCTTGCACGCCGGCCACTTCTTCGGCGGTGAGAACCCCTGCGGCGACAAGGACCGCGGGAAGGGGGAGGCCGAGCGCGTCGGCGAGTGAGGCAAGGGCGCGAATGTCAGTGGACTCGTACTCGCCGGAAAGCATCCTGCTGATGGTGGAGCGACTGATGTGGGATCGCTCAGCAAATGCCTTCTGACCACCTCCGCGCGTGCTGAGGTCGTATCCGCGCTGGGTGAGCTGGTCGCGCAGCCACGCGGCGAACTCTCTGGGCCCGTTTCGTCTCATGGATGAAACGTACCGCGCGTGAAATCTGCTGGCCAGACAGCACGTGCATGCGGGCGGAAGCGGCCCCCCAAATCGGCACAGATCCCCCCGGTGTGCAAATTTATTCGAACTACTGACCGATCGTGCACCCTACGTAGCGCCCTGTCAACGCGGATCCACTTGTGAAGGGATCGTAAACCCGACCGCACGGTCTGCTCACATCCCACTAAAGCGCGTGCTACGTTTCTCTCGTGAAACCAACTGGTTCCACCCATGAGAGGAATCACGGCCATGTACGACCGTCGAACCCTGCTCTCCGCCGCCCACGGCCGGGGGGACGAGCACTACGAACAGATGGGTGCCCGACTCGGACTCAGCAGGGCCACCGCATGGCGCCTGTGGAACGGGCGTGGCAAGCCGTCCGCCGACACCGCCGCCGCCGTACAGCGCGAATACGGCCTTGGCGCCGCCCAGTTGATCGAGCAGGCCGCCGCATGACTGGCGACGTGATCCCCCGCGAGCAGGCGTTCGCCAACGCCCGCGCCGCCCTTGACCGGGCCCGAGCCCGCCGCGACGCCGATCGCGCCGCCGGTCGGCTCGCCCCCGAAGTCGAACTGATCGTCCGGCGCCTGGAACGCGAGCAGGCCCGCGCCGCCCGCCGTAACGCCGACCGCGCCGCCGCCTGACCACGAAAAAGGGGCCGCCCGGCTGGACCCCGGACGACCCGCACAACCCGTGAGGAGCCACGAATCGTGAACACCCCGCAGACTACCCGCAGACTCCGCGCCGGTATCGCCATCTACGGCGCCCGCAGCGCCCGCCTGCATCTCGCCCGCACCGCCCTGATCGGCCGCCAGCTCAACCAGATCGCCCCCGGGACGGCCGAGGTCCGCACCGTGCCCGTCACCATCGACGACCAGCCCCGTACGTGGGCAGTACTGCTCAACGACCTCATCCAGCCGGTCACCACTGGCCACGATGCGCGTACGGCCGCCGTCCGACTGCTGCGCCACATGTTCCCCCGCGCCGACTGGACGACTCCGCAGCGGTACGACGTCCACACCGGACACCTCGCCCCGGACACCCCGGCCGCGCCGGTCGCGCTCGCCATCGACACCGCCGAGGCCGGCCGATGATGCGCCCCGGACTCACCGCCGACGGTCTCGCGGTCCGCGTGCCGGTCGGCGAGACGCTGCTCGCCCCGCTGCTCGATGATCTGGCGACCGCGTACGCCGAGGACCCCGAGACGGTCGGCGCGCTCCTCGCCGTGCACGCCGAGTCGGTGCGGCGCCTGGACCACGCCGCTTGCTCCGTCACCGCGCCGGATCACGAGCGGGCGGTGGCCGCCGCACTCGCCGACGGAAGCCGCGAGGCCCTGCTCGCCGAGCTCCCGGCCGGGTGCCTGCTCGACCCGCAGTTCGGCCCGGACGCCGCAATCACGCTCGCCGGGCACCTAACCCGCCTCGCCGGACACATCCGCCACACCCGAAAGGCCACCCCGTGACCGTGACCGCGCTGCACCCCAACCCGACCGCGCCGCTTGGTCCCACGCCTGTCCGGGCCCCTGACGTCGCCTACGTGCCTGCCCCGGACGGCACCCCCGTTGACACGCCCCGGGTGTTCACTGCGATTGCCGCCGTGATGCGCGACGCGATGCCCGTCGGAAAGAATCAGCGGAACGAGCAGCAGAACTACAAGTTCCGCGGTATCGACGACGTGATGTCGGCCATGGCCGGTCCGCTGCGAACGCATGGCGTGTTCATCCTCCCGACGATCGCTGACCACCAGACCCAGCGCGACGGAAAGATGACCCGAACCCTGATCACCATGCGGTATCGGGTGTACGGGCCCGCGGGTGACTGCCTGGTTGCCGACGTGCCGGGCGAGGCATTCGACTTTGCAGACAAGAGCACGAACAAAGCGCAAAGCGCGGCCTTGAAGTACTTGCTGTTCACGCTGTTCATGCTGCCTGTCGACGGTCGCAGCATCGATGACGGCGACCGCCAGCACCCGGAGCCCTCCGAGGAGCACCGCGCCGAGCGTGCGAACCAGCAGCAGCGCAGGGCCCAGCAGCGGCACCAGGGCAACCAGCAGCAGAACCAACGGCAGGAGCGGCGCACCAACCGCGCCGAGCCCGGCCCGCAGCAGCAGCCCGCGCAGCGGGGACCGGGCCGCGACTTCATCGCCGAGGCCACCGCCGCCCCCAACCCGCAGGAGTTCGCCAAGGTGCGGGCCGCAGCGGTCAAGGCCGGGGCGCCGGCCGACTACCTCGCCCGGCTCGACACCGTGGCCGAGCAGAAGCGGACGGCCGCAAACCAGCCGTCCGCGCCCGCCGAGCAGCGCCCGACGACGCAGCAGGCACCCGCGGCCAGCCCCCGGCCGGTCGCCGACGCCGAGGCCGCCGAGCAGCGGCTCAGGCTCGCCGCATCCCGCGCCAACCTCCCCACCCTGGACGCCGATTTTGAACTGGTCTACGGCCTGCCGATCGAGCAGGCCACCGCGCAGCAGCTGAACACGTTCCGCGAGCGCATCGAAGCCGCCGGGGGTGCTCAGTGACCGACGTCGCCCAGAAGCCGCAGGCGCCGGATCCGGCGTACCTCGCCGCCGTGCTCCGCCACCGGCAGGTCATGGCCGCCCAGCTTGACCGTGCCAAGGCCATGTTCGCCGAGGTCGACACCGACGCCACCGCGTTGCTTGCCCAGCAGTACAGGGCCACCAAGTCCACCAAGGCAGAGATCACGCTCCCAGACGGGGAAACGAAGTTCGCGACCGTGACCCGGGTCGGGGGTGAGGCCGAGGCGCAGGTGACCGACCGCGACGCGTTTCACGCATGGGTGCGGGACACCTACCCGGACCACTGGAGTTTCAAGGTCGTTCCGGCGCGCACCGAGACCGTCGTCGATGGGGCGTTCGCCGATCGGGTGCTGTCTGCCGTGACCGCCGCCAACGTGGCTGAGTACGCCGACCCGGCGACGGGTGTGGTGCACGACGTGCCGGGCGTGGCCATTCGGCCGACGCGCAGCCCGTACTTCCGGTGGCTGTTCAGCCGGGCGAGCAAGCGTCAGCCGCTTGACGGCCGTGAGTTGGCCGCGCAGGCAATCCAGGCAGGCCAGATCAGCACGGAATCGCCGCCCGCGCTTCCCTCCGCCGAGCAGCCCGCCGCCGAGTAGCCCCCGTGGGGCCCGCTCCGCGCGGGCGGGCCCCGGGAAGGACCACCATGCGCATCACCCTGATGACCGCCGACCAGCGGGCCGTGCTCGCCGCCCAGCTCGGCGCCATTGCGCCGGCCGCCAGCCTGGCCGTCTCCGACACCGTGGCCGCCGCGTCCGGCGTACACCGCTCCGGGTACAGCGGCGCTGCTGTCGGCCGTCTCCTCGCCGCCGACGCGCTCGCCCTGGCCGCCCGGCTGGTCGAGGTCGAGCAGCTACTCGACACCACCCGCCGCACCCTCGCCACAGTCATCTACGCCGCCAACGAGGGCGGCGACTACGACATGTCCGACCTGATGTGGGAGCTGGAAAAGGCCGGAGTCAACATCCAGGCCGAGTTGAACGACGCCGAGGCCCTGGCCGACGCCGAGGCACTGCAATGACCACCGCCGCCCGACTCGACCGGGCCCGCCGCCACCTGGACACCCCACCGGCCGATCCGGTCGCCGGACAACTCGCGGTCGAACTCCCCGCCACCGTCCGGCCGCCGCGCCCGTGCGGCCACGGCAACCCGCAGTGCCGCGCGCTCCCGACTCGGCCGTACGTCTGCGGTCCGCGGTGTGAGGAGCACCAGCCGAGCCGAACCCGCCCCTACGCCACTCCGGAGCAGCCGTGAGGGCGTTCTACCGCGGCTACAACAGCCGTTCCGGTCACCGCGCCGCTCAGGTTCGCCGCCTCCACATCATGCGCGAGGACGGCAAGTTCCCCGGCCGGTCCGGCGAGTGCAACGCCGCCGGATGGGCCCACCGCGACAGCGACCCGGTGATTCTCGACCCAATGCCGACCGCGCCGCCGCCCGGTCTGGAGTGGTGCCCCGCCTGCATCGGCCGCGCCGCCGAACGCGCCGGGCTGCTCACCCAGTTCGCCGCCACTCTCGCCACCCCGCAGTAACCCCCGCACGCCCCGGGGCGAGGACGAGCCCACCGCCCCTCGCCCCGGGCGCCCCACCCGCACAGGAGCGCCACAGTGGCCCGCATCCGCACCATCAAGCCCGAGTTCTTCACCAGCCTGACCATCGCCGACCTCACCCCCGAACAGCGACTGACGTTCATCGGTCTGTGGACCCATGTGGACGACGAGGGCCGGTGTGTCGATGACGCCCGGCTGATCAAGGCCGCCGTTTGGCCGCTCGACGACCGGACCGCCGCCGACGTTGAGGCCGACTTGAGGGCACTCACTGAGTCCTCACTGATCGTTCGTTACACGCTCACGCGGAAGTCGTACATCACCGTTTCGGGGTGGCGTGAGCACCAGCGCATCAACCGCCCGACGAAAAGTCGCTACCCCGCCCCCGAGCAGGGCGAAGCCGCCCCTGAACCCGCCCCGACCTGCGGTAATGACGACTCAGCGAGCACTCACGCACAGCTCACTGAGGACTCACCGCAGGAAAGGAACAGGGAACAGGGAACAGGGAAAGGAACAGGGAACAAGAACGCGTCGTCGGCGCCCGCTCCGCGGACCCCCGACCCGGCGCCGGACCGTGAAGACGTCGAACGGCTCTGCGCCCACCTGGCCGACCGCATCGAGGGCAACGGCAGCAAGCGCCCCACGATCACGAAGACGTGGAGGACCGCGGCCCGGCTGCTGCTCGACAAGGACGGCCGCACCGAGGACCAGGTACACGGCTGCATCGACTGGTGCCAGAACTCGGACTTCTGGCGCGGCAACGTTCTGTCGATGCCGAAGCTCCGCGAGAAGTACGACACCTTGCGGCTCCAGGCCACCCGCCCCGCGGCCGGCAGCAACGTCGTCCCTATCGGTGCCGCCACCACTCGCCCTTCCACCACCGACCAGCGCGTTGCCGAGGGCATGACCCTCGCCGCCCGTCTCCGCGCCCAGGAGGCCGCACAGTGACACCCGCCGACGCCGCCGAACTGCTGACCCTCGCCGCCGCGTTCGACCGCCGCACCGTCGGCGAGGCCGACGCCCGCGCATGGGCCGCCGCGCTCAACTCCATGCCGCTCGACGACGACGCCCGCGCCGCCGTCGCCCGCCACTACGTCGAAACGTCCGACTGGCTTACCCCCGCGCATGTCCGCAAGCAGCGGCACAAAATCCGGTCCGAGCGGGTTGCCGCGACCACCGTCGTCTACGACGGCCGGCCCGGTGAGACCGGCGCCGAATCCATCGTCCGCCGCCGCGCCCTGCTTACCGCCATCGCCGACGGCCGCGTTGCCCCGCAGTCCGCCGCACAGGCCGTCGGTTTCTCCGAGGACCGCCCCGCCCTTCCCGGCGGCGCCACCCGCGAGGAACGCGAAACGTTCGCCGCCGAGCGCCTGGCCGCACTCGGCAACTACATGCCGCGCATCGTGGCTGACGACCTCGCCGAGCACCGACCGATCCGGGCCGAACGCGAGTCCTTGGCCCGGCACGGCCTGCCCGACCCGCTCGACGTCCGGTGCCCGTACGAGCCGTGCCTCGCCGACCCCGGCCAGCCATGCCGCATGGGCAAGAACGGCGCCAAGCGCAGGGCCACCCCCCACCCGTCCCGGCTCGAACTCGCCACCGCCCGACAGGGGCAGGCCGCATGAAGTACAGCAAGCACCCCGACCGCACGTATAAGCGGAAGGCCAACAGCGGCGACCGCACCCGCGGCGGCCGTACGTGGCGGATCACCGCGTCATGGGACGCCCGCCCTAACCGGCCGGCCACCCGGACCACGACCGACCGCAAGGCGCGTGACCGCATGGTGAACGGGTTCGCCGCCGACGGGGCATACGTGATCGTTGAGGAGGCGAAAGGCTTCAAGTGGCGGACTGTGCGGGAAGTCGACGGCGCCGCCCAACTGGCCGCCGCCGAGCGCGCCAAGCGGGACCAGGCCGCCGTCGAGGAGCGCGAGCAGCGACACCGCGCCGACTCCGGCCAGCAGACCGCCAGGAACGTCATGGCCCGCGCAGTCGAGGCCGCGGCCGAGCGCGACGCCATGGCCCGCCTCATGCGCCGTCCGCCAATCGCCCGCGCCGCTACCGGCCAGGCCACCGCCCGCCACATCACCGGTAGCCAGCGATGACCCGACTCACCGCTGCGCAGGCCGCGGAAGCCGTCCCTGACGGCACGTTCGGCCAGGCCCGCGCCATGCGCGAGGATCCGGGCTACGTGCCCTACCCGACACACCCCCTGGAAGCTGCCAGGCGCCGCGAAACGCTGCTCGCCGCACTCCGCGACCACCGCGCCGCGAAACGGCCCCAGAAAGACGCATAGCCCCACCGCAGGGGGGTGCAGCACAACTCACCATCGCACCCCCTTGCATGCTAAATTTCTCTACAGAAACGACACAGTTCGTTTCATGCGACGAACCGCGAGCCTTTGTGCTCAGACCAGGAAGGACCGCCCATGGCCCGGCCCCGCCCCACCGCCGCATGGCGCTACTGGTCCAAAGTCCGCTTCGACGGCCCGATTTCGCTCCACCGCCAGGCCCCCGGCCGCTGCTGGACCTGGACCGCCGGACTCAACAACCGCGGATACGGCGGATTCAAGTACGCCGGTCGCGTCATCGGTGCTCACCGCTGGTCGTACGAGCAGCTGCTCGGCCCCATCCCGGCCGGCCTGGAACTCGACCACCTCTGCCGCACCCGCGCATGCGTCCGCCCGGACCACACCGAGCCCGTCACGCACCGCGTCAACACCCTCCGATCGACGGCCCCCACCGCCCGCAACGCCCGCGCCACGCACTGCCCGGCCGGACATCCGTACGACGCGCAGAACACGTACCGGACCCCCGCCGGATACCGCCAGTGCCGCGCATGCCGCCGCAAGCCCGCCCCCGTAATCCAGCTCCACCCCGCGCACACCACTGAAAGGCAGGCCGCCTAATGGCAGGTGAAACCGTGATCACGATCGTTGGCAACCTTGTCGACGATCCCGAACTCCGCTTCACCCCCGCCGGCCACGCCGTCGCCAAGTTCCGCATCGCCAGCACGCCCCGCACGTTCGACAAGTCCACGAACGAGTGGAAGGACGGCGACGCACTGTTCCTCACCGTCACCGCGTGGCGGTCGCTCGGCGAGAACACGGCCGGCAGCCTCGCCCGCGGCATGCGCGCCATCGTCCGCGGAGCCCTCAAACAGCGCAGCTACGAAGACCGCGAAGGCGTCAAGCGCACCGTGTACGAGATCGAGGCCGAGGAAATCGGCCCGAGCCTCAAGACCGCGACCGCCGCCGTCACCAAGACCAACGGCAACCAGAACTCGGCGCAGCGCCGGCAGCA
Organism: Streptomyces sp. NPDC002403; assembly: GCF_053593015.1. Classification (NCBI taxonomy): domain Bacteria; kingdom Bacillati; phylum Actinomycetota; class Actinomycetes; order Kitasatosporales; family Streptomycetaceae; genus Streptomyces; species Streptomyces sp. NPDC002403. The sequence continues at coordinate 116,483 of NZ_JBSFBQ010000002.1, read as the reverse complement.
GCCCAGCAACGGCGGATACGGCGCCCAGCAGCCCGCCACCGACCCATGGGCCACCGGCCAGCAGCAGAACGCACAGCCCCACGGCTACAGCGACGAGCCCCCGTTCTAACCCCGGGCGCGGCCGTCCGGTCGCCGCCCACACCGCGCGCGCGAGCACCCCGCGCCGTCCCCTCGCTCGACTCCACACGAGACAGGAACACACTATGGATCACACCCCGCACCCCGCCGCCCGCGCCGAGCAGCAGACCGCGGCTTTCGGTGTTGCCACAGCTGGACTTCAGGAAGCGGTGCGCGCCGAGCTGGCCCGCACCGCCGCGCCCGCCGAGGAGCAGCCCGCGCCGCTGTCCTGGCAGGCCCGCGCTGATCACGCGGTCGAGATGTACGCCCGGACCGCGATCGAGCGCGACGACGCCCGCACCGAGGCCAAGCAGCTGCGGGCCCGGGTCGCCGAGCTAGAAGCCGGGCGGGCCGCCGCGCCCCACACCATCGAGCAGGCCGCCGCCGAGCAGCGCGACAACGTCACCTTCAACCGCGGCAACATGGTGGCCGCCCTCCGTGACGCCCTGCTCGACGTGGACGCACACACCCCCGCCACCGCCGAGGCCGCCGCCCGCGTGCTGCTCGCCGCCCACACCCGCCTACTCGCCGCCGCCGCCCACGAGCAAACCACCCAGCGTGGCAACGAGATGCGAGAGGCCAGTGACCGCAGCCGCCGCGCCACCTGTACCGGCATGCGCGACGTCGCCCGCATGCTCGACGCCCGCGCGACCCTGCTCGACCCGCAAGCCGACGTTGAGGCCGACGCGCAGCCGGCCGAGCAGCCTCGCCCGTCACTTTGGCCGTCACTCTGGCCGCGGGCCGAAGGCATCCCCACCACACCTGCCGAGGCCCAGGAGCAGGAGGCCAGCCAGTGATTCGCGGCCACTGGTTCCGCGCCGACACAGCCGACCAGCCGTGCGCCTACTCCGCATGCGGCCGGCCCCAGGCCGAGCACGTCGAGTCGGTCGGCGAGTGGATGGACCCGCGCCACTGGTTCCGCCCCAGGCTCCGCCCCCTCGCCCGATGCGCCCGCTGCGGCCGGCCGATCGGCCACTCAACGCACCACGCCAGCCGCGAGAACCGCCGTCTCTGGCACTCCGACAACACCGCCGCCCGCCTCACTCGGAAGGTGCGCCGCCAATGACCAGCCTCACCGCCCGCATCCGCGACCGCCGCGAACGCCGCATCCTCGCCGCGCTCCCGCCCGTCACCGTACGGGCCACCGAGGAAGAGCAGCGCGATCCCGAGTGGTGCCACTCGCACGGGTGCCACAGCTCCCAGTGCCAGCACTGACCATCTGACCCGCACGGGGCCCGCCACCACGGCGGGCCCCACACCCCACGGGAGCCACCCCATGGCACGCAGCATCGGAGCCGACCGTAACGGCGACGTCTACCGCGCCGTAATCACCATCACCCGCCCCGACGGCACCACCTGGACAAAGCACGAAGGGCCCTACGACAAGCCCGGAGCAGCCCGCGCCCGCGTCACGTTCTGGACCAACCACTACGCCGAACACGACCCGGACACCTTCGAGCCGACCGGCCGCAGCCTCGCCACCGGCCACATCGAGAAGGCCACGACGACATGGGAGCGTGTCTGATGGCCCGCCGCACCATGGCCGAACGGAAGCTTCGCGGAGCCGACCGCCAGGCCCGCCGCGACAGCATGCTCGTGCTGCTCTCCCGCATCCAGCGAGGCGTACCGACCACGGCCGCCGAGGCGTCGTTGCTGCGCGCACACATCGAGGTCGAGCTCACCGAGGCCGACGAGCTGCGCCGCACCGTGGCCGGGCAGCAGACCGCCATTCAGCGCCAGGGCCGCCAGCTCGACGCCGCACATGACGCCATCCGCGAAGCCGAGCAGCGCGCCGCCGACCTTGCCGAGCAGCTGTATGTGTACCGGGCCGTTGAGGAGCAGCGCCAGGCCGACCGCGCCGCCCCGAAGCACACCGGCGGGAACGCCGAGGACTGCCCCGCCTGCCACGGCACGAACCCGCCCTACCCGTTCATCTGCCCCGGACAGCCCGGCACGCGCGCCGGCCGTATCCGGGCGTTCCTCAACGAGCAGACCGCCCACCTGACCCGCTCGACCCCGGAGCCGCAGCTGTGACCACCCCCACCGACGCCGCACGCCTCGCCCTCGACGACATGGCCGCCACCCTCGAACGGCTACGCACCGCGCTCGCCGACGCCTACGGCCGCGCCGGACACGCCCTCACCGACGCCGGGCAGCACGTCGCCACCGCCGAGCAGCGCACCACGATCGCGGAGAAGGAACTCCGCACCCTCCGCGCCGGCATGGGACCGGTCCGGGGTGTGGTCGAGGACGTCGCCGACGTACGGGCCCGCGCCGAGAAGGCCGAGGCCACCATCGAGCGGATGAAGCGCACCAACCGCATGGTGAACGGCGGAGCCCGCCAGGAACGCGAGCGCGCCGAGCAAGCCGAGCAGGACGCCAGGATCTACCGCGACCGGCTCAACCGGCTCATGGCCGCCCGCGCCGAGAAGGCCGAGCAGCGCCTCGACACCCACCGCCGCAACCTCGCCGCCATCCTCGCTCGCTCCGCCGAGACCCCCCTCGACGAGCTCACCGAGTACGCCGCCCGCACCCTCAACCGCAACGGCGAACGCCTGCTTGCAGGAAAGGCCCGAGCCGACCGGTTCGAGGCCGCATGGCAGAACGCCTGCCTACGCGCCAAGCAGGCCAAGGAGCGCGAGCAGAAGGCCAACGCCCGCGCCGCCCGCGCCCGCAAGGCCATGGCCGCATGGACCGAGCACACGGCCCGCGTCGTCACCGACCGCGACCAGCTGCGCGCCGCTCTCGCCAACCTCGCCCACCAGGAGCAGCAGTGACCACCCAAACCGCACCCGACGCCGTCGCCGCCGATCTGCGCGCCGTGCGCGAGCAGTGGGGCGACCTCCTCGCAGCGATCGGCCGGCCGCCGCGCGCCGAGTGGCCGCCCCGCGACTCACGCGCACTCGGAGCCGCACTCGGAGCCGTACCCGAGCCGGACGACGAACCGGCCGTCGGCCGACTCCCGCTCGTACTCCGCGAGCACCCCGCGCCGGCCAACCTCACCGCGCTCGACGCCGCGACCACCACCGAGCGCGAGCTCTTCGACCTGTGCGACACCGTGGCCGCCGCCGTACAGCGCCCCGTACGCCGCCACCTTGTCGGCCGCCGTACTGTCGAGGCCACCCTCGTACGGTGGGCCGAGGACGCCACCGACCGCGACGACCCCGCACGGTGGCACTACGCTGCACCCACCTCCCCCGGAAGCCGTACGTACGGGCTGCACTGGGCCGCCGTGTGGCTGGAGGGGCGCGCCCTCGGCGAGGAGGCCGGCGACCTCTTCAGCCCCGTCCGGCCGGTGCTCGGCAAGGAGATCGCGGCGACCGCCCGCCACGCCCGGCAGCGCGTCGAGACCGCACTCGGCCGCGACGGTCGCCCAACCGTGCTCGACCGGCCGTGCCCGTACTGCGCCGGGCAGCTCACTGCCCACACCCGATCCGGCGATCCCATGGCCGCCACCGTGGTCTGCTCGACCGGCTCGGCATGCGCCGCACCTGTGCTGCTCGACCGGGGCCGGCGAGTATGGGCGGGGGCCGATCTGGTCACGCTGTACGTGGCGCTGGAGTCGGCGCGCCGCTGAACGGCCCATGGGGCGTCGGGTATTGGCCTGGCGCCCCACCTCTTCACCCACTTGTGTACCTAGTCCAGAACTCCGTACAGTGTGAGTGTCACACACCCACCGACAGGAGTACTGCCACATGGACAAAGAACGCCCACCTACTAACGGACGACTGCAAGAGCAGCTGTTCGCCATCTTCGAGCAGTACGAGAACGAACGCCGCGCCGAAATCATTGCGGCGGGCGGCGACCCCGACGAAGACCGCGACCCGTTCGAGACCGTGCGCGCCATCGCCGACGACTGGGCCGACACCGCCGACAACCCCGACGGCCGCACCGCCCTACTCGACCACCTCACTGACACGCTCGACACCAGCGAGGTACGCGCGCTTCGCCTCGCCGCCGAGGCCGCCGCCGCCATCACCCCGCGGCTCATCTACGCCGACGCCGACCACGGCGTCAGCCCCGCAGCCACCGCCGACGACCTCGGAGTGACCGAGTCCTACGTCTACCGAATCCTTCGGGCCCGTACCGCCACCGCCCCGCGCGACGCCCAGTAGTCCCACACACAAGCGGGCCCACCATCATGCGCACTCACTGAACGGCCCGTGGGGCGCCGGCAACTTCCGGCGCCCCTTTTCTTCTAGCCATTTGCGGTACTCGGTACCGCCCCGCTACGGTACCGAGTACCGCGAGGCTCCACACCTCGCCCCACCACGGGAGCACCCCCATGGACACCCACGCCGTGCGAGGCGCAGCACACCAGGCCACCGGCCACTACCGCCGTCCCGGAACGCTCACCCTTTACTGCGGGCGCCCCGCCGGAGGCCGCAACGCGATCTTCACAGCCGCCCGAGGCTGGAAACTCTGCCGCTCCTGCGCCAAGGCCGAGCAGCGCGACCGCGCCGAAGCCGCCGCCGTCGCCGAGCAGCACCTCAGCGACGCGCCGGCCTCCCCGGCACCCGCACCCGCGCGCGCCCGCCGCGCCGCACAGCTCACGCCCGCCTACGTATACGGCGCGCAGCAACTCGTCATCATTGGCCAGCCCGCGCCCACACAAGGCGCACTCTTCGCCGCACGCTGAAAGGGCCCCTTGAGCACCAACGACACCCCGCCCGCCGTCGGCCGATTCCAAGCGGGAATCCTGGCCGCACTTGAGCAGTACGAGCGCGACCGCGCCGCCGAAACCCCCCACGACGGCCCCGGCACGCTCGACAGCACCCGGCTACTCACCCTCGCCCAGGACTACGCCCGCGCCACCACCCCCGAACAGCGCGACAGCCTCGCCGCAGGAATCGCCGACCGGCTCACCCTCGCCGAGGCCGGCACAATCCGCCGCGCCGCCAAGGCCGTCGAGCTCGGCACCCCTGGGATCATCTGCCGTGCCGCAGCCGACGGCCGAACCAGCGCCGAAATCGCCCACGAACTCGGCGCCACCCCGAGCTACGTCCGACGCATCATCCGCGAAAACCCCGGCCTAGTCTCCGAGGCGTTCCAGGCCGCCGCCAACGACGCCAAGAACCAGCTCTGGACCGGCCGCCGAATCTGGCGCCTCGAGCGCCAATGGGACGCCGACAACCTACCCAAAGGAAGCTGGCACACCGTCGAGACGAAACAGGCCAGTGGTGGCCTGCCACGCACGGACGCGGAGTTCGCTCAGCGCAAGTTGGACGGCGCACAGCGGGACTACTCCGCTGACGTGCGCCTCCGCGTCACCGTATGGCGCGACGGAGACACCCCGGACCCTGACGCCGTAGTCGCGTACTCGGACCCCCAGTAACCGCTACGGGCCCGCCCCAGCACTCCACATGCCGGAACGGGCCCTCACCACAGACGGGAGACACCCCCGACCATGGCTAAGCCGAAGCCTACCCAGACCAAAACCCCGACCATCCCCGCAGTCGGCAAGCCTCTTACCGTGCGCGTCCAGGACGAGGGCATGCGCGACGATCTTGCCGTCATCATGCGCACCGGCTGCACCGCATCCGACGCCGTACGACAGGCGCTCTACATCGTCGCGAACGCGTACCACCACGCATGGCAAACCGGCGGCTACCCGCCCGGAACGGCGCCCCAGATTACCGCCCACCAACTCGCCCCGTACGACGCCCAGCAGGCCACTGACCAGGCCGTATGACGCGCGAGCGGCACCCGTACGACAAGCTGCGCCCCGCTGTACGACACAGCGAGGCGCAGCCGTACGACCGGACGGGCCGAGCGTCGTGCGCGCGCCCGAGCACAACCATCCGTACACCCCATCTGTCACACCTTGCACAGCCCTACGTACGGAGTGCCATCGTGAAACCCGCCGCTGTCCTGCTCGCCGCTACCGCGCTGCTCGCCCTGACTGCCTGCTCGAGCGAGGAGAAGGACGTCACAAAGCCCGCACCGAAGGAGACGACCGTCGACTACTCGGCCGCCGAGAAGGCCGCCGGCATTCCGCCCGCTCCGGTCGGCGACGCCCGCGACGCGTACCTAGACGCGATCGCAGCCGTTGACCCGCAGATCATCGTGGATGAGCAGAAGGCAATTGATGCCGGGCGGAATCAGTGCTCCTCGCTCGCGAAGCCGAACGGCAAAATCGACTGGTTGGCGGCGCAGCGGTTCGGGAATGACGCCCGCCCGCTCACGGACGCGCAGGGCAAGGCACTGAACGAGGCGCTGCGCAAGACGCTCTGCCCGAAGTGACGTTGCCCACCGTTATCGATCTGTGATCTAATCGAGGCGACCCCGGCATGCCCGGAAACTGGCGCCCCGAACGCCCCGTCGCTCTCTCGTCGCGACGGGGCGTTTCGCATGCCCGGGGCCGGTCCGGAAGAGCTGGTGACGACAGCATGCGGCGGGAAGTGGCAACCCGCCCGGACCGGCCCCACCACACAGACCACCGCGGCGAGGAGGTGACGCGTGACCAAGCCCCGACCCATCACTGAGACAGACCGGCGAGCCGTCCGCCGCCACCACGCCGCGGGCATGACCCGCAACGCCATCGCCAAGAAGCTCAAGCGCTCACCGAGCACCGTCTCGAAGATCGCCGCAGACGCGGGGCTCACCTTCGACCGCGCCGCCGAGGTCGCCACCGCGACCGCCGTACGCAAAGCGGACCTTGACGCACGGCGCACCGAAATGGCCGCCACCCTGCATGACGTTGCCGAACGCGAAATCGGCCGCATGACACAGCCGCAGCTCTATTTCGAGTGGGGCGGATCCATGCACTCGTACGCCGAGCGCATGCAGCCCGAGCCGACGCCGGCCGACCGCCGCACCATGATGGCTACCGCCGGGGCCGCGCTCGACCGCTCGCTCAAGCTGGTACCGCCGAAGAACGACCCGGGCGAGCAGGGGCGCAGCGTGATCGGCGACCTGATGGCAGGTCTCGCCCGCGACTACGCAGCCCGCCATGGTGGCCCGCCCGTCGAGGCCGAGGAGGAGCCGGAGGCCGCCGCCGATGGGCAGTAGCCTCGCGCTCTCCCCGAAACAGATCGACTCCATCATGGAGGCCCGCGCCTTTCAGAACATCTGGGAAGGCAGCGTTCGAAGCGGCAAGACCATCGCGTCACTGCTCCGGTGGCTGGACTTTGTGGCCGACCGGCCCGAGGGTGGCGAGCTGGTCATGGTCGGCCGCACCCGCGACAGCCTCGCCCGGAACGTGTTCGGGCCGCTTACCGATCCGTCGATCTTCGGGCCGCTCGCCCGCGACATCACGTACACCAACGGCGCCCCCACCGCGCACGTGCTCGGCCGCACCGTGCACACGCTCGGAGCCAACGATGCCCAGGCCGAACCGAAGGTCCGCGGCCTCACCTGCGCAGGCGCGTACGTCGACGAGTTGACGACGCTCCCCCGATCCTTCTACGACCAGCTGAACGCCCGCTGCTCTATCGACGGCTCGAAGATCTTCGGGACGACCAACCCGGACAACCCGAACCACTGGGCCCGCAAGGAGTACCTACTCCGGCCCCGCGAGACGCGTCTCCGGTCCTGGCATTTCGTCATGGACGACAACCCAGGCTTGTCCGACGCGTACAAAGCTCGGACCAAAGCCAGCTATCGGGGCTTGTTCTACAAGCGCAACGTGCTCGGGCTGTGGGTCATGGCCGAAGGCGCCATCTACGAGGCGTACGACGAAGCGCGCCACGTCGTCGACACCCTGCCGGAGATGCGCCGACACTGGATCGGCGTGGACTACGGCACGGTCAATGCAACGTCTGTGATCCTGCTCGGCCTCGGTGTCGACGACCGGCTGTACGCGTGCGCAGAGTGGCGCCACGACTCCCGCCAGGCGCAACGGCAGATGACCGACGCGCAATACTCCGCCGCCATCCGCGAGTGGGTGACCGATCAGGGCATCCGGCCTGAGTGGACGTTCATTGACCCGTCCGCCGCTTCGCTGATCACACAGCTTTGGTCCGACGGATACCCCGGTATCGCCCGCGCCGACAACGCAGTTGGTGACGGCATCCGGTCCGTGGCTTCTGCCCTTGCCGCAGACCGACTCCGCATCCACCGGTCATGCGCCGGCCTGCTCGACGAACTACCCGGATACGTGTGGGACGAGCAGGCCGCCGAAAAGGGCGAGGACAAGCCGGTGAAGCTCAACGATCACTCCGTTGACGCGCTTCGCTACGCCGTTCACAGCTCCGCCCACGAGTGGCGACACCTACTCACCATGCCCACCGCTGAGGAGGCCACAGCATGACAACCGCGCCCCTCGCGGTAACCCTGCCGTCGATCACCCTGCCCGTCACGATCACCGTTGGCGGCATGCCGTGCCAGGCCGGAACGATCACCACCGACCCGACCGATACCCACGGCAGCATCAGCCGGTGCCTGGCTGACTTCCTCCGGGACGTCGCCGATGTGATCGAGCAGACCACATCCGAGGAGGTGACCACCGATGGCACTGCCTGACAACGGGGCACCGTGGCCGCCGCCGGCCATGGCCGCCGCGTACCGCGAAATGGCCCGCGACGCCATGTGGTACGCCGGAGACCCCGACCGCCTTGCACGGGTCGCCGACCGCCGCGAACACACCCCGCACCGCGCCGACCAAGACGGCCGCAGCGGGCGCAGGTCCCTGTGGGGACGGCAGTCGGCCGACTACCCGCGAAAGCGGGAACGCAGGCTACATGTCCCGTTGCCGGGCGACATCGCCACCGTGGCCGCCGATCTTCTGTTCGCGGAGATGCCAGCCATCACCACCCCGGACACGACCACAACCGACTACCTCGCCAAAGCGATCGACACCGCGCGCGTGCATTCGCTGCTGCTCGGTGCCGCCGAGCAGGCATCGGCCATGTCCGGGATCTTCCTGCGACTGACGTGGGATCGGGGCATCGTGCCGGACCGACCGATCCCGACGACCGTGCAGCCGGACAACGCCGTACCCGAGTACGCATTCGGGCACCTGCGGGCCGTGACGTTCTGGCGGGAGCTGGACAGCGGCGACACACAGACCATCTACCGGCACCTGGAACGGCACGAGCCGGGCCGCATCGTGCACGCCCTGTACGAGGGCACCCCGGACAACATCGGCCGGGCCGTGCCGCTCACCGAGCACCCTGAGACAGCCGGACTGGCCGGATCGCTCGGCGAGGACGGGGTATCGGTCGACACCGGTATCCCGATGCTGACGGCCGTCTACGTGCCGAACATGACGCCGAACCGCCTGCACCGGTCAAGCCCCATGGGACGCAGCGACTACGCGGCCCCGATCCATGACCAGTTCGCCGCGCTCGATGACGTCTGGACATCATGGATGCGTGACATCCGACTCGCCCGCGCACGACTGGTCGTCCCCGACGGGTATCTGACCAGCCTCGGGCCGGGCCAGGGAGCAGCGTTCGACGACGACCGCGAGGTGTACAGCAGCCTGAACATGCCGCCCACCGAAGCCGGCGGCATCACCCTGTCGCAGTTCTCAATCAGGGTTGCCGAGCACCAGCAGACGGCCGAGGCGCTGACCCGCAAGGCCGTTGAGTCTGCCGGATACTCCGCGCAGAGCTTCGGCCTTGAGGCCGCAGGCGAGGCGATCACGGCCACGGAAGTCGACGACCGCAAGGGCCGCAGCACGACAACGACGAAGAAGAAGGCCGGCCACTGGCGCAGCAGCCTCGCCGACTTCCTGCACGCCTACCAGCTGCTCGCCGTCGCCCAGTTCGGCGCCCGGATCACACCGGAGCGCCCGATCGTTGAGTTCCGGCTCGACGCCGCCGAGTCCGAGCAGAGCAAGGCAACCACGCTGGAACTGCTCGCACGGGCAGGAGCCGTCAGCACCAGGACCAAGGTCAAGTACCGGTCGCCGGACCTGGACGACGCGGCGGTTGACGCCGAGGTTGCCGCGATCCTTGCTGAGACCGGCGCAGCAGCGCCCGACCCCGGAGACACCTACCCCATGTAGATGTGCGGCGGCGCTCTCAGTTGCCGCTACCTCCGCTGATTATCGCGTAGATGATGAAGGCGAAGACCGCGAGAGCGACGAGGGCGGCACACCCTTTGATCCGGTCAAGCACGCGGTCAGTCTCTTGCCGAGCTGAGGGAGTCGCAGCGGCGCTCATTACCAGCATCAAGCCACATCGCCTACAACTCCTATTGCCCATCGGCCCCCAATAGCTGAGCAGTTGACCGCAACGGTCGCACCTGATCTGGCTCGGTTGGGTGTGGTCAGTCGGCATGAGGCCAAGGTACTCCGGAGCTGATCGCATAGCAGTGCAAACGGGGGGACACGTGCCGATTCACCCGGGCATGGTCGAGGATCTGGCCGCCGGTACGCGTGACTTGTACGCCGCCGCCGAGGAACGCCTACTTGGCATCATTGCCCGCCAGTTGGAGGGCGGGTATGACTCGCCGCAGTGGGCCGAGCGCAAGCTCAGCGCTATCACGGCACTGCGTCGGGCCTCACAGGGGGTTGTCGACGAACTCGGCAAGGCCGTCACGCTCGAAGTCTTCAACGTGACGGCCGAGGCGTACAACGTCGGCCACCACGCCGGAGTCGCCGAGCTTGGCGCACTGTCCGACGACGCCCGCCGTCTGGTCGACGACATCACCCCGCAGGCGCAAGCCGTCGACCGCCTCGCACAGCAGACAGTCGACCGCGTCACCGACACCCACCGGTCGATCCTGCGAACCGTGCTCGACCGCTTCCGGGCGATCGTGGCGCAAGTCGCGGCAACGCCGCTGCTCGGCATCGGCACCCGCCGCCAGGCCACGCAGGACGCCATGCAGCGCTGGGCAGACGAGGGAATCACGTCATTCGTCGACCGCGCCGGCCGCCGCTGGAAACTGACCTCTTACGCCGAAATGGCTGTACGTACCGGGGTAGCCCGAGCGGCGACCGAATCGCACATGCGGACGCTGGAGACTGCTGGGGTTGAGCTGGTCATCGTCAGCAACGCGCCGCGCGAGTGCCCGCTCTGCCGCCCGTGGGAGTCGCAGATTCTCGCGATCAGCGGCCCGGACGGTGCCCGCACGGTCAAGGCCGAGCACGCGACCAAGGACGGCGAGCAGGTGCCCGTGCACGTCGCCGGGACGCTCGACGAAGCGCGCCGGGCCGGGCTGCAACACCCGAACTGCCGCCATTCTGTGGCCGCGTACACGCCGGGCATCACGCGCCCGCCCGCGCACGGGGGCAGCGACCCCGAGGGGTACGAGGCAGGGCAGCGGCAACGCGCCATCGAGCGCGCCATCAGGAAGTACAAGAACCGGTCGGCCGCGGCAACGACGCCCGAGGCGGCGCGCGCCGCGAACGCCAAAGTCAGGCAGTGGCAGGGCGCCATGCGCGACCACCTTGCCGCGCACCCGGACCTGCGTCGGCTCCGCGCCCGCGAGCAGCCCGGAGCGTCGAACCTCCCGACGCCGAACACCGCGCCAAGCACCCCGTACGTACAGGCCGCCCGCGTCCGGTCCGGCGACGCCGAGACCATGCGCGAGATGACCGACGAGGAGATGGGCACCGCTATGCGGGCCGCCTCGCTCGACGACCGGGACCGCGGCCGAATCGCGGCCGAGCTGGACCGCCGCTACCCACCCGACCCACTGCCGGCCGCAGCCGCGACCGGCGACGCCGTGGCGAACATGCTCGCCGACCGGGCCGCGGTTGACGACGTACTCGACCCGTTGCCGGAGCCGGAGGAATGGGGAGCGCTCGCCCGCGACGCGAAGTTCGCGGACGAGTTGGCCGCCGCGGTCAAGGCCGCCGAGGAACGCGGCACCGAGGCGCGCGACCGGATCACCCGAGCCAAGGCACGCGAGATGTACGCCGAGTACGTCTACCGGCAGTATCTCGACGCCGAGGAGGCGTGCCGCGGGTACCTGCTCAACAAGCGCGCGCAAGTCGACGGCATCGACCCCATGAGCCTGTTCTCAGGGCCAGCCCGTATTGCGCACGCCCGTGCATCCGACGAGTTGCGCGAATGGTGGGCGAAGCACGGCCGGTTGACGCAGGCTGAGTTCATCGAGAAGGCGACCGGCGAGCGGCAGCGCTGGGCCGAGGGCGCCCGTAAGAACGAGAGCGACCACCAGAACAAGAGGTGACGCAGTGGGAACGCGCGAGGACGTCACACGTGCCGTGAACGAGGGGGCCGAGGCCGGGCGCCGCGGCGACCCACCGACCGCATGCCCGTACCCGCGCACGTCGCTGCTGCGTGGCGCATGGGTCCGCGGATACGCCCGCGCCCGTCCGCTCGCCTCTAAGGACCGCGCCGAGTAGGCGCACCACAGACTGCATCACCCCGGGGCCCGCCAGGAGCGGGCCCCTTTTTGCATGCCCACGCCCGCCAGGAGCGGGCCCATACCGCCCCAGGAGGGCACCCCATGAGCGAGACCACGACCGGCACCGGCACGGGCGACACCGGCCAGCAGGGCGACCCGACGGGTACCGGGCAGGCCCCGACCCCCACCGCGCCGCCGAGCACCGACCCGGCCGTCAGCACTGGCAACGAGCAGGACCCGGCCGCGACGATCGCACGGCTTGAAGCCGATCTGGCCGCCGCCCGCAAGGACGCCGGGCGCTCCCGCGTCACGGCCAAGCAGCAGGCCGCCGACGACGCCCGCGCACAGCTTGCGCAGGAGATCGGCAGGGCACTCGGCATCGTGCCGGGCGACACCCCGCCGGACCCCGCGCAGCTCACGCAGCAGCTCACGGAGTCGCAGCAGCAGGCCCGACAGACCGCGGTCGAACTGGCGGTGTACCGCACCGCGCGCGACGCCGGAGGCGACCCTGACGCCCTGCTCGACTCCCGCTCGTTCGCGGCCTCGCTCGCCGACATCGACCCCACCGACACCGACGCCGTGGCCGCCGCCGTCAAGGCCGCGGTGACCGCGAACCCGAAGCTCGGCACCGCGCCGGCCGGACCGCCCCGCGGCGGCGCCGACTTCACCGGCCAGCAAGGCGGAGGCGTCACCCCCGCCCAGTTCGCCGCCATGGGCTACGCCCAGCGCGCCGAGCTCTACGAGACCGACCCCGACACCTACCGGCGCCTCGCCGGATAACCCCCAAGGAGGGCCCACCGTGGCCGAGACCAAGGCAAGCAATCTGATCGTCCCCGAGGTGTGGGGCGACATGTCCCAGGCCAAGTTCACCGGCGCCGTACGCGTCGGAGGCAGCCCCGCCGTGCTTACCGACGACACCCTTGCCGGCCAGCCCGGCGACACGATCAACTTCCCCAAGTGGGGAGCCCTCGGCGAGCTGGACGACCTCACCGAGGCCGTCGCCATGGGCACCACCGTCATGGGCCAGACCAGCAGCAAGGCCACCATCAAGGAAGCCGGCAAGGCCGTCGAGATCAGCGACAACGCCATGCTGAACGCGCTGGGCGACCCGCGCACCGAGGCGCAGCGCCAGTTCGGCATCCTCGCCGCCCGCAAGGTCGACGCCGCGCTGATCGCGCAGGCGCAGGCGAATGAGACCGCGCAGGGCGGAGGCCAGCCGTACACCTACACGAGCGCGACCGGCGAGACCGTGCTCACGTGGGGGGTCGTGAACAACGCCATCAGTCGGTTCGGCGACGAGTTCGACCCTGCCGAGTTCGCCGGTCTCTTCATCAACTCCGTGCAGCGGACCCAGGTGTGGGCCGACCCGCAGTTCATCGACGCGTCGAAGCTGGGCGGCACCACCGCCGTGCGCACCGGCCAGATCGGCGAGATCGCGGGCATGCCCGTGATCGTCACCGACCGGGTGGCCGCGGGCAAGTTCCTGCTGCTCAAGAACAACGCGCTGGGGCTGCTGTACAAGCGGCGCCCGATCGTCGAGTTCGACCGGGACATTCTCAAGCGCACCACGGTCATCACGACGAACCTGCACTACGCCGTGAAGCGGCTCGACGACAAGGGTGTGTGCGTCGGCACCCTCGCCACCACCTGATCAGGAAGGGGGGCGCGCCGTGTTGCTGCGCCGCTATCACGAGGACGCCGATCCGGACCCGGACACCGAGTCAGAGCCGGCCAAGGACGCCCCGCAGGCCAAGGCCGCGGGGCGTTCGCCGTCCAAGCCCAAGCCGAAGGGGTGACCGATGCCCCGTGTGTACGCCACTTCTGAGCAACTGGCGGAGTACACGGGGCAGCCCGCCCCGGCGGACGCCGTACGGCTGCTGACCCGCGCAAGCGAGGACGTTGACGACGCCCTACTCACCGCGGTCTACCAGACCGACGCCGACGGCATGCCGACCGATCCCGCGATCGTGACCGCGCTCGCCGCCGCCACGTGCGCGCAGGTCGAGTACGTGGCGGCGCAGGGCGGGGACGACACCGGAGCGGCCGGCCAATGGGACTCGGTCAGCATCGGCCCCGTGAGCATGTCCGGCCGGAAGGGCGGGCCCGTCGGTGTGGCGGTCGACATCGGACCGCGCGCACAACGGACTCTGGCCCGCGCCGGACTGCTGCCGGGGGTGATCTGGTGAGGGTGCCCACGTGGCTGCTGCCGCACCGCATCACCATCGCCCGGTACCGCGGTGACGGACCGGTTGGCCCGGTCTACTGGCCGCCGGGCGCCCCCGTGGCCGCACTCGTCTCCGAGACCGTACGAACCGTGCGGGACCGAACCGGCGCCGAGGTCACGTCGACTGCCCAGATCATCGCCGAGCCGGGGCTCGACTGCCCGCCACAGTCTCGGATCACTCTGCCGTCTGGCCGCGTAACAACCGCGCTGCACATCGCCCCACACACCGCGCCGGGGCTTCCGGTACCCGAGAGCACGGAGGTGTTCTGCGAATGACGCAGCGCGCACGGCTGACGTGGAACGGCGAGGCCATCATCCGGGGCACCCGCGAGGGTGCAGCCCGCGGGCTGCGGCTCGGCGCCGAACATGTGCTTCAGGTCAGCCGCGAGCGGGTGCCGATCGAGGAAGGCACCCTCGAACGATCCGGCACCGCCACCGTGGACGAGCAGCAGCTCACAGCCGCAGTCGCCTACGACACCCCGTACGCCGTCCGACAGCACGAGGAGATGGACTACCGGCACGACACCGGCCGAACCGCGAAATACCTGGAACAGCCGATGGCTGCCGAGGCCGCGGCGGTCGGCCGGATCATCGCGGCGCAGCTGCGGCGGTCACTTCAGTGAGCTACACAGCTGACGTCGCCGAAGGTCTGGCCGAACTGCTCGACGAGCAGGGCCTCGGTACGTACGGGCCGCCGGATGAGCCGTACCCCACACAGGGCACGGCGATCATCCTCGGCGTGATGCCCGCGGCCCCGGATCGGGTCATCTGCCTGACGCCGTACTCGGTCGAGGACACGGGCGGAACGGACGCGATCACCGCGGTACAGGTGCGGATGCGTGCCGGCCGCGATCCGCGCGACGCGTACAGCCTGGCCGACGCCGTGTGCGACCTCCTGCACGGCCGCGAGGCATTCCACCTGCGCACCGTCCACGTGGCGCTGATGTGGCGCCAGTCCGAGGCGCAGCTCGGCTTGGACAGCAACGGCCGCATGGAGCTGACGGCCAACTACTACGCCCGGACCACCCGGGCCACCCCCAACGCTTACGAGTAGGAGAACGCCCCATGAGTACCCCTGTCGAACCCGCAGTGACCGCGCTCGCCCGCAGGTGGCGGCTTGAGGTCAACGTCGGTACCGGCTCTACGCCGGACTGGAAGCTGTGCCCGGGAGTCACGGAATTTCAGCCGGCCGCCGAGCCGAACATCGAAGACTCCTCGGACTACGACTCCGATGGCTGGGCCGGGAACACCAAGACCGGCCAGTCGTGGGAGCTGTCGGCCACGATCAACCGCAAGATCAACGACACGGCGAAGACGTACAACGCCGTTCACGAGGCGCTGCGCCTCGCCAGCTTCGCGTACGGGTCGGCGTCGCTGGTTCACGTCCGGTACATGGACCGCTCCGGTCTGCCGGAGGCGTACGAGGGTCACGCCCTGGTGACGTGGGCTCCGTCCGGTGGCGAGTACACCGCACTGGATCAGGTGGAGGTCACCCTCACCGGAGACGGCGCTCTTCTGCCGATCACCAACCCGCTTGCCCCGGAGACGCCGTGACCGACTTTCAGGCGCTCGGCGACTTTCTCGACGACGCGCTCGAACTGCCGATCGCAGGCCGGGACGGTGTGGTTCGGACGTACCGGATCGAGGACCCGTCGGCCGAGGACGGTATCCGGATCGAGCGCATTACGACCATGGCGGCCCGCCTCGCCGCCGGGGGCAGCGCTGACATGGCGCCCGCGCTCGACGACGAGCAGGAACTCGATCTGTACCGCATGTGCCTCGGAGACACGTACGAAGAGCTGCGCGCCGATCTCAGCTGGGGCCGCTTCCGGCATGTGGCACTCACGGCCATGATGTGGATCACCGCCGACCGTGAGACCGCCGCCGCGTACTGGGCGACCGGGGACGCCCCGGGAAAAGCACAGAACAGGGCGGGCCGTCGGCAGGCGTCGCGCGGCTCCTCGGCGTCGGGTGCGGCGAGTACGACCCGGAAACCGGCCTCTACGAGTGGTACGAGGGCGGTCTCGTCGCGCAGCCGCAAGGCCGCGGCGCCCCGTCCCTGACCTGGGATGCGCTGCTGGGCCAATGGGCCCTGATCGAGTGCGACTTGCACCAGGTCTACGGCATTGACGCGTCCAGCGGTGTCCTGCGCGAGCGGTCGTGGCGATGGCTGCGCGCCCGCATCATCGGCCTGCTCTCCACTGAGTGCCGGGTCAACCGTCACTTCTCACCGCCCAGTGACAACGGGCAGAAGGGGGGCCGGTGATGGCGCTTACCGTTGGCGAGTTGACCGGCTACATCACGATCGACGATGGTCAGGTCAGGCCCGCGCTGCGGCGCACGGAGGGGGATCTCCGTGCGGCCGGGCAGCGGATGACGGGGGACGCGGACCGGTCCGGGCAGGCTGCTGGGCAGGCGCTCGGCGCAGGGTTCGTGCGGGCGTCCGACGGCAGCATTCGGGATGCCCGGGGCCGTTTCGTGTCGGCCGGCCGAACGGTGGGCCGAGCGGCCGGTGATGCCCTCGGCGACGGTCTGCGCCAGGGCGCGGATGATGGGGCCGACGCTGCGGCGCAGGCCGCCGAGGGCGGTTTCTCGAAGATCAAGTTGGCCGCTGCTGCGGCCGGAGTCGCGGCCGGCGCGGTGCTGATGGCAGGCATCGGGCAGGCGCTCGACCAGTCCCGCATCACGGGCAGGCTTGCGGCGCAGCTCGGCACCACTCCCGCGGTAGCGCAGAAGTACGGGAAAATCGCCGGGCAGATGTATGCGGCCGGGGTGACCGAGGATTTCCAGGGTGCCGCGGACTCGATTTCTGCGACCATGCGCGCCGGGCTTCTTCCGCCGAGCGCGACCAATTCGCAGATCAAGAGCATCGCCACGAATGTGAGCGATCTCGCGAATACATTTGAGTTGGACCTTGGACAGACCGCAAATGCAATCGGGCAGGTCATGAAAACCGGCCTTGCCCCGAATGCAAAGATGGCACTTGACGTCATCACCAAGGGTCTTCAGGGAATGGGTCCGCGCGCCGACGACATCGCGGATACCTTCAATGAGTACTCAGTCATTTTCCAGCGTCTCGGACTGAGCGCGCAGAGCGCTACCGGTCTCATGTCGCAGGGCCTCAAGGCTGGCGCGCGCGATACCGATGTCGTGGGCGACGCACTCAAGGAATTCACGATCGAGGGTGTCGCCGGTAGCGACAAGATCGTTTCAGGATTCAAGAGCATCGGGCTGAATTCTAGTCAGATGGTCCAAATGCTTTCGGCGGGCGGCCCGAAAGCCACGCAGGCCCTCCAAATGACGCTCGACAAGTTGCGCGCCATGGAGGACCCCGTCAAGCGGGACGCTGCTGCTGCCGAGCTTTTCGGTACGAAGTCGGAGGACGTACAAAAAGCGCTTCTTGCTCTCGACCCGTCAAAGGCGGTTGGCGCGCTCGGGAATTTCTCCGGCGCCGCCGATAAGGCCGGTAATTCGCTGCGGGACAACGCAGGAACTCGCGTTGAGGCATTCAAGCGGAGCCTTGAGCAGGGGGTCGTAAATGTCCTCGGCTCGCAGGTCATTCCGGCCCTGATGCGCTTCGGCACGTGGGCGCAGCAGAACTCTGGCACGCTTCAGATACTGGCTGGTGTGATCGGTGGCGCGCTGCTGCCGGTCCTGGTGCTGATGGGTATCACTGCGACAGTCTCGGCCGCTCAGACCGTAGCTGCATGGGTGACGTCGGGCGCGTCGGCACTGGCGTCGGCCGGCACGCAGGTTGCCGCAGGTGCGCGCGTGGTGGGCACGTGGCTACTCATGGGCGTACAGGCGATGATCCAGGGTGCCCGCATGGCCGCAGCGTGGGTAATTGCCATGGGCCCGATCGGGTGGGTAATCGCCGCGATCGTCGGTCTCGCCGCACTGATTTACGCCAACTGGGACCGGATCAAATCTGCCACAAGTGCCGTGTGGGATTGGATCTGGGGAAAGATCAAGGGCATCGGCAAAAGCATCGTGACCACGATTTCTACTTTCGTGGCCGCTGCGGTGAAAGTCTGGGACAAGCTGAAGTTCCAAATCGCCCTGAAAATTGTTCAGCTTGTTACGTACGTGCGCGGCCTTCCCGCTCGAATTAAGAGCGCCATCGGAAATCTGGGATCACTCCTCCTCGAAAAGGGCAGGAACATCGTCCAGGGCCTATGGAACGGCATCAAGGGCATGGGGGGCTGGATCAAGGGCAAGCTGATCAGCTGGGCCAAGTCCATGATCCCAGGCCCGATCGCGAAAGCACTCGGCATTCACTCACCGTCGAAGGTGACCGCGGCTCAGGGCCGGTGGATTGCACGCGGCCTGATTGACGGTCTGACCGGATCGAGTAAGCAGGTCAAGGCCGCATCGACCAAACTCGCGGACATGGTGACCGATGGTCTTCGGCCGGGCAAGAAGCGGTCGAAGGCGCTCGGGAAGATCAGCAGCGGAAGTAAGAAGCTGATCACGCTCGCCAACAGGGAAGCGAAGATTGCAGGTCAGCTGAAAGCTGCTCAGAAGAAGGTCGCCGACCAGATCAAGGACCGCGACAAGCTCGCCGCTGACGTACGAAAAGGCGTGCTCGACGCGGGAAACATCACGTCCGGGGGCGGGGTCTCTTCGGCCGAGTCGATCCTCAACAACCTCACCTCGCGGGTGGCGCAGGCGCAGCAGTTCGCACGGCAGCTTGCCACGCTCAAAAAGAAGGGTGTGCGCAGCGACCTGATCGCGCAGATTGCACAGGCCGGCGTCGAGCAGGGCGCCGGCTCCGCCGCAGCACTGGCGAACGCCTCGGCCTCGCAGGTGCAGCAGATCAACGCGCAGCAGGCTGCACTAGTCAAGGCCGCAGACGGTGCCGGGAAGACCGCTGGTGACGCTATGTACGGGTCCGGGATCCAGGCTGCGCAGGGACTCGTGAAGGGTCTCCAGTCCCAACAGAAGCTGATCGAACGGCAGATGCTGACGATCGCCAAGGGGATGCAGAAAGCCATCCGGCAGGCGCTCGGCATTCACTCGCCGTCGCGGGTCATGGCTGCGGTCGGCCGGTACATCCCGCAGGGACTCGTGAGGGGCATCGACGGGGGCCGCGGCGCGGTCGACGCGTCGATGTCCGCACTGGTCGACCCGTCCGCCGTGCCAGTCCCTGCGGGGTCGGCTGCGGGCGGCGCGGTCGGTACGGGCGCGGGTGGCCCGGCCCGGACCGTGATCGAAATCAGGTCGTCCGGGTCGCGTCGTGATGACGCGCTTCTCGATGATCTGCGGCACGCAATCCGCGTCCGCGGCGGTGACGTACAGCTCGTGCTTGCGGGCAAGAGAGACAGGAGGTAGGCGCGTGGCGTTTCCCGAGGATGCGCTCGGCCTGCGGGCCGAGCTCCAGCTCGGCGGGGTGTGGACGGACATCACGTCGGACCTGTACACCCGGGAGCCGGTACAGATCACGCACGGCACGGCGAGCGAGGGGGCGCAGCCGGACCCTGCGTCCTGTTCGCTCCTCCTGAACAACAAGACGGGCCGGTACTCCCCGCGCAACCCCAGCAGCCCGTACTTCGGGCTGCTGGGGCGGAACACCCCGGTACGGGTGTCGATCCCGGGGACCGAGGCATACCTCAACCTCTCTGGCATCCCAACCTCGTACGCCCGGACCCCGGACGCTGCGGCGCTGGACATCACCGGAGACATTGACATCCGGGTTGAAGCCACGACCGATTGGAACGCGGCCGGCAGCTATTCACTGATCGGCAAATGGATCTCTGCGACCAACCAGCGGTCGTATCTGCTGCGGCTCGCCAACGGCCTGCTGATTCTGAACTGGTCCGTGACCGGGGCAGTAACGTACCTGGCGCAGCAGCCTTTGCCGGCGCTGCCGCCGCGTGCCGCACTCCGCGCGACATTGGACGTCGACAACGGCGCGGGCGGCTTCACCGCAACGCTGTGGTGGGCGCCAACGATGGACGGGCCGTGGGAAGTCATCGGCGCCCCGATGACAGCCAGCCCGGCTGTGAGCATTTACGCCGGTACAGCACCGCTCGACCTTGCACCGTCGGCCGTTAACGGGGACGCTCCGGTAACGGGACGGATTCACCGTGCAGAGGTGCGTGCGGGCATCGGCGGCGCGGTCGTCGCCGCGCCGGACTTCCGGGCCCTGGCGGACGGCGCTACCGGCATGACGGACAGCGCCGGCCGCGTGTGGGCGCTCGGCCCAGCAGCGGACGTGACCCACCGGCAGGGGATTTTCCATGGCGAGGTGTCCGAGTGGCCGCCGCGCTGGGCCGCGAGCGAGCAGGACGCGTGGGTGCCCGTGCAGGCCGCGGGCATCCTGCGCCGCCTCAACCAGGGGCGGCGCCCGCTCCAATCCACGCTGCGCCGGCGAATCCCGTCGGCTCCGGGGCTGCTGGCGTACTGGCCGATGGAAGACGGCGACGGATCCACACAGTTCTACTCCCCCATCGAAGGGGTGCAGCCGGCCACGGCCACAGGGCTTGACCTTGCCGCCGATGACAGCTTGCCCGGATCGGCCGCGCTGCCGACCCTTGGTGAGGTAGCCACACTGTCCGCACGGGTGCCTGCTACGCAAAGCCAGGGCTGGCACGTAGAGATGGTCTACCGACTGCCCACAATGCCCGGACTCCAGACAGAGATCCTGCGCGTGACGGTGGCAGGGGCGCAGGCCCGGACCCTGCACGTCTACGCGAGCACGTCAGGCATTCGGCTTGAGGCCCGCGACAGTGACGGCGAGATTCTGGGGTTCGTGGTGTACAGCGAGTCCGCAGCGCTCACCGATTTCGTTGGTGTCTGGAATCGGCTATCGATCTTCGTATCGGACAACGGGGCAAGCGGTAGTCGGCTGGTGTGTGCCTGGCGCGACATCGCCGACGGTAAATGGTGGTACGTCAACACCATCTACGCCGGGGCAATGGGCTCCGTCACCGCAGTATCAGGGTCCTGGACGTCGGGTGGCACGCAGGGCATGACCATCGGTCATCTGTCTGTCGTGGCCGTGCCTGGCACCGGGACGACTCCCAACAGCCTGATCTACAACGGCGCCGACCGCGCCTTTGCCCGCGAACCCGCAGTAACTCGGCTGGTGCGCCTCGCGGCCGAGGAACCGCAACTGCTCATGGCGTCCAGAGACGGTGACGCCGTGCTCAGCTCTGAGCAGATGGGGCCACAGGGGCAGGCCGAGCTTATGACGCTGGTGTCCGAGGTCGTCGAGACGGACGGCGGCATCCTGTACGAGAGGATGGATCGGCTGGGGTTGGTGTACCGGGACCGCGCCACCCTCTACAACCAGGCACCGGCCCTCACCCTGGACTACGCGGCCGGCCAAGTTGCGCCGCCGCTGGAACCGGTCGACGACGATTCCGAGCTCCGCAACGACGTGACCGTGACGCGCTCCGGCGGGTCGTCCGGACGGGCCGTGGTCGAAGAGGGCCCGCTATCCGTGCTACCGCCGGAGCAGGGCGGGGCAGGGGTGTACGAGGAGGCCGTCACACTCTCACTCGGCACGGACGACCAGGCTCAGCCCATCGCCGCGTGGCGGGCGCACCTGGGCACGTGGGACGAGGCTCGGTATCCCACGGTTCGAGTCCGGCTCCACCGGCACCCGGAACTCATCCCTGCTGCGCTCGGACTGGTACCGGGCGACCTGATACGGATCGTCCGCCCGCCGCACTTCACCGGTCCGGGCCCGCTCGACCTCCTCGTACGGCAGATCCAGCACCAGCCGCTACCGCGCACCTGGGATCTCACCCTGTCGTGTACTCCGGCCGGCCCGTACCGCGTCGGAGTCGTCGGCGATACGGTCCTTGGACGCGCGGACACAGAGGGGTCCTCGTTGGCCGCCGCGGTGTCGGCGACAGGGACCGTGCTGTCGGTCTCCACGACGTCCGGCCCGGTCTGGACCCCGGACCCGGCCGAGTACCCGTTCGACCTCACGGTAGGCGGAGAAACCGTGACCGCCGTATCGGTGGGCACGGTCATCAACCCGAACCCGCTGGTGAGTGATACGTCCGGGTGGATTGGCTCGGGCGGCACCGTCACGCGCTCAACTGCCGTGACCCATAAGGCCCGAGGCGCAGCCGCTTCACTGCTGCTGACCCCTGCTGGAACGCCGACCCCTGGCGTGCTGTCCGAGCCTCGCAGCCCGGCCGGCAGCATCACCCCCGGCGCGAGCTACACCATGTGTGGCTGGGTGCACTCACCCGCCGGATGGGCGGATATGCGGATCGTGACCGACTGGTACACAGCTGCCGATGTGCTGCTGTCGACCAGTCCGAGCACGGCCGTCACGGTCCCGGCCGGGGTGTGGACGTACATCAGCGTCACGGCGACCGCGCCGGCCACCGCGTCACGGTCTCGTGTCCGTACCCGGCAGGGTGGCACTCCGACCCCAGCCGACGTCTCGTACTGGTGGGGAATCCGGTTGATCCCTGACGCTTCCATGACCACGACCAGCCCGCAGCAGATGACTGTGGTGCGCTCCGTCAACGGCATCGTCAAGCCGCAGCCCGCGGGCGCAGATGTCCGGCTTGCTCATCCCGCCATCGTCGCCCTTTGAGGAGATACCCATGACACAGTGGCTCGCCGGAATGCGCATCACCGCGGCCAGGCTGAACAACTACACGCCAGTAGCGTTGACCAGTAGCGTTATCCCTGCGGCCGGGTGGGGACTGAGCAGCTTCACGGCCCGCCGGGCGGGCGGGACGGTCGAATGGACCGTAATCCTCTCCCGAACCGGGGCGAGCCTTCCCGCGGCTGATTCGACCGGGAACATCGGCGACATTCTGGCCTGCACCCTCCCCGCCGACTGCTGCCCCGGAAGCCGGTACATCACCCAGTTCGATAAGGGCGGTACCTCCTCCGGGTCGGTACGTATCGAATCAAGCGGAACATGCACCCTGACCAGCATGGACCCGACCAGTGCCATCGGGAGCGGCAGCGCCGTCTCCTTCTCAGGCACCGTCGCAGCCGGATAGACAGATCAGGAGTACCAGCATGCCCATCAGCGCACCGCAGGGACCGACCGGCACCGAGTGGGAAATTCACGCCGACAGCGTCGACCGTGTCGGCGACTACCCCGTCACGCTGGTTATCAAGGCCAGTACCGACAACCCGAGCAACCCGGCCATGTTGCCCATAGTGCAACAGGCCGTAGACGTCCTGGAACAGTCCGGTCAATTCCGCGTTCGGTCGGCCGGCCGGACGCTCACCTACACGGAGTCGATGACTCCGACCGACCCCGGCCCGTCCGCCACCTGACCCCTACCCCACTTCTTGCGTTGCCCCGCGCCGATCCGGCCGGGGCCTTTTTCATGTCTGGAGACACCCACCCATGGCAACGCCGATCGCCGACAAGGTGATTACGACCGCGCGGGCCGAGATCGGTTACCGCGAGGGCAAGACCAACGGCCACTGGAACAACAAGACGAAGTACGGCCCGGCCGTGCCTGGCCTGGAATGGGCGGACTGGCAGGCGTGGTGCGCCACGTTCGTGTCATGGGTGGCCATGACCGCCGGGGCCGCCAGTCTGTTCCCGCGCACGGCCAGCTGCGCCACGGGAGCGCAGTGGTTCAAGGACCGCAAGCGCTGGTCGGAGTACCCCGCCATCGGTGCCCAGGTCTTCTACGGCCGCGGCGGCGGGTCGCACACCGGCATCGTGGTGAGCTACACCGCCGACACGATCACGACCGTGGAGGGGAACACCAACACCAGCGGTTCGGCCGAGGGTGACGGGGTGTACCTGAAGACGCGAAAGCGTCGAGACACGTACGTCTACGGGTACGGCTACCCGGACTACCCGGAGGGCATCCGGTCTGCTGACCCGGCGTGGGCGGACAAGGCACCGAAGCCGACCGCGCCGAGCAAGCCGTCGAAGCCGACCGCGCCGAAGCCGTACGCGCCGCCTGCGTTCCCGGCCGGTCTCGCCCCGGACCGCAAGTCGCCCTCGGCGCGCGGGCTTCAGCGTGCACTCAAGGCCGCCGGGTACATGGCCAAGGCCGTTCCCGAGGCGGACACCTACGGGCCCGCGACACAGGCCGCCGTCGCCCGCTTCCACCAGGCGAACCCCGCCTACCGCGCCGCCGGACAGCACTACGACCCCGCCATCGGCCCCCGCGGCTGGGCCGCACTCCACACCATCGCCTACGGCGGGAAGAAGTGATCAGCATGAAGCCGAGCACAAAGCGTGCTGTCCGTACCGCCATTCAGGCCGCCGCCGGTTTCGCCGCCGCGCTCCCCGCGATCGTGGCCGCGGCCGGTATCCGCGAGTCGCTGCCGTGGGTCGCGGGTGCGCTCGCCGTCGCGGCCGGCCTCGCCCGGGTCATGGCGCTGCCGGTCGTCGAGCAGTTGCTCGCCCGCCTCGGCCTCAGCCTCACCGACACCGGGGGCCGCGAGTGACCGAGCCGACCGACACGGCCGCAATCGCGGTCGCCCTCGCCGAGCTGCGCGGCACCATGGCCGAAGGATTCGCCACCGTCAACGGCAGCCTTGCGCTACTCGCCCAGCGCGGAGACCAGACCGACCGGCGACTAATGGACGTCGAGCAGCGACTCGACGCGCTCGAACGGGGGGAGACGGAACGACAGAAGCGCGACACTGGGCGCCTCGATGCTCTGGAGCGGGCCCGGTGGCCCCTTCCGTCCCTGGCCGCACTGGTCGGCGTGATCGGCCTCGCCCTGACTCTGTGGCAGCTCTCGCAGAAGTAGCCGCGCCCCCTCCCGCGTAGTGCGGGAGGGGGCGGTTTCGTGCGTTCAAGGTCAGCCGTTGTCGTCCTCGGCCGGGTGCTGGACGCCGTGCATCAGGATCGTGCGACGCCACCCGCAGAAAGGGCCCTGCCCCATACCCTGGCAGTGACGAGCTGGACAGAGAGGGGCAAGGCCATGCCAAACGATGCTACCCCGGACCCGTACGCCGACCCGATGGCATTCGGTCAACGCATGCAGATTCTCCGCACGAAGCGCGGCATGTCCCGCCCAGTCGCGGCTGGGCTGCTCGGCATGTCCCCCTCGTGGGTCAAGCAGGTAGAGACAGGGCAGATCGGCATGCCGAAGCTCCCCGTGATCCTGCGAGTCGCTGAGCTGCTACGGGTGCGGAACCTCGCGGACCTGACGGGCGACCAGACCATGCCCGTCGATCTGTTCATCGGTCCAGGCCATTCCCGATTGCCGGAGGTCCGGGACGCGGTCAATGCCCTGACCCTGGGGGGCGACCGCGAGGCGCCGCCGGCGGAGCACTTGGCGGCCCGGCTCGCGAAGGCTTGGGACGCCCGGCACCAGGCGCCGAACCATCGCGAGGTCATCGGCGAACTGCTCCCCAACTTGATCCGCGATGCCCAACTGGCTGTACGACAGTCAGATTCGGCGGCGGACCGGCGCGCGGCGCAGGCTGTTCTCTCTGAGGTGTACAGCCTCAGCCAGTTCTTTGTGGCTTACCAGCCCGACAGCGCACTCCTATGGCGAGTGGCCGAGCGCGGCATAGTCGCCGCGCAGGAGTCCGAGGACCCGCACGCGATCGGTGTCGCCGCGTGGCTGGCTGCGCAGGCACACCGCGACACCGGCCCGAGCCACTTCGACGCTGCGGACGCCATGACTCTGGAGGCGCTCGACCACCTGGAGCGGTTCTTGCCCGGCGCCGACGACCGAACGATGGCGATTGCTGGAGCGCTTCAGTTCGAGGCCGGGTACACGGCCGCGCGCCGCGGCGCGACCGGGGACGCATTGGGATGGTGGGACAAGGCCAAAGCCACCTCCAAGAAGCTCACTCCCGGCTACTACCACCCGATCACCAGCTTCTCGCAGGCCATCATGGGCGCGCACGCCGTAACCATCGCCGTCGAGCTCCGCGCCGGCGGAGAGTCAGTGCGACAGGTCATCGCGGCGGACGCGAGCGCGATCCCGTCCCGGCCTCGGCTGGCTCGGCACCGGATCGAGGAGGCTCGCGCGTACCAGCTCGACGGCCAGGCAGAGACCGCACTCGCCACGCTGGAAAAAGCTCACGAGGCCGCCCCTGAGACGATCAAGTACAACGGCTACGCGCGCCGGATCGTGCTGGAGGAGACCGAGGCGCGGAGCCCGGCACGGCGGCAGCGCGCGGCGGCACTCGCCGACCAACTGGGCTTGCTGGCCGCATAGGTCGAACTCATGAGCGAGGGGCAGGAATCCTGTCCCTCGCTTCGTTCGTGCGCTCCTACGGTGCTGAGCACCAGTCATCGTATGGAGCCGAGCATGCCAATGACGATCAAGGTGTACGAGGTAGACCGGCACGGTCTCACGACGCGCATCGTAAAACCCGCGACCGAGGTCACTCCAGCCAAGACCATCCCCGCTGGCCAGGCGTACCCGCCCTGCCAGTGCGACAGGTGCAAGGGAAGGCAGCGGTGACGCCCCGTCCAGAGCCGGGCCAGGAGTCCCCTGGGGCTGACTGGTGCGACTGGCACAAGGGCCCGTCCAGGACTGCGGTCCTGATCGACGTTGTCGGCGAGGACGCGGGGCCGGCGGTCAGCCGGTACGCGTGCGCGCCGTGCCGGGAGCAGCGCGGCCTCCGACCGGACGACGGCAGGCAGTCGTGACCGCGCCGACGTCAGCGCCGGTCCGTTCGCCCGGCGACGAGGCATATCGCACCTTGGTGGGCCACACCTACGTGTGCGCGTCCTGCCGCTGCTCGCCCTGCCCGACCGCTGTCCGTCTCACCCGCGCGTGGCGGGAGGAGCGCCGATGACCCGCCTGCCCGTACCCAAGGCCGGCGGCGACCGGGGTCCGGACGTGCCCGTAAGGCTGACAACTTCCACTCCTCGGCTTCCCGCCTAGACTGGCTCGGCCGCCACGGAAGGAATGATCACAAATGCGACCCGCGCGCTTCCAAGAATTCGCCGTTGAGACCCTACTCAAAGCTCCGGACGTGAAGGCAGCCGAGCCCTGGCAGGAAGACGGCCGGCCTTTCGGGATCCACGTCACGTTTTCCACCGGGTCGCAGTTGTGGGCGGCAATCACCGCCGCGTCCACCAGCGACAAGTACGACCGCCCGGAGGTGCCCGTCATAGACGTGCCTCCGGCCGAGGTTCCCGTGCCGGACCTGTACGACGACGGCAAGATCACCCCCGCGCGGGCCGAACAGTACCTGGCGGCCATGCTCACGAACGCGGGCAACGCGGAGATCGCGCAGGTGTACACCTACACGTCCGGCGAGCGAGCGGCCGAGCCGAATGCCCACCCGGGGGTAGGTCTCGTGTTCCACAGCGAGTCCCGGATTTTCGTCCTGTTCCAGCACACGGCCCGTGCCGGCCAGGGCAAGGGCGGACAGCCTTTCGATCTACAGTCCGCTTTCTGACTCTCCACCCGGCCGGGCGGGCGCCCGCCCGCCCGGCCGGGTCGGAGTGGCAAGTGCACCACCTCTGTCAGCACCACCCCCATCGAGGAGGAACTGATATGTGCGACACGAACCCCGGACACCGATTCGACCCCGGCCAGTGCGAGGGCGGATGCCCCTCCTGCGGCGCCATCGTGGGCTCCCCGCCCGGCACCCCGACCACTCCCCACCAGCCGCAGGGCTCGCGCGAGATGTGCCCTGGCAGCGGGCAGCCCGCTCTGTGACCTGAAGAACAACCGGAGCCCCGACCGCACTCGCGGTCGGGGCTCATTCGCGTCTCTGGATTGGCCAGAGCAGCACCCTTCTTTGTATCGTAGCGAAACAAATAAGCTACGACGTAGAGGATGGCCCCGTGCCCAGGTCAGTGACCATAGGTGTTTTTAAGGCGTTGCTCCTGGACATGGACGGCACCCTGGTGAACTCCGACGCCGTCGTGGAGCGCTGCTGGCGGCGCTGGGCGCTGCGCGAGGGCCTGGACCCGGAGGCCACGCTCAAGGTCGTCCACGGACGGCAGGGGTACGCCACCATGGCGGTGCTCCTCCCGGACCGCCCGATGGAGCAGAACTACGCGGACAACCGGGTCATGCTCGCCGAGGAGACCGCCGACACCGACGGCGTCGTACCGGTCGGCGGCGCGCCCGCCTTCATGGACGCGATCGCCGCGCTTCCGCACGCCCTGGTCACCTCGGCCGACGAGGCGCTGGCCCGGGCCCGGATGACCGCGTCGGGCCTGCGGATGCCGGAGGTCCGTGTCACCGCCGAGAGCGTCGGCGCCAGCAAGCCGGACCCGGAGGGCTTCCTCAAGGGCGCGGCCGAGCTGGGCTTCGCCGCGGCGGACTGCGTCGTCCTGGAGGACTCGGAGGCGGGCATCGCGGCGGGCCGGGCGGCGGGCATGCGGGTCGTGGGCGTCGGCCCGCGCGCCGGGGCGCTCTCCCCCGACGCGCACGTCGAGGACCTGACACGGATCCGGGTGGAGGCGGCACCCGACGGCTCGATCCTTCTGCACATCGACGCGCGATAGCCGCATCCCGGCGGCACGCGCCCCGGCCTCAGTCCCGGTGCAGCCGCCCCCGCGCGACCAGTTCGAGCACCGTCGCGACGGCCACCGCCTGCACGGCCATCAGGGCTACCAGTACGAACAGTTGCACGGCCCCCGCCTGCACCGGTGAGGCGCCGCCCAGCAGCATGCCCACGAAGGCACCCGGCAGGGTCACGAGCCCCACCGTCCGGGTCTGATCGAGCCCCGGCAGCAACGCGTCCGACGCCGCGGGCCGGGCGATCTCCATCCTCGCCTCACGGTCGAGCAGTCCGAGCGCCATCCCCGCCTCCACCTCCCCGCGCCGGGTCGTCAGCTCGTCCAGCGCCCGCCGCCCGCCGAGCACGGTCGCGGTCAGCGCACCCCCGATGAGGATGCCGGTCACCGGGATCAGCGCGATGCCCCGGACCGGGACGAGTCCGGTGAGCAGCAGCAGCGCGACAACCGGCGCGACCCCTGCCGCGATCGGCAGCGCCGCCCATCGCCAGGTGCGATTGCCGGTGACCCGGCGGCCCGCGGTCCGTACCGCCACGGCGTACATCAGCGCCACGAACCCGAGCAGCGGCGCCACCGAGTGGACCACCCAGCCGATGAGCAGGGAAACCGCGGCGAGTTGGACCGCCGCCCGCAGCCCGGCGAGCAGGATCTCGCGCGACCGGCCGAGCGAGGCCAGCGCGGCGACCCCGGCCGCCGCCGCGAGCAGCACGGCGAGCACGACTCCGAGCGTGATGTTGACCGGTAGCAGCACGCCGCAACCCTACGGCCGGCCCGCCCCGGACCATGCGCGCGAACCGGCCCTCCGCGGCGTCGACTTGTCGCCATGTCAGCCTGTACGCCCGCGCAGATGCGGACGTACGCCCCCATGCTCCAGGCCTGTTCGCCAAAACCCTTGATGTGACGTGCCCATGTCGCCACCCTGTTACCTGGTGCCCACCCCACGGAAACCCGGCACCGCCACGATGGCCGGGCCCCACGGGTCACCCGTCCAAGGTCCCCCCACATCAAGGGAGTTCGCATGTCTGGTGTCTACGCGCGTCGCATCGCCGTTGTCGCCGCATCCGCCGCATTCGCCGCAACCACCGGCCTGCTCACCGCCCCCACGGCCCAAGCGGCCATGCCCACCCCGGTCTCCGCTTCGACCGCCCGCACCTACCTCAGCGAGCTGACCGTCGCCGCGGAGGGCTCGTCGAGCGGCTACAGCCGCGACAAGTTCCCGCACTGGATCACCCAGTCGGGCGCCTGCAACACCCGCGAGGTCGTCCTGAAGCGCGACGGCACCAACGTGACGCAGGACTCCAGCTGCGCCGCCGTCAGCGGCACTTGGTACTCGGAGTACGACGGCGCCACCTGGACCGCCGCATCCGACCTGGACATCGACCACATGGTCCCGCTGGCCGAGGCCTGGCGCTCGGGCGCGAGCAGCTGGACGACCGCCGAGCGCCAGGCGTACGCCAACGACCTGACACGCCCACAGCTCATCGCGGTCACGGACAACGTCAACCAGGCCAAGGGCGACAAGGACCCGGCCAAGTGGCTGCCCTCGCGCACCGCGTACCAGTGCACGTACGTACGGGCCTGGGTGCACGTGAAGCACTACTACGACCTGACCGTCGACCCGGCCGAGAAGAGCGCCCTGCAGTCCGTCCTGAACAACTGCTGATCCCCGCACCGGACTCGGGCCTCCAAGCCCCCACACTCGCTCCACACCGTACGGAGCCGTGCATGCCGCACGGCTCCGTACCCGTGTGAGCGGGCCGCCGCAAGAGCGGCATTCCGCCACCGCCCCGCCCTCCGGCCCCGCCCCGGAATCATCGGCACGTTTTCGGCCGAGTACGGCCGCTCGTGGCGGACACCCGCACAGCCGGCGAACCCGAAGGGCGACGGCGGTCGGCGCCCGGCACCGGGAGGATCCGCCGGCCCCGCGAAAAGGCCCCCACCGAGCCCGATTCGCACCGCCGCCCCCCGATCGCCACCTCGCCGCCACGACTCCTGCCGTCATTGGTCCACCACACGGAGCGGCGGGGCGTGACACCGCGCCCGCCCCGGGCCGGGCGGCACCCCCGGGCCCACACCGCACAGCCGACCTGCTCACCCGCGCGCAACACGCTCCCCGGCCCGCCCGGGACCGGCTCCACGCCCCGGGCGACCCCGGGCAGGACAGCGGCAAGTGGTCCAGCAACCAGCTCACACCCCCGCCCTCGCATGGCCGGAAAGCTGCGCCGCCATTGGTTCAGGCCAAGACGGCGAAGAGAGGTTCGCAGATGAAGAGGGTGCGGGGCCGAAATCCACCCGCCACCCGTAGGGCGATTTTCAGCCCGTCGACGAAATGTTGAAGTTGCAAGCATTGGTGAGGTTTCCCTAATCTGAGGCACTCAATCGGTTCACGTCCCCACCAGACCGAAGGAGCCCCTCCCCCCATGCAGACACGCTTGAACCAGGCTCAGCCCTACGCACTCGGCCTCTTCCGGATCGTCATCGGCCTGTTCTTCGCCTGCCACGGCGCCGCCTCGCTCTTCGGCATCCTCGGCGGCGCGATGAACGGCGGCTCCATACCCGTCGGCACCTGGCCCGGCTGGTACGCGGCGGTCATCCAGCTCGTCGGCGGCATCCTCGTGATGCTCGGGCTCGGCACCCGTCTCGCCGCCCTGATCTGCTCCGGCTCGATGGCCTACGCCTACTTCAAGGTCCACCAGCCCGAGGCGCTGTTCCCGCTGCAGAACGGTGGAGAGCCCTCGGCCGTCTTCTGCTGGGCGTTCCTCCTGCTGGTGTTCACCGGCCCCGGCGCACTGGCCCTGGACCGGCTGTTCGACCGGAACGGCACGGAGTACGACAAGGACCGCGCGTCCGAGCAGGCACCGCCCGTGACGGTCTGATCCGTACGCGACCGCTCCACCGCCCACGGACCGCTCCGCCGGGGCCGACGCGGGCCGTTCCTCACGTACATCCGGGCGTGCGCCCGGAACCGAGGCTTCCCATTTCCGGGTGTACGTGAGGTTCCCAACATCGCTCGTATTTGTGGATCACCGGATGAACGCCAGGCGTACGCTGTACAGCTGACCCTGCCGCTCCTGCCGCTCCCCTGCGACGTCGCGGCGTTGTTCCGAATCGGGGAGTAGTAGGTGCTTGAGAGTGTGGGCGCGCTGACCGGCAGCCCATGGATCTACGCCGTGGTCGCCCTTTCGGTGCTCCTGGACGTCTTTCTGCCCCTGCTGCCCAGCGGGGTCCTGGTGATCACCGCCGCCACCGCTGCCGCCGCCGGTTCGACGACCGTCGCGGGCGGCGCCGCCGGGCAGGTGACCGAGGTCCCCTCACTGCTCGCCCTGATCCTCTGCGCGGCCACCGCCTCGGTACTCGGCGACCTCGTCGCCTACCGGCTGGCCTGGCGCGGCGGGGAACGTCTGGACCGGGCCATCGCCCGCTCCCGGCGCCTCACCTCCGCGCAGGAACGCCTCGGTACCGCCCTCGCCCGGGGCGGCGGCATCCTCGTCATCATCGCCCGCTTCGCCCCGGCCGGGCGCTCGGTGGTCTCCCTGGGCGCGGGCGCCGCGCATCGCAAGGTCAAGGAATTCCTTCCCTGGTCGGCCCTGGCGGGCGTGGCCTGGGCCGGCTACAGCGTGGGCCTCGGCTACTTCGGCGGCCAGTGGCTGGGCGCGACGTGGGTGGGCACGGCCGTATCGGTCCTCGCCCTGTTCGTGGCGGGCGCTCTGGCCGCGTATCTCATACGCCGCCCGGCGGGGGAGACGGCCGCCGCGGCGCCTGCGAACGCGACGGCCACTACGGCGTCCTGACCGCGCCCCGGATCTCCAGCCCCTCCAGGAGTCCGACGGTCGCCTCGGTGATCTCGTCGACGGCCCGGTCGAACACCTCCTGGTTGTGCGCGGCCGGAGCACGGAAGCCCGACACCTTGCGCACGAACTGCAGGGCGGCGGCCCGGATCTCCTCCTCGGTGGCCTCTTCGGGGATGGCGGGCGGACGAAGGGTCTTGATGCTGCGGCACATGTCTCCAGTGTGAACCGCACCACTGACAACCGTCCCGCCTCCGCCCGGCCCGGCCGCCTTCCCCCCTCCTCACCGGGTCCGTTCGACGGCGGGGATCACGTACGTCCCGTCGAGGACCCCGGGCCCCGGCGCGCAGAGCCTGAGCACGAGCCGGAACTCCCCGTCGGGCACGGACAGCCGGTTCGCGTCCGCCGATTCCGCCGCGTCCGGGTGCTCCGGCCGGTCCCGCCCGATGCGGACGGCCGACGGACCGCCCTCCTTCCCGTGCACCGGACCGCGCCCCGCCAGGGCCTCGCCGATGCGCCGACCGGCCGGGTCGTACACGGCCAGGGACCAGCCCGCCGCGGGCGGCGGGCCCTCGAAGCGCAGCACGTAGGAGTGGGCTCCGTTCAGCCGCTCGCCCCCGGCGTCGCCGATGGTGCGGGCGCACACCGCCTCGTACCCGTGCACGCCCCACAGCGAGCCCCGCGCCGCGACCGCCCTGGTCCGGTAGGACACCTCCCGGTCGGCGATCCGCCACTCCGGGGAGTCGACGGTTCCGACGCCGTAGTGGTCGAGGTTGTAGTCGTGGAGGTGCGGATCCAGCACCCACCCCCCGCGCGCCGCCGCGGCCCGGCTCGTCTCCTCCACCCACGCCCTCCCCCGGGCCAGGCCCTCGGTCAGCGCTCGTACGAGGGCGGGGCCGGCGCGGGTGTACGGCGAGGGCCCCTCCTCCAGCAGCCCCAGTGGCTGGAACCGGTCCTGGTACGCCTGGTCGGGCGCGGACGGCGGGAAGTCGGCCATCCACACCCTGAGCCGCTCGAAGAACCTCAGCGCCTCCGGTACGTCGGGGTCGGGGGCGGGCAGTCCCGTACGGTGCGCGCCCGGTTCGACGTAGCTGACGCCCGGCCGCTCCTGGAGCGCGCGGCCCCGTGCGGGGTCTTCACGGGCGTCGAAGCCGTCGCAGATGTGGCGCCCGATGACGGAGACGACGGAGGTGGGTGCGTCGACGACCCCGAGCACGCCGTCGGGCACGCGGCCCGCCCAGCCCGGGGGAGCGACGAGCCATTCCCCGGCCCGGGCGCGGCCGGCCCGGCGCCCGACGTACGCGAAGTTGTTGGTCCAGGCATCGACGAACTGGAACACACAGTACGCACCGGCCGCTCCGTCCGTGCCGTCCGTGCGGGGAAGGCGCAGCAGCACCGGTCCACCGGAGAGATCGAGATGGACGACGGAACGGACGGTGTCGCCGGCGGACACGAAGGGCATGTCCGCCGACGACGACCGGTCCGCGTGCGCGAAGTGGTTGAAGGGTGTGGGCGGCAGCGGACCGAAGCCCGTGTGCATGAAGCCCTCGACCACCGACAGATCACGGACCAGCGGATACCCGTAGACATACGCCTCGGCGGCAAGAGCGGCGAGTTCCATTTCTACCTCCGGCCAGGGGCTCCGTCCCCGCTCAGATGACCGCCTTCGAGCCGCCCGTGCACAGGGCCCAGATCACGAACCCGTCGATGGCGATGGAGACGAGCGCCCAGACCGGCTGGTACGGCAGCCAGATGAAGTTGATGATCAGGCTGACGGCCGCGAGCGCCACACCCGTGGCACGGGCCCAGTCGGCACCCTTGAGGATGCCCCAGCCGACGACTCCGAGCACGATGCCGAGAACGAGGTGGATCCACCCCCAGGAGCTCACATCGAACTTGAAGGTGTAGTTCCTGACGTGCGCGTACACGTCGTCGGAGGCGATGCCGGTGATGCCCTTGATCACTCCGAGGACACCGTCGACGAGCAGCAGGACACCGGCGAACATGATCCCGCCGGCTGCCCAGGGGTCGACGTCCCCCTGGCCGGCGGAACCTGCCGGGACCGGACCGGGCGCGGGCGCTGAGTGTGCCATCGGAACTCCTTGGCCGGATCGGGACTGCGGAACAGAACCGACCCTGCGTGGCGCCCTGCCGTGCGGCTACTCGGATGCGCCCATACGGGTGACGCCGCGGACGGCGGCGCACGGTCCGCGCTCGCGCCCGACCGGGCACCGCCCCCGCGTCAGCCGCTACGACGAAGGAAGCCGCGTCACCTCCGCGACCTTGCAGGTCATCTTGCCCGGAACCTTCCCCAGCCCTTGTGCCTTCTGCACCGACTTCTGCCCCGCCGCCAGGTCGGTGGCCGTCGCCAGCCCGGAGGCGCGCCGCGTACCGTCGCCGTCCACGAACTCCACGGACACGATGTAGGACGCCCGGGTGTCGGAGTGGTTGACGACCTCCACGTCCGCGTCCGGCCACTCGGTCAGCGAGTCCACCTCGCACCGGGTGATCCGCACATCGCCCTCGGCGTCCGTACCTTCGGGAGCCGGCAGCCCGGTGGGCGCGTCGGAGGCCTCGCCCGTCGCGGGCGCCTCGCTCTTCGCGGACTCCCCCGCCGACGGCTTCGACCTGGCCGTCGACGACGGGCCGCCCCCGCTCGTCACGGCGATCAGCACACCGGCCGCCAGCAGAAGGACCACCCCGCCGAGCACGGACAAGGTGACGATCAGCCCGGTACGGGAACTCTTCGGCGGCTGCGGATAGCCGTATGCCCCGGGGCCGGGCTGCGGCCACTGCGCATACGGCGACGGTGGCGGCTGCTGGGGCGGCTGACCGGGCTGGGGTTCCTGGCCGGGCCGGGGCGGCGGATAGCCGTACGACATGTATCCCCCCTGGGATGGTGCTGACGTGAACAAGACACGTTACGGCGGCTCCTGGGTTGACTCTCCCGCAGGGGGAGACCCGATGGTTACGGGCATGAACGGCGACGCGCTCCTCCCGATCGGGGATCTGGCCAGGCAGACCGGGCTGACGGTGAAGACCGTCCGCTTCTACTCCGACCGCGGGATCGTGTCCCCCGCCACCCGCAGCCCCGCCGGCTACCGCCTCTACTCCCCCGATGCCGTGGCACGCCTCCGCCTGGTCCGGACGCTGCGCGAGCTGGGACTGGACCTTCCCACGATCCGCAAGGTCGCCGACCGCGAACTCCCCCTCCCCGAGGTCGCCGCGGCGCACGCCCGGGCGCTGACGGTGCAGATCCGTACGCTGCGGATGCGGCGCGCGGTGCTGACGGCGGCGGCCAGGCGCGGTTCCCCACCTGAGGAGCTGGAACCCATGCACGAACTGGCCGGACTCTCCGAGCACGAACGCCGCCACCTGATCGACGACTTCCTCACCACCGCGTTCGGCGGCCCGGACGCGGCACCGGGGTTCGCCGGAATCATGCGCTCGATGACTCCGGAGCTGCCCGAGAACCCCGAAACCGAACAGGTCGAGGCCTGGATCGAGTTGGCCGGACTGACCCGGTCCCCGGACTTCGCCGCCCTCGTCCGCCGCCTGACCGGCCACGTGACCACCGACCTCACCCGCCCCGACCCCGCCGCGATGATCCACGCCCGCATCACCCCGGCCCTGCAGGCCGGCACCGCCCCGACGTCACCCCTGGCCGCCCCGGTCGTCGAGGCGATCAGGGCCGAATACGCCAACACCACCGACCGCCCCCTGCTCCCCTTCCTCAAGGCGGTGAACGACCCCCGCTACAGGCGCTACCTCCACCTGCTCGCCGTGATCAACTCCTGGCCGCCCCCGGATGACCCGGCACCGGCCTTCACCTGGCTCATCGAGGCCCTCACCGGCACCGCTGATGCGGCCGAGGCGACCCGGACCTAAGCTGGCGCTGCCCCGAAAACCCCAGGTGAGGGAGGCAGGTCATGGCCAAGCGAGGAAACAAGCGCCGCGCCCGCAAGAAGAAGAACGCCAACCACGGCAAGCGCCCCAACGCCTGAGCGCTGCCCTGGGAAGCGCGCACGCTTCCCAGGGCACCGAAGGACAACAGTGGCCGCTCTCTGCCGCAGCGCCTCGCGGAAATCGGCGTAGGCACTCCAACAGTCGATGCTGCCGTCGTCGTTCGGACTCCCCATGTACCAGTCGTCGTCATCACCCTGCCGGTAGCTGTTCGCCTGCCATCCGGCGATGCCGGCAGTCATGCGGTTCGGCTACGGAGTGATCCAGTCGGCCCAGCCGAACGTGAACCTGTACGCGGCGCGCACCGCGCTTCGTCCTCGGCCTCCCGCCACAAGTGCCACCCCCAGAGCGACGACGAACAGCGCGGCGAAGGCTCCCGCGACGATCACGCCCGTCCTGGGTGCCCGGACCACCCCCACGAAGACGCTCGCGATGATCACGATCGCCAGACCCATGTGGGCACTGCGCATCTCCACGCGGAAAAGGTCCCTCAGCGAGGGATGCGATGCCCGCATGTCTGCGTTGTACCGGTCCCTCGCCGCCTCGGGATCGGCATGCGGCCCCTCTGGCCACTGCTGCTCCACCAGTGCCCCCTCCGGTCGACCGTGCCGCTGAGCATAGGCCTCAACATGACCTTCAGCCACGGCAGCGGGGCGGCACACCGCACGCCACGCAACTCTTGACCGCCATGTACTTTGCGTCGCAAAGTTAATGCTCGGCGGGCGGCCATCCGGTGGACCGCCTCTCAGTGTTGACCGCAGCGCGACCGCAGGGGGAAAACATGGGAACACCCGCACTGAACGGCACGGAGTCCGAACCGAGGGCGCACGCGGCCGGCCTGCTGGCAGCGGCAGAAGGCCTCCGGGTCAGAACCCGCACGCAGCTGAACGGCTCGTGGGTCCCCCTCTTCGGCTTCGGCCTCCTCGCACTGGCAGCCGCTCCGCTCGCCAGGTACGCCTTCAACTTCGGAGCCCACGGGCGCAACATCGAGTCCTACCCGGCCTTCGCCTACGCCGAACTGACCGGCCTGTGCGTCGTCCATGAGCCGGGAACTCCCTGCCTGGAGGGCGAGTTCGACGGCGCCGCCCTGCGCTTCGCGGCCTGGGGCATATGGTTCGCGCTCCTCCCCCTGGCGTGGTTCGTCTTCGCCCGCTGGTACCGCCTGCGCGGCGAGACCCGGGGCATCGTCCCCCGCCGCAGGATGTGGACTCGCGCAACCGCGGCAACCGCCGCGGCGATCACGACAGCACTGGTGATGCTGCTGTTCGGCAGGAACCAGTCATGGGAGGCCGCACTGCTGGAGAACAGCTACGCCTCCCCGTGGTACCTGGTCGGCATCGGACTCCTGGCCCTCGGTATCGCCGAACGCAGCTGGATCGCCGCAGCGGCCGGCATCACTCACGCACTGCTGCTCACGGGCTACCTGGGAGCCTCCTGGGGCACCGGGTGGCTCCCCTGGGCGCACCCCGCCCACCCCGGCTGGGCCGACGGACCGCAGGCCAAGGCGCTCCTGCTCGCCGCCGTCCTGCTCCTCGCAGGCCTGTCCGAGTGGACGGCGGCTCACCGCCGAGCCGCACCCCACGCCGCCGGTGCGCGTACGGTCACCTCGTGAGCACCGCAACTCCGGACGACCAGCAAGGAGCGCACCCGACCCGGGCGCTGGACGACACTGTCCACCAGCGCGTGCGGCTCGGCATCCTCACCGTCGCCCGCGAAGCCGACCGGGTCGAGTTCGGCTTCCTGAAGAAGCAACTGGCCGTCACCGACGGAAACCTCTCCCGGCACCTGAAGGTGCTTGAGGACTCAGGCCTGATCACTGTGGAGAAGGGCTACGCCGGCCGGCGCCCCCGGACGTGGATCGCCCTCAGCCGCACAGGCCTACAGGCCCTGGACACCGAACTACGCGCCCTGCGCGCACTCGTCCTCCGCCTGGACACTCCCCGCCCCGCGCCCGGCCCACCCGGCGTATGAGGCACACCTGCCCCTTGCGCCCATCTCGCCTTCGCACGACCGCAATCGTGGCGAGCACCCCCGCACCATGAATGTCCACCCGGAACGGCCACCGGCCCCGTGAAGCCTGCCCTGTACCGTCCCGACCGTGAGTGACCGCACCCGTTGATGTCAGCCTGCCCCGCGATGCCTGTGGTCGCTCGTGTTGCTCGTTCGGGTGCGTATCTCGTGCAGGTTCTGTCCCGGATGTCCAGTCTTGGTCTCACGATGTGTCTCCTCGTGAGGGTGAAAGAACATGCCGACGTACGTCACCTTGCTGAGCTGGACCGATCAAGGGGTCCGAAACTACAAGGACACCGCAAAGCGCTCCGAGGCCTTCGGATCAGCGGTACAGAAACTCGGGGCGAAGCTCCTGAGCATCTACTGGACCGTCGGTCCGTACGACCTCGTGGCCATCATCGAGGCGCCCGACGACGAAACCGCCACGGCAGCACTCCTGCAGCTCGGTGGGGTGGGCAACGTACATTCCACGACTCTGCGGGCCTTCGGCCCAGAGGAGATGGAGCGCATCATCGCCAAGGCGGCCGGCTGACGGCCCACGTTGTGCAGGACACGCAGCGCAAGGCCGTGAGCCACTTCGACCGCATGCTGAAGCGGCAGCGTCCCGGCCGTGGGGACGGCACCCTTTGACATCACAAGTGGATGTCAAAGGCCCCCAACCATGATCGGTCGGGGGCCTTCGCACTGGTGGGCGCGGACGGTTTCGAACCGCCGACATCTGCTTTGTAAGAGCAGCGCTCTACCCCTGAGCTACGCACCCGTGGATGAGGCAACAGCGTACATGGACTGCGGCCCGTGGTCACAAACGATCCCCGGCGCCGGCGGACGGGACGCCGGTCGGCGGGAGTGCGGCGGGGCAGAAGCGGGCAGAAAGGGCTCGTGCGGGGGTTATCCCCACCCCGCTTACGGTAGCCGTCCGGATTCTGGCGGGGGCGGGGACGTACGTACGGTGTGGGTCGCAGCATCGGAGCATCCGCCGTACGACCTGGGGGAAGATCATCGTGGCAGTCCGTACCCGCACTCTCATCGCGTCCGGTGGGGCCGTGCTTCTGGCTCTTGTTCTTACCGGTTGTGGCAGTACGGATGTGAGCGGCGCGCCCGCCGAGCACAAGTCGTTCGCGTTGAGCGGGAAGACGCTGACCATCCATTCCGGACAGTCCTCGCTGGAGCTCGTGCCGGCCGACGTGCAGAAGGTCGAGGTGACCCGCCGTGTGGATGGGTGGGTGGCGTTCGGGGACGGGCCCGAGCCGCAGTGGGGGATGCAGGACGACACGCTCACGCTCGGGGTGAAGTGCGAGGCGCTGATCAGCAACTGTGACGCGGAGCATCAGGTGAAGGTGCCGCGCGGGGTGACGGTGGTCGTGAAGGGGGACGACGGGAGGATCGTCGCCTCCGGCTTCCGTACGCCGCTCACGCTCAGCGCCGACAACGGCAGGGTGACCGTCCGGGACTCCACCGGGCCGCTCAAGCTGGCCAGCGACAACGGCGCCATCATCACCGAGAGGGTCTCGGCCAAGTCCGTGTCGGCGCGGTCGGACAACGGCAGCATCCGGCTGGGGTTCACGACCGTGCCGGATCTCGTGGACACCGTGAGCGACAACGGGGCGATCACCATCGATCTTCCGGGCGGCCCCGTGGCGTACGCGGTGGACGCCTCCGCCGACAACGGGCACATCTCGGTGGACGTGCCGCGCAGCGACGGCAGCAGTCATGTGGTGAAGGCCCGGAGCGGCAACGGCCAAGTCACGGTCCGAAGCGCGAACTAACCGGCCCGTGTGTTCGTCCTTACCTGGTGGGAGAATGTACCGGGCAGGGCGAAACGGCACGGGAGAGGGATGTGACGGCGACACACGCGCGGCCGCGGGCGAGAGCGGGTGGGAGTTCCGCCGTCAGGGATGTCGTCGCGCTGATGCTGTTGCCGGTGCCGCTGCTCGCAGCCGCGTTGCCGGCCGCCTTCGCGGGTGGTGGTACGAGGCGCTGGTTCGGCGGGCGCGGGGAGAGTCAGCGCGCCGAGGCGCAGGCCGCGAAGGATGCCGCCGCGTCGGCCTTCTACGAGCTGGACACGGCCCAGCGCGATCTGCGGATCTCGATCGAGACGATCACCGCGGTGGACAGCTCGCCCGCCGCGCGCAAGGCCGTGGACGGCTTCGACGCCCTGGGGCGACGGATCGACGAGGTCAGCCACACCTACATCACCGCGGTCGACGCGCACGACCTGGACCGGGACGATCTGGAGCCGTCGGTCGCCGCCCGCGCGCGGTCGGAGCTGGCCGCGGCCAAGGACGAGCTGGTGCGGGTCAAGGCCGAGCTGGACCGGTTCGCGCAGGGGCTCGGTCCGCTGCTGGGCAGCGCGGAGACGCAGCTGGCCCGGCTCGCGCCCGCCGTGGAGCGGGCCCGGCAGGCGCTGCTCGGTGCGAGCAACGCTCTCGACGCGGTACGCGCGTCCGGGCTGCGGGCGGATGATCTCGCCGCCCGGCTGGCGGCCCTCGCGCCCGAGCTGACCAAGCTCAACCAGGGCGCCGGCCGGCACGGCGTCGCCGAGACCCTGCAGCGTGCCGACCGGGTGCTGCGCGATGCCGAGGCGGTGCGGTCCGAGGCGGACAAGCTGCCCGAACGCGCCGCCGAGATCGACCACCGGCTGGTGTCCTTGCGTACGCGCGCGCAGGCGTTGACGACCCGGGCGGGCTCGGTGGAGCCGGTGCTGAGCGAGTTGCGGCGGCGCTTCTCCGCGGCGTGCTGGCAGGATCTCCAGCCCGTGCCCGAGCAGGCGGCCGTCAATGTGCGGCAGGCCGAGGAGAAGCTGAAGGAGGCCGCCCGGGCCCGGGACGAGCAGCGGTGGGCCGATGCGACGTCCCGACTGAGCACGGTCCGTGCCCTGCTGAACGCCACGGACGAGGCGGTGTCCGCGGCCGGTGACCGGCTGCACCGGTTGGATGCAGTGGCCAAGGATCCGCAGCAGGAGATCCAGCGGACCCGGTTCGCGGTCCGCGACGCGCAGCGCCTGGCCATGGACGGCCGCAGCACGCCCGATCCGCGCCATGCCCGTCCGCTGGACGACGCCGTGGCCCGGCTGGACCGCGCCGTCGCCGCGCTCGACGGGCGTCACCCCGACTACTGGCACTTCCTGACCGAGACCGAGGCGGTGCGGCGGACGGCCGCGCGGGTGGTCTCCGAGATCCGTGAGGAGCGCGGGGCGGGCGCCTGAGCCGTACCGGCGGTGCGCCGTGACCCCCGGGGGCTCTGGTGTGCGGTGCCGTCGCCATGGGCGGATCCTGGTAGTACGCCCGAAGGAGACGACCGACATGGCCACCCACGTGCTGCACACCACGGGGCGACAGGCCCCCCGCCGCCGCAAGGCCACGCAACTCGACAAGCATCTGCCGGTCGATCACCGGCTCAACAGCGTCTACCGGGTCGGGGCAGGGCTGATGGGTCTGGTGCTGCTCGCCTTCGGTGTCCTGGGACTGATCGACAAGATCGGCTTCTTCAACACCGGCGGGGCCACCGTCGCGGGCCTCAACACCAACGGTGCGCTGAGCGTCCTGTCCATCTGCGTCGGCCTGCTGCTGTTCATCGGGATGGTGATCGGCGGCAACTTCGCCTCGACACTCAACATGATTCTGGGCATCGCCTTCATCCTCAGCGGCTTCGTCAATCTCGCGCTGCTGGAGACCGACTACAACTTCCTCGCCTTCCGCATCCAGAACGTGCTGTTCAGCTTTGTGGTCGGTCTGATGCTGATGGTGTTCGGGATGTACGGGCGGGTCAGCGGCGGCCTTCCGCACGACAACCCGTACTGGCGGGCGCGCCACCCCGAGGAAGCCGCGCGGGAGATGCGGCTGAGCCGGAGGGCGACCACGCAGCCGATGCCGGTCGTCCGGCGCGGTTCCTGAGCCCGCGGTCGCGGTTAGCCTGGGGCCATGCCTCGTTACGAATTCCGCTGCCGCTCCTGCGGAGACACCTTCGAACTCAGCCGCCCGATGGCCCGGTCCTCCGACCCGGCCTCCTGCCCCGCCGGGCACGCCGACACCGTGAAGCTGCTCTCGACCGTGGCCGTCGGCGGGTCGGCCGCCAGGTCCGCGCCCGCCGCCCCGTCGGCCGGTGGCGGGGGCGGCGGGGGCGGCTGCTGCGGTGGGGGCTGCTGCGGCTGAGAACCGGCCAGGGGCCTTCGATCGCCCGGGCAGAGGTTCGCCCGGTCGGAGGTCGCCCGACAGGCTCTGAGGAGGAGCGGGCGGTCCCGGGCGGGCGGGGCCGCTACCGCTTGCGGGAGAGCGTCAGCCCGTCGGACACCGTCAGCAGCACGCTGTCCATCCGCGCGTCGGCGGCCACGTGGTCGTTGAACTCCTTGATCGCCGCCGCTCCGCCGGTCGCCCGCGGGTCGGTCACCCCGCCGTGGAAGAGCACGTTGTCCGTGACGACGAGACCGCCCTGCCGCATCCGGGGCACCAGCTCCTCCCAGTACGGGATGTAGTTGCCCTTGTCCGCGTCCAGGTAGGCGAGATCGATGTGCGGCTCGGCCGGCATCGCCCGCAGGGTGTCGAGCGCGGGGGCGATACGGAGCTCGATCCGGTCCGCGACGCCCGCCTTCTCCCAGGCCTCCCTGCCGTAGGCGGTCCACTCCTCCGAGATGTCGCAGGCGATCAGCCGCCCGTCGGCGGGCAGTGCCTGCGCCATCGACAGGGCGGAGAACCCCGTGAACGTCCCGACCTCCACGATGTGCCGCGCCCCGGTCAGCCGGACGAGGAAGGCGAGCAGCGGTCCCTGCTCCTCGGCCGACTGCATGCCGGCGTGCTCGGGGAGGCGCGCGTACGTGGTCTCCACGAGCTCGCGCTGCACCGCGTCGAGCGGTGGATTGTGCGCCAGCATGTACGCGTACAGCTCGTCCGTGATCTTGGTCTCGTTGCCCTTGGTCATCCTGCGCTCCTCGCAGCGTCGATCGGCCGGGGCGCCTTCGCCCGGCGTCAGGACGATCTTGCCTCGCCCGCGGCCCGGAGGAGGTGCCGGAGGATCTCCTCGCCCGCCGCCACGCCGTGCGCGGCCGTCGCCTCGGCGTGCGGGGCGCTCCAGCCGCTGTCGGCCAGTTCGCCGTGGGCCGGGCGCCAGGCGCGGTCGGCGGCGAGGAGCAGGTCGGCGTCCAGGAGGCTGTCACCGGCGGCGAGGGTGAGCGTGGCGCCGGTGCGCCGGGCCACCTCCTCCATGGCTGCGCTCTTGGTCAGCGGGCCCGGAACGGCATAGATCTTGCGGCCCTGGAGGGAGACCGTCCAGCCGCGTGTCCGCGCCCACTCCCCCAGTTCCTCGGCCCAGCCCGCGGGCAGCAGCGGGCGTTCCACGACGAGGTAGGCGAAGAGGTCCTCGGCGACCCGTTCCTTGAGCAGCCAGGCGGGGTCGGCCGCGGCCAGGAGGTGGGCGCGGACCTCGGCGAGGGAGGCGCATTCGTCGGCGAGCCTGCGGGCCACCTGCCGCTGCCAGCCGGGGTCGGAC
This sequence comes from Streptomyces sp. NPDC002403, assembly GCF_053593015.1. Taxonomy (NCBI): domain Bacteria; kingdom Bacillati; phylum Actinomycetota; class Actinomycetes; order Kitasatosporales; family Streptomycetaceae; genus Streptomyces; species Streptomyces sp. NPDC002403. The sequence continues at coordinate 72,241 of NZ_JBSFBQ010000002.1, read as the reverse complement.
TCGCCGTCGACGAGCAGGTGTCCCCCGTTGGCGCAGATCGCGAACCGGGTTGCGGGGCCGGGCAGGTGGATGCGTCCGTACTGTTCGCGGGTGCGGGTGGTCGTCGGGACGAAGACCGTGGTGCGGGCCAGTTCGACGAGCAGCTCCGCGGCCGTCTCCGTCAGGTAGGAGAGCGGCTTGCGGTCGTAGACCTCCACGCAGAGCAGCCGGGGGGCCTCGGCGTCCGGCACGGCGAGCCGGAGCGCGGCCGAGGAGTAGATCAGGGTCCGGTCGAGGTCGCTGGCGACCAGGGTCACGGGGGCGCCGGACTCGGCCTTCGCCCGGGCCGCGGGGGCGGTCACTTCGACTCCACCGCCTTGCCGTCCGCGCCCGTCGCGCCCCTGGTGTACTTCGGGTGGATCAGTCCGACGCAGGTGTACGGGAGTCCGTCGACCTCCTCCACGGGTACGCCCCGCTGCTCGGCCAGCAGCCGGATGTGTCCGAGGTCCGCGCCCGCGCCGCGCTTGGCGAGGATCTTCCACGGGACGCGGCGCAGCAGCACCCGGGTCGTCTCGCCGACGCCCGGCTTGACGAGGTTGACGTCGTGGATGCCGTACTCCTCGCTGATGCGTTCCACGGCGGCCCAGCCCTCCCAGGTGGGTGCGCGGTCGGCCGCGAGCAACTCCTTGACCTCGGCGTCCACGGCGTCGGCGACCTCGTCGAAGTGCGCGGCGACGGTGTCGAGGAAGTGACCGGAGACATCGGTGCCGGCGAGCTCCCGGTAGAACTTCGCGCCGTGGAAGTCCTCGGGGCCCACCAGGTCGGAACGGAGGACGGTCCGTGAGATCAGCCCGGAGACGGTGGAGTTGAGGCAGGCGGACGGGATGAGGAAGTCCTCGCGGGTGCCGTACGTGCGGACGCAGCCGCCCGGGTCGGCGAGTACCGCGATCTCCGGGTCGAACCCGTCGAACTCGGCGAGCGCCGCGGAGAGTTCACGGGTGATGGCGCCCTTGCCGGTCCAGCCGTCGACGAAGACGACGTCCGCCGGGTCGTGGTGGGCCGCCAGCCAGCGCAGGGCGTTGGCGTCGATGCCGCGGCCCCGCACGATGGAGACGGCGTAGTGCGGCAGGTCGATGCCGTGCCGGTGCCTGGCCCAGCGGCGCATGAGCACGCCGACGGGCGTGCCGGCCCTGGCGAGGGAGACCAGGACCGGGCGGGGGCCGCGCTCGGCGAGGACCGTCTCGGTGACGGTGCCGACGGCGCGGGCGACGCGGGCGGCCGACAGCTCCAGCGCCGCCTTGAACAGCTCCTGGTACCGGTCGGACGGCTGGTACTCGACGGGAAGCGACTCGGCGTAGTGCGCGCCGCCGCTCTGTATCGCCTCCTCGCGCTCCTCGGTCGGCGCCTCCAGCTCGGTGTCCGAGAGGTCCTGGAGCAGCCAGCCGACCTCGTCCGGCGCGTAGGAGGAGAAGGCGGGGCCGCGGAGGGGCTCGGGCAGCATGGGGGGTTCCTGCCGTTCGGGGACGCGCGGGTGGGGGCGCGACGGGACGTACGAGGGGACGACGGCGAGCAGGACGTGGTCGGTGTGGGCGGCGAGCTGTGCCAACAGGCCGTCGGGGGCGTGGAGTTCGGGGGTGTCGGCGGCGGAGTCGACGGCGAGCACCACGGCGTCGAAGCCGGCGCCCGCGACGTTGTACGCGAACCGGTCACCGGGCCCGTCGGCCGGGTCGTCGTGGGCCGGGAAGACCAGCCGGGTCCGTATCGCGTAGCCCGGGTCGTCCACGGCGAGGACAGGGGAACGCGTGGTGGTGGAGTAACGCACCTCGGCGTCGGTGCGCTCCTCCAGGGCCGTGCCCAGACGCAGGGGGGCGTACATCAGCTCCTCGAAGCCGAGGACCAGTACGCGGCGGGCGTCGCCCAGCGCTTCGGCGATGCGGGCGGCCATGGCGGGGAGGGCCGGTTCCAGGATCGCCCGGTGGGCGGGGGTGAAACCGTGCCGGCCGCCGTCGGGGACACCGGTGGGCCACCGGAGGTCCACCCGGGTGCAGGGCCGGGGGCCGGGGGCGTCGGCCGCTCGCGGACCGGCGGGACCGGCCGCTTCGTGCGCGGCGGAATCGGCGGGCTCCGCTTCGTGCGCGGCGACCAGTGCCTGGCCCTTCTCCAGGACGCCCTCGGGGAGAGTGACCGTGCCGGAACCGTGCGCCACCAGGTCGACGCGGGCGCCGATCTCTGCGGCGAAGCCGGTCAGCCTTCCCCGGTCGGCCGGGGACCTCATGTCCACCAGGGCGACGATGACGTAGCGGCTCCGGGGATAGCGCTCGTGCAGTGCGCGGATGGTGTTGAGCACGGTGTTGCCGGTGGAGAATTCGTCGTCCACCAGCACCAGCGGCGCGTCGGCGCCCTCCGGGCCCCGGTCGCCCGCCAGCAGGTCCGGGTCCTCCGGGAGCAGCAGGTGCGAGGTGGCGTGCGAGTGGGACTCCTCGAAGCCGCCCGCCCGCGTCACGCCCTCGACGGGGCGGCGCGTGGAGTGGAGGTACGGTGCCGTGCCGAGCCCGTCGGCGACCGCGTGTCCGAGGCCGGTGGCCGTCTCCGCGTAACCGAGCACCACGGCCCGGCGCGCCTCTGCGTCACCGAGGAGTTCGCGCACCCGCAGGCCGAGCTCGAATCCGGTGCCGTAGACCACGGAGGGTTTCTGCGGCACGTGCTTGCCGAGGACGTTCGACACGAGGAGGTGGGCCCGCTTGGGATTGCGGCGCAGGGCGAGGCCCAGCAGCTCTCTCAGCTCCCGGCCGCCCTCGGGCTTCCCGTCACCGACGAGCTCGACGCCCAGTCGCTCCGCCACCCAGCTGCCCGACCACACCACGTTCGCCGTCTCTTTCTCTTTCGCCGTCCCTGCCGGGTGCCCGCTCATTCGGCGAGGCCCGCGGCCAGCAGTTCCACGAAGCCGACGTCCTGCCTGGCCACGCCGAAGACCTCGGCCCTCAGCAGGGTCCGCTCGGCCCAGGCCCGGTGCGGCTTCACTTCGTTCATCTTGTTCGTGTACGCGGAACGCATCACGCCACCGCCGCCGCGCTCCGGCCGCAGGATGTCCTCCGCGTCGCTGAACTCCTCGTGGCTGACCACGGACAGCGCGTGCACGGGCGCGACGTGCGAGGGGTGGATGCAGGTCTTGCCGAGCAGACCGTTGGCCCGGTCGAGCCCGATCTCGCGCAGCAGACCGTCCAGATCGTGCTCGATCAGTGCCGTGCGCAGCTCCTCGGCCCGGCCCTCCAGGAAGGGGCTGCGGCGCAGCTGAGGCTTGAACATGCGCTCCTGGAGCCGGAAGTACTCCCACACCGGGCCGGTGATCGTGAAGCCGGTGCCGTCCGCGCGGCCCAGCACATTGACCACGTCGGCGATCACGGCGCCGACGATCTGTACGTCGTACGCCGTCATGTCGGGCGCCCTGCGCAGTCCGTACGCCGAGCAGAAGTCGGTGACGCCGAGCCGCAGCGCGAGCACCCGCTCGCGGTACTTGTCGACGGTGCGGGCTATTCCCTGGAGCGTTTCCCCGCGGGTCTCCAGGTACAGCAGCTCGGGCGATTCGAGGACGGGCATCGCGAAGAGGCGACGCCCACAAGCCTTTTCGGCCTTGGTGAGTGCTTCCATAAAGGGCACGCCACGCTCTTCGGTGAACTTGGGAAGTACAAAACCAGACAATATCCGGACGGTGGCGCCGAGCCGGTCCACCAGGTCGGTGATCTGGCCCGGCTCCCGGACCCGGATGAAGAGCAGCGGCACCTCGGCGCCGCGCGCGTCGAGCTCGGCGAACTGCCTGACCAGGTTCTCCTCGGCACCGGCGACTTCGGAGTCGTCGATCGAATCCTCCAGGCACAGCACCATCGAGACGACACCGCGCCCGGCCTGCTTGACGACGTCATCAGCAAGCCGCGGCCGGGTGGCAGGGCTGTACAGGGTCGCCCCCAGGGCCGCCGAAAGCAGGCGGGCCGAAGAATCCGGACCGAACTCGCACGGCTCCTGGAAGAACAGACCCTCCTTTGTGGCGGGCGCAATGTGCCCGAAATGACGCATGTAACTCCCCCGAACTGGCTGACCGGCCGTGCAACGCATGGCCGGTAATAGTACGTACGAGCGGGTGTCGACAGTTCCCCACGTGCATGAATTCCGGGTAACTCGTCCATTTCCCGATGGGTCGCAGCGCCGCGGACCATGCTCTTCCGGCATGGCGCCGGGACACTCGGTGCGACCCCCGCGTTGTCCGTGCGGGCAGCCAGCAGGCAGGATGACGGGCATGACGCACGCGATGGTGAAAGGCTCGAACGTTCCTCTGGACGCCATGGCCGTACGGGCCGTGCTGCGCTGGACCCCGGGCACGGGAGTTCCGGATGTGGACGCCTCGGCCCTGCTGCTCGGAACCGGTGGCCGCGTGCGCTCGGACGAGGACTTCGTCTTCTACAACCAGCCCCGCCACCCCTCCGGCCTGGTACGACGGCTGCCCAAGCGCAGCGTCCCCGAGGGGCTCACGGACACCATCGAGGCCGATCTGGGCGGGCTCGACGCCTCGGTCGAGCAGGTGGTCGTCGCCGCTTCCTCCGACGGCGCCGCATTCGCACAGGTGCACGATCTGCGCATCCTGCTGTACGACGCGGCCTCGGCCGACGAGGATCCGCTCGCGGTCTTCGACGTGCGGCCGGAGACCGGCGAGGAGACGGCGATCATCTGCGGCGAGCTCTACCGGCGCGGCGATGGCTGGAAATTCCGGGCCGTGGGGCAGGGCTATCCGACCGGGCTGGTCGGCCTGGCGACCGCTTTCGGTATCTCGGTCGACGAAACCGCGGCCGAGCCCGGGCCGGCCCCGGCGCCCGTGGCGGCGCCCTCGCCCGGACCGGAGTCCGGGTTCCCGCCCGCGCCCGCCTTCCCGCCGGCCGTGCCGCCCGGCCCCGACTCCCAGGTCACGGTCCAGCACCAGCAGCCCGCGTACGGCTATCCGCAGCCCGCGGCGGCCCCGGCCTCACCCCAGCCGGCGTACGGGTACCCGCAGCCCGCCCAGCCCGCGTACGGGTACCCGCAGCCCGCCCAGCCGGCGTACGGCTATCCGCAGCCGGCCGCGGCCGCCGCACCCGCCCCGGACCCGAACTTCGTGCTGCCGCCGCAGGGCCCGCAGTTCGTACGGTCCTGAGGCGCGGCTCCCTGACGGCCCCGGGTCCGGTACCGGGCCGGGGTCCGCTCAGGTACGGGACTTGTAGCCGCGTCCCCACTGCATGCCGAAGCCGTACAGCCGGTCCAGCTCCGACTGGAACCCGTACACGAACTTCACCTCGCGCCGCACGATCAGCTCGTCCTTGATGTTCTCCACCGTGAACACGGCGCAGGAACGGGCCTCGGGGGCGTGCTCGTCGAGTTCGATCTCGATCCGCGGGCCGTTGCCCGGGTAGAGCGTCACCTTGGCGTGCGTACGGTCGAAGGCCGGCGTCTGGTCGTAGATGTAGACGAAGAACAGCAGCCGTTTGATCTGGTCGCGCTGGTCGAGGTTGACGTAGACGGTCTCACCCGACGGCGCACCGAAGCGGTCGTCCCCGCTGAGCCGGATGTACGGCGGGGAGTTCAGGTCGCCGATGAGGTTGCCCAGGGGCTGGACGACGCCCTTGGTGCCGTCCTTCAGCTCGTACATGCAGCCCAGATCCAGGTCGACATTGACCATGCCCTGGGTGTGGGCCTGGACCACGTCGGGCTGGAAGAGCTTCAGCGGCCGCAGCAGCCGGCCGCTCTGCCGCGAGCGGCCCATGATGTCCGACGTACGCATCTGCCAGGAGAGATTGACCCGCAGATTGCCGGTCAGCGCCCCCTGCTTGGTGAGCGAGACCGTGGCGTGCCGCCGGGAGAGCACGATGGAGCTGGTCGCCGCGCTGCCCGACTCGAACTGTGCCTCCCGCCGCGGCCACAGGCCGTCCCAGAACGCCATCCCCAACCCCCATGCCTCTCGGTAGAAAAGTGCCCCGTCCCACGGCCGTCCCGTGCCCGGGCGCGGGACGCCCACATCGCTGCGGGGCGGCCGTGGGGCCGGGTCCGGATGTCTCCGGAGAACCGTTGCCTCACGGACCACCCCGCTGAGAGCGTTCCGCAATCCCTACCGGGTCACACCCCGGACGGGACTTCCGCCTTGGAACCCTCGCCGTCGCCGCCTTCGGCCTCCAGCGCCTTGTTGCGCCGGACCGAGGACCAGAAGGACCAGGCGATCAGCACAACACCGGTCAGGCCGGTGATGAGCTCGTTGATCTGGTACTGGATGGTGACGAGCAGGAGCACGGCCAGCGCGCCGATGGCGTAGTGGGCACCGTGCTCCAGGTAGACATAGTCGTCGAGCGTGCCCTGACGGACCAGGTAGACCGTGAGCGAACGGACGTACATGGCGCCGATACCGAGGCCGAGGGCCATCAGCACGATCTCGTTGGTGACGGCGAAGGCGCCGATGACACCGTCGAACGAGAAGGACGCGTCGAGCACCTCCAGGTAGAGGAACATGAAGAACGCGGCCTTGCCGGCGAGCACGACGGAGGAAACCTTCTTGCCGCTCCGCTTGGCCTCTTCCTCGGCCTCGTGCTCGCGCTCTTCCTCCTCCTCCAGCTTGTTCTCGAAGAAGCCGGAGAGACCGCCGACGATGAGGTACGTGACCAGACCGGCGATACCGGCGAGCAGGACCGTCTCCGCCTTGTCCGCGTGACCTCCGCCGTGCTGGTGCGCGTTGGTCGCGACGGTCATGGAGGCGACCAGCAGCACGATCAGCGCAATGCAGACCGACAGCATGTCGACCTTGCCGAGCTTGGCGAGCGGACGCTCGATCCAGCGCAGCCACTGGATGTCACGGTCCTCGAAAATGAAGTCGAGGAAGATCATCAGCAGGAACATGCCACCGAACGCGGCGATCGCCGGGTGGGCGTCGGTGACGAGTTCCTGGTAACGCTCGGGCTGGTTGAAGGAAAGGTCGATCGCCTCGATCGGACCCATCTTGGCGGTGATGGCCACGATCACGACGGGGAACACCAGTCGCATACCGAAGACCGCGATGAGTACACCGACCGTGAGGAAGATCTTCTGCCAGAAGGCATTCATCTTCTTCAGGATTCCGGCGTTGACCACCGCATTGTCGAAGGACAGCGAGATCTCCAGGACGGAAAGAATCGCGACGACCCCGAAGGCTTCCCACCCCCCGTAGATCCAAGCTGCGGCAAGGCCGAGCGCGGTAACCGCGAACGACCAGCCGAAGGTTTTCAGAAGCACTGGCTACCCCATCGTGTATGTAACGGGTCTCCCCCGAGGTGTACGGGGCTCCCCCGCGCCGTGCGCGGCTTTACGAAACGTTGACCCCGAAGTCTAGAGCGATGCCGCGCAGCCCGGACGCGTACCCCTGTCCCACTGCACGGAACTTCCACTCGCCGTTGTACCGATAGAGCTCACCGAAGATCATCGCGGTTTCCGTCGAGGCGTCCTCGCTGAGGTCGTAACGCGCGAGTTCCTGACCGTCCGCCTGGTTGACCACGCGGATGAATGCGTTGCTGACCTGACCGAAGGTCTGGCCCCTGCTGTCGGCCTCATGGATGGAGACCGGGAAAATGATCTTGTCGCAGTGCGCCGGCACCTGCTCGAGATGGACGATGACCGACTCGTCGTCGCCCTCGCCCTCGCCCGTGAGGTTGTCGCCGGTGTGCTCCACGGAGCCGTCGGGGCTCGTGAGGTTGTTGTAGAACACGAACCATTCGTCGCCGAGCACCCGGCCCGACTGGCACAGCAGCGCGCTGGCGTCGAGGTCGAAGTCGGCACCCGTGGTGGATCGTGCGTCCCAGCCGAGCCCGACCAGCACCTGGGTGAGGTTGGGTGCGGCCTTGGAGAGGGAGACATTGCCTCCCTTGGCGAGCGTGACGCCCATGGTGTGTGTCCTCCCCGAGTCGATGAACCGTCTGCTGGGCCCGGTGGGCCGAGGAGCCCTCCGGGCCGTCTTCTGAGCGCGTCCGGCGCCGCACGGAGGTGCGGCGCCGGACGGGGTACTGCTGGCGTGACCCGGGCCGCGCCTCGGCGGCGCGGCCCGGGTCGCGCCTTCTCAGACGTTGACGCCGAAGTCCTGCGCGATGCCGCGCAGCCCCGAGGCGTACCCCTGACCGATGGCACGGAACTTCCACTCCGCCCCGTTGCGGTACAGCTCGCCGAAGACCATGGCGGTCTCCGTCGAGGCGTCCTCGCTGAGGTCGTAGCGGGCCAGCTCGCTGTTGTCGGCCTGGTTGACCACGCGGATGTACGCGTTGCGCACCTGGCCGAAGCTCTGCTGACGGGTCTCGGCCTCGTAGATCGAGACCGGGAAGACGATCTTGTCGACGTCGGCCGGGACACCGGCCAGGTTCACCTTGATGACCTCGTCGTCGCCCTCGCCCTCACCGGTGAGGTTGTCACCGGTGTGCTCGACGGAGCCGTCGGGGCTCTTGAGGTTGTTGAAGAAGACGAAGTTTCCGTCGCTGCCGACCTTGCCCTCGGCGTTCGTCAGCAGGGCGCTGGCGTCGAGGTCGAAGTCACCACCGGTGGTGGTGCGAGCGTCCCAGCCGAGACCGACGATGACCGCGGTCAGGTTCGGCGCGGCCTTGGTCAGCGAGACGTTGCCGCCCTTGCTGAGGCTGACTCCCACGAGTCCTCCCATTGGTTTCCTTGGGGGCCGGCACACGCCGGCGCCTCCACGTTGCGTTGGCATCCGATCAACGACTGGATCCTAGTGACCGGTTCCCGGCGAAGCAGGCTTTTCGCCGGGTCGCCCGCGGATCCACCGGTGCCGGATCAGAGCGCGTCGAGCGCCTTGACGTAGTCGTTGAGGTCCCGGGCGTCGGGCAGACCGTTGACGACGGTCCAGCGCACCACGCCCTCCTTGTCGATGATGAAGGTGCCGCGCACCGCGCAGCCCTTCTCCTCGTCGAAGACGCCGTACGCCCGCGAGGTCTCGCCGTGCGGCCAGAAGTCCGAGACCAGCGGGTATTCGAGACCCTCCTGCTCGGCGAAGACGCGCAGGGTGTGGATGGAGTCGTTGGAGACGGCGAGCAGCTGCGTGTCGTCGTTCTCGAACCTCGGCAGCTCGTCACGGAGCGCGCAGAGCTCACCCGTGCAGACGCCGGTGAAGGCGAACGGGTAGAACAGCAGCACGACGTTCTTCTCGCCGCGGAAGTCGGAGAGCTTCACGGTCCGGCCGTGGTTGTCCTTCAGCTCGAAATCCGGGGCCTTGGTACCGACCTCGATCGCCATGAAAAGCGTCCCTTCGCTACGTTCACCGGGCTGGGCCGTCCGGGTGCCTCCCACCCTACGCAGGGCTCGCGGCGGGCCACGCAGCGCCCGCGCGGGGGCGGCCACGCCGGCCCCGACGGGTGTACGAAGGCCCCCGGCCGGCTCGATGCCGTCGGGGGCCTTCAGGGCGAATGCGTGGCGAGCGTGGTTCAGCGCTTGGCTTTGGCCGCCTTCGGCGTGACCAGACGGCTGCCCGTCCAGTCCTTGCCCGCGTTGATGCTCCTGGTCTGGGAGAGACCGGCCGTCTGTGCGGCCTCGTTGATGTCGCTCGGCTCGACGTACCCGTCACGGCCGGTCTTCGGCGTCATCAGCCAGACCGTACCGCCGTCCTCGATCAGACCAATGGCATCCACCAGCGCGTCCGTAAGGTCGCCGTCCTCGTCGCGGAACCACAGCAGGACGACGTCTGCGACGTCGTCGTAGTCCTCATCGACGAGATCCTGGCCGATTGTGGCCTCAATGCCCTCACGGAGCTCCTGCTCGACGTCGTCGTCGTAGCCGATCTCCTGGACCACCTGTCCGGGCTCGAACCCCAGGCGTGCTGCCGGGTTGGTCCGCTCCTCCGCGTGGTCCGCGGTCGCGCTCACGGGTTGCCTCCTGATCATGTTTCGGAAAATGCTGCAGCCACGCGCGTGCGCGGGGCGTTGGCCGTAGTCCACACGGGAGCGGCGGATCGCGCAAGTACCCGGCGTCCGAGACCGCCTAAACGGTGACGTTCCATGCCACGTCGCCGCACTGTCGGCAGATCCCCTCCGGGGGCCCGGCGCTACCGTCCACACCCTTTACGTCCTTCCACAGCTTATGCCGTTTCGGTCCGCCATTCGGAGTCGAACATCCTTTGGGAACGCTTGGACGGCTTGGGCGTATGGTTGCGGTTTGGCACGGACCATCCCCGCGCACCGGACGCGAAGTCTCACAACACGGCGGTTACCCCTCGGTAGAGATGACGTTTGCGCCCTCGCGGTACACGATGGTGATGGCGTACTTGCATACATCCCGGGGGCATGTTCTCCCTCGTTCAGGCCCCGTAGAGCACCACCGAACAGCGAAGGAACAGCGTGGCTTCCGGATCCGATCGCAACCCGATCATCATTGGCGGCCTGCCGAGCCAGGTCCCGGACTTCGATCCCGAAGAGACCCAGGAATGGCTCGACTCGCTCGACGCCGCGGTCGACGAGCGAGGCCGCGAGCGGGCCCGTTATCTGATGCTCCGCCTCATCGAGCGCGCGCGCGAGAAGCGTGTCGCCGTGCCGGAGATGCGCAGTACGGACTACGTGAACACGATCGCCACGAAGGACGAGCCGTTCTTCCCCGGCGACGAGGAGATCGAGCGCAAGGTCCTCAACGCGACCCGCTGGAACGCGGCCGTGATGGTGTCGCGCGCCCAGCGTCCGGGGATCGGTGTCGGCGGCCACATCGCCACCTTCGCCTCCTCCGCCTCGCTGTACGACGTGGGCTTCAACCACTTCTTCCGCGGCAAGGACGACGGTCTGGGCGGCGACCAGATCTTCTTCCAGGGACACGCCTCCCCGGGAATCTACGCCCGCGCCTTCCTGCTCGACCGGCTGAGCGAGGCGCAGCTCGACGCCTTCCGCCAGGAGAAGTCGAAGGCGCCCAACGGCCTGTCCAGCTACCCGCACCCGCGGCTGATGCCGGACTTCTGGGAGTTCCCGACCGTCTCGATGGGCCTCGGCCCGCTCGGCGCGATCTACCAGGCCCGGATGAACCGCTACATGGAGGCGCGCGGCATCGCCGACACCTCCAAGTCCCATGTCTGGGCGTATCTGGGCGACGGCGAGATGGACGAGCCGGAATCGCTCGGCCAGCTGTCCATCGCCGCCCGCGAGGGCCTGGACAACCTGACCTTCGTGGTCAACTGCAACCTCCAGCGGCTCGACGGCCCGGTGCGCGGCAACGGCAAGATCATCCAGGAGCTGGAGTCGCAGTTCCGCGGCGCCGGATGGAACGTCATCAAGCTGGTCTGGGACCGCTCCTGGGACCCGCTGCTGGCCCAGGACCGCACGGGCATCCTGGTCAACAAGCTGAACACCACGCCGGACGGCCAGTTCCAGACGTACGCCACCGAGTCGGGTGCGTACATCCGTGAGCACTTCTTCGGGGACGACCCGCGGCTGCGCGACATGGTCAAGGACATGACCGACGACCAGATCCTGCACCTGGGCCGCGGCGGTCACGACCACAAGAAGGTCTACGCGGCCTACGCGGCGGCCAAGGCCCACAAGGGCCAGCCGACGGTGATCCTGGCGCAGACGGTCAAGGGCTGGACCCTGGGGCCGAACTTCGAGGGCCGCAACGCGACCCACCAGATGAAGAAGCTCACGGTCGAGGACCTCAAGCGGTTCCGCGACCGGCTGCACATCCCGATCACGGACAAGCAGCTGGAGGACGGCCTGCCGCCGTACTACCACCCGGGCCGTGACTCGGAGGAGATCCAGTACATGCACGACCGCCGCAAGGGTCTGGGCGGTTACGTCCCGACCCGGGTGGTGCGTGCGAAGCCGCTGGTCCTGCCCGAGGACAAGACGTACGCGACCGCGAAGAAGGGTTCTGGTCAGCAGTCGATCGCCACCACCATGGCGTTCGTCCGCATCCTGAAGGACCTGATGCGGGACAAGGAGATCGGCAAGCGTTTCGTGCTGATCGCGCCCGATGAGTACCGCACGTTCGGTATGGACGCCTTCTTCCCGAGCGCGAAGATCTACAACCCGCTGGGTCAGCAGTACGAGGCGGTGGACCGTGATCTGCTGCTCGCGTACAAGGAGTCGCCGACCGGTCAGATGCTGCACGACGGCATCTCGGAGGCCGGCTGCACGGCGTCGCTGATCGCCGCCGGTTCGGCGTACGCCACGCACGGCGAGCCGCTGATCCCGGTGTACGTCTTCTACTCGATGTTCGGTTTCCAGCGCACGGGTGACCAGTTCTGGCAGATGGCCGACCAGCTCGCGCGCGGCTTCGTGCTGGGTGCGACCGCCGGCCGTACGACGCTGACCGGTGAGGGTCTCCAGCACGCGGACGGCCACTCGCAGCTGCTCGCCTCGACCAACCCGGGCTGTGTCGCCTACGACCCGGCGTTCGGGTACGAGATCGCGCACATCGTCAAGGACGGTCTGCGCAGGATGTACGGCGGGACCCCCGAAGAGAACGAGGACGTCTTCTACTACCTCACCGTCTACAACGAGCCGATCCAGCACCCGGCCGAGCCCGAGAACGTGGACGTCGAGGGCATCCTCAAGGGTGTCTACCGCTTCAGGGCCGCCGACCGGGGCGAGATCCCGGCCCAGATCCTGGCGTCCGGTGTGGCGGTCCCGTGGGCCGTCGAGGCGCAGCGGATCCTCGCCGACGAGTGGAACGTCCGGGCGGACGTCTGGTCGGCGACCTCCTGGAACGAGCTGCGCCGCGAGGCCGTGGACGTGGAGCGGTACAACCTCCTGCACCCGGAGGAGGAGCAGCGCGTCCCGTACGTCACGCGGAAGCTCTCCGGCTCCGAGGGTCCGTTCGTGGCGGTCTCGGACTGGATGCGTTCGGTGCCGGACCAGATCGCGCGCTGGGTGCCCGGCGCGTACCAGTCGCTGGGCGCGGACGGCTTCGGCTTCGCCGACACCCGTGGCGCGGCCCGCCGGTTCTTCCACATCGACGCGCAGTCGATCGTCCTCGCGGTGCTCACCGAGCTCGCGAAGGAGAACCGGATCGACCGTTCGCTGCTGAAGCAGGCCATCGACCGGTACGACCTGCTGGATGTGGCCGCGGCCGACCCGGGCGCGGCCGGCGGCGACGCGTAGGGCCGACGAAGTACGCAGGAAGGGCGGCGGGACCGGGAGGTCCCGCCGCCCTTCGGCGTGCCCGGCCGGTTCCGCGCCGTGCGGTCAGTTCTCCCAGATCTTGAAGGCCCTGACCTGGTACGGGGACCGGGGCACCCAGGTGCCGCCGCCCGGGTAGGTCTCGAACTCGCCGGTCTCGGCGCATTCCGCCGACTGGTACGTGGTGACGGGGCGGCCGGTGCGGTTGGCGAGGGCCTGGACCTTGCTGCCCTTCGGCAGCGGGACACAGCTCTCGATGTCGGTCGTGGACAGCTCATGGGTCCGGCGGGTGCCGGTGAAGTCGGGCTCGTCCCAGAGGCAGAGCTGTCCGGCGGCGCAGGAGCCGAGCCCGACGGGCGCGGAGTGGGCGGCGGTCTGCGGGATCAGGGCGGTGGCCGCCAGGGCGGTGGCAAGAACGGTCGTACGCATGGAAATCGTCCCCCGTGGTGGTGCGAATCAGTTGTGCGGATCAGTTGCATGCACCCTGACCTGCGCAGAAGCCCCCGGGAAAGGGGGCGCGGACCACACCACCCGGATAGGCGACAGCCCCGCCGGACGGGTCCGGCGGGGCTGTTGTACGCACTGTGTTGACGCGTGGGCGCGGAGCCCGGGAGCCGTCGTGGCGTCCGGTCAGATGTGACCGGCGCCCGCGCCCGCCTCGGCGTTCGCACCGCGCTTGGTGAGCGTGGCGACCACCGCGGCGACCACCGCGACGACACCCGCGACCATGAACGCCGTGCTCATCCCTGACACGAAGGTGTCATGGGCGACGCCCGCGATCTTCCCGGCGATCTCCGGCGGGACGTTTCCGCCGACCGGCGCGATGCCGACCTCGACGGCCGAGGACGTCTGGTCCAGCTGCTCCGGGCTGAGCGGCGGGAGCTGCGCCGCCTTCCAGTTGTCGGCCAGCTTGGCGTCGACCTGGGAGGCCATGACGGCGCCGAGCACCGCCGTGCCGAGGCTGCCGCCGACCTGCATGGCGGCCTGCTGGAGACCGCCGGCGACGCCGGAGAGCTCCATCGGGGCGTTGCCGACGATGACCTCGGTGGCGCCGACCATGACCGGGGCGAGGCCGAGGCCGAGCAGGCCGAACCAGATCGACATGGTCAGGGTGCCGGTGCCGATCTCCAGCTGGGACATGCCGAACATGGCGACCGCCGTGCACACCATGCCGCCGACCAGCGGGACCCGGGGGCCGAACTTGGTGATCATGGCGCCCGCGAGCGGCGAGGCGACGATCATCATGCCGGTCAGCGGCAGCAGGTGCAGACCGCTGTCGACGGGGCTCAGACCGTGCACGTTCTGGAGGTAGAAGGTGACGAAGAACAACCCGCCCATGAACGCGAAGGCCATCAGCACCATCAGGACCACGCCCGCGGACAGCGGGATGGAGCGGAACATCGCGAGCGGGATCAGCGGTTCCCTGACGTTCTTCTGGGAGAGCGCGAAGACCACGAACAGGGCCACGGCGGCGCCCAGGAAGCCGAGCGTCCTGTAGTCGCCCCAGCCCCACTCGGAGCCCTTGATGAGCGCCCAGATCAGGCAGAACATCGCCTGCGACAGCAGCACGATGCCGCCGATGTCGAAGGAGCGCGGCGCGTTCTCGGCGCGGTGGTCCTTGAGGATCACCAGGCCCAGCAGCAGCGCGATCACGCCGACCGGCACGTTGATGAAGAAGACGGACTGCCAGCTGACGTGCTCGACCAGCACGCCGCCGAGGATCGGACCGCCCGCGGTCGAGGCGCCGATCACCATGCCCCAGATGCCGATCGCCATGTTCAGCTTCTCGGCCGGGAAGGTGGCGCGCAGCAGGCCGAGCGCGGCGGGCATCAGCAGGGCGCCGAAGAGGCCCTGGAGCACCCGGAACACGATCACCAGGGCGACGCTGTCGGAGAGGCCGATGGCCCCGGATGCCGCGGCGAAGCCCACGACACCTATGAGGAAGGTCTGGCGGTGGCCGAACCGGTCACCGAGTTTGCCCGCGGTGATCAGGGAGACCGCGAGGGCGAGCATGTAGCCGTTGGTGATCCACTGGACGTCTGCGAGCGAGGCGTTCAGATCCTGCTGGATGGCGGGGTTGGCGATCGCGACGATCGTGCCGTCGAGCGCGACCATCATCACGCCGATGGCCACGGAGAAGAGCGTCAGCCAGGGGTGGCCGCGCAGCCCCTTGGCAGGTACGGGAGCGGCGGCTTGCTTCGGCTCCCGCGACGCCTTGTCGACGGTGGTCTGACTAGTCATGTCCGGGAGATTAGTGTCAGCCTCTGACAGTTGACAAACCATTTCACAAGTCGGTAACTGTCACGTAGCTCACAGGTACGCTGAGCTGGACAAAGCAGGAGAAAGAAGGCCGGTTAAGTGACCGATGGGCAGCGGGGTTCGCATCCGACCGGACTGCGCGAGCGGAAGAAGCGACGCACCCGGGACTCTCTGCTGCACGCCGCCCTCGATCTTTTCACCACCCAGGGATACGACGAGACCACCGTCGACGAGATCGTCGACGCCGTGGAGGTCTCCCAGCGCACCTTCTTCCGCTACTTCGCCTCCAAGGAGGATGCCGCCTTCGCCATCCAGGACATGGTGGAGTCGCACTTCATCGCGCAGCTGCGCCGACGCCCCGCCGACGAGGCCCCGTTCGAGGCGATGCGCAATGCGGTCCTCTGCGCCTGGAACAGCATCGGCGAGGCGCTGGACGAGATCGTCACGGTCGAACTCCACATGCGTACGTACCGGATGATCGAGTCGACGCCCTCGCTGCTCGCCGCCCATCTGCGGCGGTGCAGCACGCTGGAGAACCAGCTCTCGCTGCTGATCGCGGGGCGCGAGGGGCTCGACGTGGACGAGGACCCGCGGCCGAGGGTCGCCGTGGCGGCCTTCGGCGGGGTGATGCGGGTGGCCGGTCAGCTCTGGGGGCGGAGCCGGGACGGCGACGTGGATTCGCTGCGCGCCCTGACCGAGTCGTACCTGGACCAGCTGGGACCGGCCCTGGCCGGCGACTGGCGGGCGGACGCCGGGCCGGCCTGACCGCAAAACGCCCGCCCGATGTGCCGCATGCCTCACTTCCGCGGCATGACCGACTTCACAACAGCCGCTCCCCGGCGGCCACATGTGACATCCCGGAGGCGCTCCGCGCGCCTGAGCGTGCGTGTGACAACCACACAGCGTGAAAAGTGCGCACCCGAATTCCCCGCAGCCGAGTGATGTGCGTCACCCTCTTCACGGCTGTCGTCGCGCGTCTCCTAATGTGGGCCGGAGTGACTTCCTTCGACTCCTCCCCCACGCTCACCGCATGGCGCGCGCTGCTCGCCGTCGCGGTCGTGTTCGTGATGCTGGCGACCACTGGCTGGACCGCCGTACGTCACCAACCCTCCGACGAGCCACGCACGATCGCGCTCGCCGCCTGGGCGCGGGGCCGGGTGGCGGGTCATGCGCTGCCGGACGCCGACGCGCCGCCGTACCGGCTGGCCCAGTTCTTCGCCACGCTCACGGCCGCGCAGCGCACCGCGCTGGCCGACAAGTACCCCTTGGTCGTGGGCAATTTGAACGGCGCTCCGGTCACCCTGCGCTACCGCGCCAACCGGCGGGCCGTCACGCAGGCGCGGCAGGTCGAGCGGCGCCGCATGCACGATGTGCGGCTCTCCCCGGACGGCCGCGCCGAGGCGGTCCGCCGGATGCACCGCTTCGACTCGATGCTCGCCCGGGGCCGCCACTTCCTCGCCTTCGACCCGTCCGGGAAGGGCCGGGCCGCCGAGGTGTTCGGCAGTCTCGACCGGGCCGAACGGATCTCCGTGGTCGTCCCCGGCGTCGACACCAATCTGCTGACGCTGGAGCGGTCCGCGCCCAAGGTGAACGCCGCTCCGGTCGGCATGGCGAAGTCGCTCTACGCGGCGGAGCGCGCCGCGCGCCCCGGCACCCGTACCGCCGTCATCGCCTGGGCCGACTACACGACGCCCGCCGGGATCGGCATGGACGCGGCCCTGGGCAACCTCGCCGAGCGCGGGGCGGTGCGGCTGAAGGCGCTGGTGGACGCGCTGCCCGGCGATGCCCCGGTCTCGCTGTTCTGCCACAGCTACGGCTCGGTGCTCTGCGGGGTCGCCGCGCACGAACTGCCCGCCAGGGTCGGTGACATCGCGGTGGCCGGCAGCCCCGGCATGCGGGTGGAGAACGCCGCACAGCTGCGGACCGGGGCCAGGGTGTGGGCGACGCGTGATCGCGGCGACTGGATCGAGGACGTACCGAACCTGGAGCTCGGCGGGCTGGGCCACGGCGCGGACCCGGTCGACCCGGGCTTCGGCGCGCGCATCGTCTCGGCGGGCGACGCGGTCGGGCACAGCGGCTATTTCGAGCCGGGTACCGAGAGTCTCGGCAACTTCGCCGCCATCGGCGTGGGCGCCTACGAATCGGTGAGCTGCGCGGTCTCCGACGGCGGCTGCCGTGAACGAATCACCGGAAGCCAGGGCATCTGACGGGCGCGGGGACCCTGGCGGACCATCGACCGTGACCCGTGACGAGGGGGGACGTGCGACGCAAGTGCCGCATACGATGAGGCACATGGGTGATGTGCTGGCCGGAATTCATGCCACCTGGGAGTTCGACGCCGACTCCGTGCTCATCCGCTTCGAACGGGGGATCCGCACACCGAAGCTCTTCCAGAGCCTTCGTGAACGACGCGTCCCGCACGCGGCGCTGTCGTCGGTGACGCTGACCCCGGGCAAGCGGGGCACGGTGGTCCTGCGTGCCGTGCCCAGGCGCGGTGCCGATCCACTGGTCGAGGCCGCGGCCGGGCAGCTGAAGGACGGCTGCGATCCGTACCGGCTGGTGCTCCCCGCCGAGCGCGAGACGCTGGCCGAGTACTACGCGGACGAACTGCGCGCCCGGCTCGGCCCCGAGGCGTCGGAGCCCGCCGACCGGTTCCTGGTCGCGGCGCCCGAGGCACCGATGCAGTTCAAGGCGTACGACGGCCGGGCCGGCTTCGACGGGGACCGGGTCTCCTTCCGCTGGTTCTGGACGGGCGCCTCCACGGCGAAGTGGAAGGCCGGCGACCAGACGTTCCCGGTGACGGAGCTGAGCGGCGTCGAGTGGCGCTCGCCGGAGGGGTTCGAGGGCTATCTGCGGCTGGTGCCCAGGGGCCTGGAGAACGCGGTCCCGGGGGCGGGCGCGGGCGCGTGCCCCGACCGGGGCAGTGGTGCGGGCGTGGTCGCGGATCCGGGCGCGGTGCCCGGCCCGCAGCCGGTGGCGTCCCGCCCCGCCCGGGCCGATCAGGACCCGGCCGCGGTGGTCTTCGGCCTCGGCTACGGCCCGGTGCACGAGTCGCTGCCGTTCGCCGCGGCCGTGCTGGAATCGGTGCGCAGGAACCATTCCTCGGCCGTGGCTCCCGCGGCCGTCCTGGCGGGTGCGGTGCGGCGCGACCCCGCGGACATCGCGGAGCGGATCCGGCACCTCGGGGAGCTGCACCAGGCCGGTCTGGTGACGGACGACGAGTTCAGCGCCAAGAAGGCCCAACTGCTCGCCGAGTTGTAGGGCCCTGCGGCCGGTCGGCCCGACCGGCCGGTAGTACCCCCGTACGAGAGGCCCGGCGGCGAACCGGAACCCAGGTATGACGCCACCGGGCAGGTCCGCTCCCTAGGCTGGTCCGGCCATGACCACTTCCCCGACCGGAGCGCCGCCGCGCCCGCAGCCCGCCGCCGACGGCCTGGTGAGCGCCGCCCGCCGCAATCTGCGCGCGATGGCCCACGACCTCTCGCATCCGTCCCATCCCCCGGTCCCGCCGCTCGCGAACGCGTCCAAACGGTGGCGGAGACTGCTGCCGTACGTGGTCGTCTTCGCCCTCGCGGCGATCTTCGTCCCGGTCACGCTCAATGTGCTGACCAACGAATACGGCATGGCCGAGGGACTGGCGGGCCTGCTGACCGTCGCCCAGACGGCGCCGCTGCTGATGCTGGCGCACCGCCCGCTGCAGGCGTGGTGGATCGTCTTCCCCGCCGACATCGTGGGGGCGCTGGTACTGCTGGTGTATCCGGAGCCGCCGATGAACGTCTGGCCCTGGCCCCCGCCCACACTGATCTGCTACCTCTTCGTGATGCTGGCGGTGGCCCTGCGCGAGACCCGGCGGACCGTGGTCTCCGTCTGGGCGCTGACCGCCGTGGCGAGCCTGGTCCTGCACCTGGGCGGCACGGACCGCAGCAACGGCACCGCGGCGCTGCTCCCGGCGTTCGGCGCGGTGCTCATGGTGATCGGTGCGGTGATCCGGGAACGGGGCGACGCACAGCGCCGGCTCGCCGAGCAGGAGACCATCAGCGAGGCCGAGCGGGCGCAGCGCACGCTGCTGGAGGAACGCGCCAGGATCGCCCGTGAGCTGCACGACGTGGTCGCGCACCACATGTCCGTGATCACGGTCCAGGCCGACTCCGCGCCCTACCGGATCAGCGGCCTGCCCGAACAGGCGCGCGAGGAGTTCGCGACGATAGCGGCGAGCGCGCGGGAGTCGCTGACGGAGATGCGCCGGCTGCTCACGGTGCTGCGCAGCGACGGCACCAAGGGCGAACGGGCACCGCAGCCGGGGCTCGACCGGGTGCAGCAGCTGGTGGAGGCGACGGTACGGGCGGGGCTGCCGGCCGAGCTGTCGCTCCCCGCTCAACTGCCGGACGTACCGCAGACGGTGGACGTGTCGGCGTACCGGATCGTGCAGGAGGCGCTGGCCAATGTGATCCGGCACGCCCCCGGCGCGCGGACCCGGGTGTCGGTCACGTCCGACGGCGCGCATCTGACCGTCCTGGTGGTCAACGACCGGGCGGAGCAGCCCGATTCGCCGCTGGAGCAGGCCGGGACGGGGCACGGGCTGGTCGGTATGCGTGAACGCGTACGGTTGACCGGCGGCACGCTGGACACCGGGCCGCTGCCCGACGGCGGCTTCCGGGTGGCCGCGCGGCTGCCCCTGCCCCCTGCTGCTCCCACGGTTCCGGAGGACTCTTGACCATCCGCGTGATCATCGTCGACGACCAGGCCATGGTGCGGGCGGGGTTCGCGGCGCTGCTCTCGGCGCAGAGCGACATCGACGTGGTCGGTGAGGCGCCGGACGGCCGCCGGGGCATCGACGTCAGCCGGAGCGTCCACCCGGACGTGGTCCTGATGGATGTCCGGATGCCCGAGATGGACGGTCTGGCGGCGGCCCGCGAGCTGCTGAACCCTCCGGTGGGGGTGGTCCACCGGCCGAGGGTCCTGATGCTCACCACGTTCGACGTGGACGACTACGTGTACGAGGCGCTGCGCGCCGGGGCGTCCGGCTTCCTGCTGAAGGACGCGCCGCCCGCGGACCTGATCTCGGCGGTGCGGGTGGTCGCGGCGGGCGAGGCGCTGCTCGCGCCGTCCGTGACCCGCCGGCTGATCGCGGACTTCGCCCGCCAGGGCCCGACCGGGGCCACCCGGAGCGGCCAGTCGCTGCGGTTGAACGGGCTGACCCCGCGCGAGACGGAGGTGCTCGAACTGATCGCGCGGGGCCTGTCCAACCAGGAGATCGCGGGGAAGCTGGTGCTGGCCGAGCAGACGGTGAAGACGCACATCGGCCGGGTGCTGGCCAAGCTGGACCTGCGGGACCGGGCACAGGCGGTGATCTTCGCGTACGAGGCGGGGGTGGTGGTGCCGGGCGAGGGGTGAGGGTCCGGTCCCGCTTCGGATCTCATTTCGGATCCGCGAGGGTCACGGCGTAGAGACGGCTCTGCGCCTGGCCCCGGTCGTCCGGGTTCCCGGGGTCTCTCAGCCGGTCGGCGCACAGGGCGTAGACGGTGTCCCCGACGCATCGGACGCTCAGCAGCTCCTTGTCCGGCAGGGAGCGCACCGGGCCGCGCCGCCCGGTCCTGGCGTCGACGCGCACCAGGTGCGTGCCGTGCTTCTCGTCGACCAGGAGGGCCAGTTGCCTCTCGGTCGGCGCTCCGCCGCGGATGCCGTCGACGTACATGGTCAGGTCCTTGTGGCGCCACCGTTCCTTCCCGGTGCGTATGTCCACGGCCGGCGTCCCGCTGGACTTCTTGTCCGCTGCCGTCCGGTACATCACCACCGTGTCGCCGAGGACGAGGGGGTGGCCGGTGTTCGGGACGGACCACAGCTGCTTGTCAGGCTGTCGTTGTCGAGCTCGAAGAACAGACGACCGTCGGCCTCGCCGATCGCGCCCCGGGACTCTTGTTCCGGGCAGCACGGGGGCATCCGGGCTTCTCGGTGCTGCCGGCGGCTGCACGCCACGGCAGTGGCATGCTCCTCGCTATGCCTGAAGATCCGCAGGACAGGACAACGCCGGGGTGGTGGGGGCGTATCGCGTGTACATGGGCGGCCGCTTTCGCTGTGCTTCATTTCTACTGGGCGCTCGGTGGCAGTTGGGGCTTGAGCGTCTCGGCGGGACCCCTGGCCGAGGAACGCCCCGGGTGGTTCGTGGTGGTGGGCTTGTGGGGCGTGGGAGTGCTGTGCCTTGTCGGTGGCATGCTGGGATGGCTTCTCGCCTTGCCACGGCCTCGCGGCTTGGCCGGAAGGGCGGTAGAGGCCCTGGGCTGGTGCGTCTGCGCTGTGCTGCTGGTGCGCGGCATCGTGGTCGAGGTGCTGCTGCTGACCGACACAGCTGGCCAGGAAATAGTCGTGAGCCCGGAACAGCGGCTGTGGACGCTGGTGCTATGGAATCCCTGGTTCCTGGTCGGCGGTATCGTCTTTGGCGTGGCCGCAAGGCAGTTCGGAAGAACGAGTCGCCCGACTTGCGGTGCCGCCTGACGGCACGTCCGGGTATCGGACCTGTTCATCTGACTGTTCGAGCGCGCGCGGGGCCGACCACCGCGCAGTGGCGCCCACGCCCTACCCGGGTATGACCCCGCACTTGGCCCCCTGGTGTGACGCCCCCGGGCCGGCCCTCTTCCTACCTTCCTCCCCGTCGCGCCGGACGGCGCACGGGAGCCGGATCAGCCGGAGAGGGAGGACGAGGGGATGCGCCGCTACGCGAGGACTCTGGTCGCGTTCGCACTGGCCACCACAATGGTGGCGGGGACGGCCGGTTGGGCGTCCGGGAACGCCCAGCAGCCCCTCACCGGACCGCCCCCGGGCACGGCGGCCTGGCGCGCGGACCACGCGCTGGGTCGGGAGCTGCCAGACCCGGGGCGGAGCACCCCTGCTGAAGTTGCCCGGTTCTTCAGGGGGTTGACCGTCGAGCAGCAACAGGCTCTGGCCGTACGCCATCCGCTGGTTGTCGGCAACCTGGACGGCGCTCCGGTCGAGCTGCGCTACCGGGCCAACGCCCTTTCCCTGAAGGCCAGTCACGACCCCCGGTACGCCCACCTGGGAGAGGGCCGGGGACGGCAGATCCTCGCGTTCGACCCGCGCGGACGCGGTCAGGTCGCCGAGGTCCTCGGGGACCTGCGCACCGCGCGCCATGTCGCGGTCGTGGTGCCGGGTTCCGACATCGACGCCGGAACCTTCGACCGTACGAACGATGTGTACGGCACTCCGGCCGGCATGGCGAAGGCGCTGTACGCCCGGACCGGGCCCGGCAGCGCGGTCGTGGCCTGGGCCGGATACACCACGCCCGTGGGCCTCGGCATCGATGCCGCGACGGGCTCGCTCGCCGAGGCGGGGGCCGGCCGGCTGGAGCGGTTCACGGACGGTCTCGCGGCCGACGGTGTGCCCGCGCCCGCCGTGTTCTGCCACAGCTACGGCTCCGTCGTGTGCGGGCTCGCCGCGTCCCGGCTGCGCGCCCGGGACCTGGTCGTCCTCGGCTCGCCCGGGATGCGCGCGGACGACGTCGCCGATCTGCACACCGGTGCCCGGGTCTGGGCGGCGAAGGACGCCACGGACTGGATCGGCAAGGTGCCGAACGTCGAGGTGGCGGGGCTCGGCCACGGCCCCGACCCGGCCGCCCCGGAGTTCGGCGCGCGCCGCGTCCCGGCCGACGACGCCCGCGGTCACACCGGCTACTTCGCCCCGGGCACGGACTCGCTGCGCGCCTTCGCCGCGATCACCGAGGGGAAGGCGCGCTGAGCCCGGGGCGACGGGCGGCTACTCGCGTGCGGCGGAGGTCGAGCTCATGTCCGGGTACCGGTCCCCGGCCACCAGCCCCGCGATCGGCTCCAGCTGTGCCAGCTCCCCGTCGGTCAGCGTGAGCCGGGTGGCGGCCACGTTCTCCAGCAGCCGGCTGCTCCTGCGGGTGCCCGGGATCGGCACCACGGTCAGCCCGTGCACCTGGGCCCGCTGCTGCACCCAGGCGAGCGCCACCTGCGCGGCCGACGCCCCGTGCGCCGCCGCGATCTTGTGGACGGGCTCCAGCAGGGCGGCGTTCTTCTTCGCGTTGTCGCCGGTGAAGCGGGGCTGGTACTGGCGGAAGTCGCCCTCCGACAGCTCCTTGGCCGCGTCCGTGAACGCCCCGGTCAAAAAGCCCCGGCCGAGCGGCGAGTACGGCACGAGGGTCACCCCGAGCTCCACGGCGGCCGGTACGGCGCTGCGCTCGACGTCCCGGCTGAAGAGCGACCACTCCGACTGCAGGGCCGCGATCGGGTGCACCGCGTGCGCCTCGCGCAGCTCCGCGCCGGTCACCTCGCTGAGCCCGAGCTGCTTGACCTTGCCCTGCTGGACCAGCTCGGCCATCGCGCCGACGGACTCGGCCAGCGGGACGTCCGGGTTGCGGCGGTGCATGTAGTAGAGGTCGATGACGTCGGTGTCCAGCCGCCGCAGGCTGTCCTCGACGGCCTTGCGGATGTACGCGGGGTCGTTGCGCACGCCCCGGTAGTGCGGGTCGTCCTGCTTGCGCTCTATGGCGAACTTCGTGGCGAGGGTGATCTCGTCCCGGTGCGCCCCGACGAACGGGGCGAGGAAGGTCTCGTTGGCACCGAGACCGTACACATCCGCGGTGTCGAAGAGGGTGACGCCCGCCGCCAGCGCCGTCTCCAGCGTCTCGCGGGCCGCGGGTTCATCGGTGGCGCCGTAGAACTCGCTCATGCCCATGCAGCCGAGTCCCTGTACGCCGACCTGAGGGCCGCCGTCGCCGAGCTCCACGGTGGTGATCTTGTCGTCAGTCATCAGGCACTGGGCCTTTCCGGCGCCCGGCGGGCGCCCGCATAGAAGTCGATCTTGTGGTCGAGCACGGCGAGGGTGTCCTGGAGCTCCGCGATCCGCGTCCTCACGTCGCGGCGGGTCGCCTCCAGCAGCTCCTGCCGTTCCTCGAAGGTGTGCTCGCCCTCGCGCAGCAGCTCCGCGTACCGGACCATGTCGGCGACCGGCATCCCGGTCAGCCGCAGCTTGCCGACGAAGGCCAGCCAGTCCAGGTCACGGTTGGTGAAGCGGCGCTGGCCGGTGTGGGACCGGTCGACGTGCGGCATCAGCCCGATCCGCTCGTACCAGCGCAGGGTGTGCGCGGTGAGCCCGGTGAAGGCCGCAACCTCACTGATGGTGTACCGGTCGTGGCCCTCGGGACGCGGATGCGCCTGCGGGGCCGTGGCGCAGACGTCCACCTTCGTCGAAGTGCTCTCCATCACCGTCATGACCTCCACGCTAGAACCTTGGAGTGCACTCGAAGCAAGCGCAATCGGGGACGGGTTTAGGCTCATACGCATGCAGAGCCTGGCGATGATCGAAAACTGGCCCGTCCCCACCGCGGCGGCTGCCGTCGTACGAGCGGACGGCACCGTTGTCGGTACGCACGGCCCGACCGCGCACCGTTTCCCGCTCGCCTCCGTCACCAAGCCGATCGCGGCCTACGCGGCGCTCGTGGCGTACGAGGAGGGCGCGGTCGAGCTGGACGAGCCGGCCGGGCCCGAGGGGTCCACCGTCCGGCACCTGCTCGCGCACACCAGCGGGCTCGCCTTCGACGAGCACCGTACGACGGCCGCGCCCGGCACCCGCCGGCTCTACTCCAACGCGGGCTTCGAGGTGCTCGGCGACCACATCGCCAAGGCCACCGACATCCCGTTCCCCGAGTACGTGCGCCAGGCGGTGCTGGAACCGCTGGGCATGACGGCGACGACCGTGGAAGGCTCGCCCGCCAAGGACGGCGTCTCGACCGTCGACGACCTCGTGCGGTTCGCGGCGGAGGTGCAGGTACCCCAGCTCCTCGACCCGCACACGGTGCTCGCCGCGCAGACCGTCGTCCACCCGGGTCTGAAGGGCGTGCTGCCGGGCTACGGACACCAGAACCCCAACGACTGGGGCCTCGGCTTCGAGATCCGGGACTCCAAGTCGCCGCACTGGACGGGCAGTTCCTCGTCGCCTGCGACCTTCGGGCACTTCGGGCAGTCGGGGACGTTCCTGTGGATCGACCCGGTCGCGGGCGCGGCGTGCGTCGCGCTGACCGACCGGGCCTTCGGCCCGTGGGCGGTGGAGGCGTGGCCGCCGTTCACGGACGCGGTGCTCGCGGAGCTGCGCTCCGGTCGCTGAGGGGGATCACCGGTCGGCGGCCTTCGCGGCCAGGCACTCGAACCACACCGTCTGCACGCAATCACGACTTCGAGAGGGACACCGCCCGTGCCCAGGACCACGCAGCTCCGCACCTACACCGTTCGCGACGGTCTGCTCGACGAGTGGGTACGGCGCTGGCGGGCGGACATCGTGCCGTTGCGGCTGGAGCTGGGGTTCGAGATCGGCGGGGCCTGGGTCGATCGGGAGCGCAACCAGTTCGTGTGGATGATCTCCTACGACGGCCCCGAGACCTTCGCTGAGCGCAATGCTCTGTACTGGTCGTCGCCTGCCCGCAAGGTTATGGACCTCGATCCGGACGACTACCTGGTGAGCACGGACGACCGGACGGTGGAGCAGTGCTACTGAGCGGCGTCCGCTACGTCGCCAGCGGTAGCAGGTGACGACGCCGCTCGTCCTGGGTCAGGGTCCGGAAGACCCGGCCCCGGGCATGGGCCTCAAGCTGGTCGTAGTCGGGGGAAGCCGGCCAGATGCGGGCCGTCCCGTCGAACGAGGCGGTCAACAAGCGTGTGCTGTCCTGCGACCAGGCGACCGACGCCACCTTGTCCTGGTGGACGCCGACCACCGCGATCTCCTCGAATGCGGAGGCCGACCAGACCCGAACGGTGCGGTCGTCCGAGCCCGTGGCGAGATACCGGCCGTCGGGTGACCAGGCAACGGCGCGGACCCGGCCTTCGTGACCCTTCAGCACGTCGATGCGTCGGCCGGTAGCCACGTCCCATACCGCTGCGGTCCAGTCTCCGGATGCGGTGACGACCCTCTGTTCGTCCGGCGCCCACGACACGTCGTCCACGTAGTTCTCATGACCGCGCAGAACAGTGAGCTGCCGGCTTTCGGTGACATCCCAGAGGCGGCAGGTGCGGTCGTCGGATGCGCTGGCCAGGTACCGGCCGCTGGAGGACCATGCGACACGCCCCACCCAGTCCTGGTGGCCAGTCAGCGCGGTGAGTTCGGCCCCTGTGTCTGCTTCCCGCACGCGTACGGCCCCGTCGTGTCCGCCCGTCGCGACGCGGTCCCCCCGTGGCGACCAGGCACACCCTTCGATGACCTCGCCCCGCAACTCGACCAGCGTGGTGCCTGCTTCATCGGCGATGCGGAGAAGACCGTCGTTGGTGGCGAATGCGATCCGGTTGTGCGGCGACCACCCCACACTCCACACCCGGTCTTCGAGTACTGCGTTCAGGCCCGCCGGTGTCCCGTCGGCCGCATGCCAGGCCCTGACGGTGCCGTCGTCGGATGCGGTCGCGAAGCTGTGCTCGTCGGCGGACCAGACCGCCTGGTTCACCGGGCCCCCGTGACCGTAGGCGGCGACTGTCTCGGCTCCTCGCGGGCGGAGATCCCACACGCTCGCGGTCCCGTCGGTCGAACTCGTGGCGAGCTGCGTGCCCGACGGCGACCAGGTCACGCCCCACACGGTGTCGGAGTGGCCGCGGAGCACGGCCAGCACCTTGGCATCGTCGGCACGGACGAGCCGCACCGTGTGGTCGGAGGAGGCGGAAGCGAGTATCCGGCTGTCCGGCGACCAGGCCAGGTTCCATACGTAGTCGGTGTGCCCGCGCAGGAGCAGCTTCAGCGCGCCGGTTCGGGCGTCCCAGATGCGGGCGGTGTGGTCGCCGGAGCCCGTGGCGATGGAGCCCCCGTCCGGCGACCAGGCAATGCCTTCGACGAAATCCGAGTGGCCGGTCAGCGTGGCGATGGAGGCTCCCGACGCCACGTCCCACACAATCGCCGTCTGGTCGTGGGAGGCAGAGGCAATACGAGTGCTGTCCGGCGACCAGGTGACGCCCCACGTGTCATCGCGATGACCACGCAACTCCTGGACGACAGCACCGGTTTCGGCGCTCCAGACACGTACGACGCGGTCCTTCGAGGTGGCGGCGATACGGGCACCATCGGGTGACCACGCCACCTGCCTGACGATGTCCGTGGCCCCGGTCAGCAGCCGGACGGGCTCCCCTGACAGCGCGTCCCAGACGCGTACAGCTCTTTCCCTGCCCGCTGTCGCGATCAGGGCGGAGTCCGGGGACCAGGAAACCGACTCGACCATGGCGCCGCCGGAGGGCAGAACGAGCAGCGCGCGGCCGGATCCGGCGTCGAAGACACGGCCAGAGCCATCCCGTGACGCAGTGGCCAGGAGTCGGCCGTCAGGGGACCAGGCGATATGGCGAACCGTGTCCGTGTGCCCGTCCAGACGGGTGCGGTGGTGACTCGAAGCCAGCGCGGCCATGAGTCCGCGACGGGCCGGGGGTGTGGGTGTGCACTCGCCGAGCGCTGCCAGGGCGAGAAGTATCGACCGCTCGGGATGGCTCTCCGCGCTGCTGAGTGCGTACTGACCGATGCTCTCGGAGAGGCGGCTGAGGTAGGCGAGGTCGCGCTGCTGCGAGTGCTGGACCAGCGTTCGGACGGACTGTGAGGCACTGCCCATTTCATCCAGCACTGCGAGTCGGCGCTGGGCGAGCGCGAGCCGTTCTCCTGAGAGGAGGTAGTCGTCACTACGGCCGGACTGCTCCCAGTCCTCGGCCCATCGCTCCAGCTCCGCGCGCTCGCGCAACTGCTCGATGCGCGACTCGACCTCTTGTCGCAGGGGTGCCCACTGGCGGAACAGTGCTTCGTGCGTCACCTGCACATAGGGCAGTTGGCCGGAAACCGCATCCCCCTGAGCGTCGGAAACGAGCAGCCGTGCATCGACAAAGGCGTCCACCACGCGTCGTTCACGAGTGGTGAGGTCCGCCAGCCCGACTCGTTCGCGGGCCACGTCCTGGCCTTGGACCGTGACGAATCGGAGGAGGACCCGAAGGACGAAGTCGATGCCGTCGCCCGGGCCCAGAGCGGCCACCGTCTGGTCCGCCTGCCGGGCGAGAGCACCGGCGACCCCACCGAGACTGCGGTACAGCTCCGGCGTGACGGTCTCTCCGGGACCGGACGCGAAGTACAGCTCCTGGAGGAGGTAGGCGAGCAACGGAAGAGCATCGTCCGTCGCGGCCTCTTCCACGATGGTGTCCACCACACCCGGAGCGAAGGAGAGGCCTACGAGGGCCCCAGGGCCCTCTACGACCTGGGAGAACTGGCTTCGCGCCAACGCACCCAGCGCGATCGGATGCTGGAAGAGATCGGCATGCCCCGTGACCAGGACCCGGCCCAGGAAGTCCACCCGGATCGTAGTCAGGACACGGACGCTGGGGTCCTGGTCCACGCAGAAGCGGAGCAGGTCGAGGAACTGGGCGTGCTCGCGATCGCCGGCGAGTGTGAGCACCTCCTCGAACTGGTCGATCACGAGAAGTACCCGCCGGAACCGGCCGCCGCGCAGCCGTGCCAGTTCGTTCTTCAGCGCATCCGGCCCCTGGCGCAGCCGTCGTAGGACAACACCTGCCGGTTCCTGTCCCCCGCTCGCAGCTGCCAGGGCCGACGCGAGCGCACCAAGAGGGTTCGGTCCTGGGGAGAATGCGGGCACAAGTGTCCAGCGGCGCCCTTGCAAACGGGGAATCACTCCGGCTCTGACCAGCGAGGACTTACCGCTCCCTGACGCGCCGACGAGCACCAGGAAGCGGTCGGTCGGCCGCTCCGACGAAGCATGCAGTTTCTGTGTCAGGTCGGCAACCAAGGATTCTCGCCCGAAGAACACGGCTGCCTCGTCCTCGGCGAAGGCATCCAGCCCGGGGTACGGCACTCTGTCGCGCGGCCAGTCGAGCGGTGGTGGGGGAGGGTTCTCCAGCCGGTACACGACGACCTGGCCGACGACCATCGCGATGAGCAGGACGCCAATGGCCGGCACGGACGCATGCTGAATGACCTTGAGCAGCCATGGCGTGTCGTCGACGTTGGTGGCGTAGTTGGTGACAATGCCGAACAGGCTTGCGACCAGGACCAACACGACCTGCAGCGCAAGCTGCAAGCGATGCCTCATGTCGAACTGACCAGTGAGCGGCAGCGGTCGGATTCACGCACCATCGCTTGTCCCCCCGCTCCCCGGCAGCAACAGACATCATCGAACTCCGCGGAGCCGAGATCAACTGCGCATGAGCCAATCAAGCCACAGCGCGCCCTCGCGAACCGAGCCGCCACCCTGATCAGGCTTTGCCCCCACCACATGACGCCCCTCGACACATCGACTGGAGGCAGGTCGAAACCGACCTCGGCAGGCGGCTTCCCAAGGACTACAAGCAGCTCGCATAGAAGAAGATCATCGGTCGGCGGCCTTCGCGGCCAGGCACTCGAACCACACCGTCTTTCCGCGCCCGTCCCGGCGCGGTTCGACGCCCCATCGGTCGGTGAGCGCGGCGACCAGCAGCAACCCCCGTCCACCCTCGTCGAGTTCGTCTCCGACGACCATCATCGGCACGTCGGCACAGTCGTCCGCGACCTCGACCCGCACGCCCCCGGCCGGGAGCCGGAAGATGAACGTCTGGCAGCGACGGCCGGGCACGTGCCGCACCACGTTCGCGATCAGCTCGGTCAGCGCCAGCTCCGCCGCGTCGGCCACATCCGGGAGTTCCCAGCCGGTGAGGTAGAGGTGCAGGATGCGGCGCAGATGCCGCGCGGAGTGCTCGCCCACCGCGAAGTCGGCGTGATAGGTCGGCTCGACGCTGCCCGGCGGCGGAGCGGATACGTGATTCATGTCACCAGAGTGCAGCGGTTTGGCTACGCTCGGCTACGTACGGAAACGAACGCCGCGAGGCGTTGAACGCCGGAGGTGCGCCCCGCCGTGGCCAACATCCAGACCCTCAATCCCAGCGCTTCCCCACTGGATTACTACGGCTGGGAACTGCGCCGACAGAGAGAGGCCGCCAGCCTCAAGCAGGGGCAGCTCGGCGACATCATCTTCTGCACCGGTTCCTTGATCGGTCAGATCGAGACCACGAAGAAGGTACCCACCCGCGACTTCTCCGAGCGCTTGGACGCGGCGCTCAACACGGGTGGCGTGTTCTCTCGGCTGATCGGCCTGGTCCTGCACAGCCAATTGCCCGCCTGGTTCCAGCCGTACGCGGAGATGGAGGCCAAGGCCGCGTACATTTCCACGTTCCAGTCACAGGTGGTGTACGGGCTGTTGCAGACGCACGAGTACGCACAAGCGGTGC
Organism: Streptomyces sp. NPDC002403; assembly: GCF_053593015.1. Taxonomy (NCBI): domain Bacteria; kingdom Bacillati; phylum Actinomycetota; class Actinomycetes; order Kitasatosporales; family Streptomycetaceae; genus Streptomyces; species Streptomyces sp. NPDC002403. The sequence continues at coordinate 41,619 of NZ_JBSFBQ010000002.1, read as the reverse complement.
TGGCCACCGGTATGCCGGACGACCTCGACAATCAGGTGGCGGCCCGGATCGAGCGCCAGCGCATCCTGAAGCGGGAACGGCCCCCACTCGCCTGGGCCGTCCTCGACGAGGCCGTGCTGCACCGGCCGATCGGTGGCAACGAGGTCATGCGGCAGCAACTGCTCCGGCTGTTGGAGTTCGTCGACCACCGCTGGATGCGGATCCAGGTGCTGCCCTTCGCGGCCGGTGAACATGCAAGCCTGGATGGCTCGTTCACCACAATGCGCTTCAACAGCGACCCGGACATCGTCTACACGGAAGACATCGTTTCCGGTCATATGACCGCCAGCCCCGACACTGTCAGGGAGGCCGCACTCCGTTACGCTCACTTGCAGGCCACAGCCCTCTCCGTAGAGGAATCTGCGGCGCTGATCACCCGCGTGATGGAGGAGCGTTATGGAGACCGGCCACGACCTGAAAAACGCGCGGTGGCGTAAGTCCAGTTACAGCGGCAGCACCGGCGGCGAGTGCGTCGAGTGCACCGTCACCGGCGGCGCCGCATGGCGCAAGTCCAGCTACAGCGGCACCAACGGCGGCGAATGCCTCGAAGTGGTCGACGGGCTCCCCTGCGCCGTGCCCGTCCGGGACAGCAAGAACCCGGACGGGCCGGTCCTGGTCGTCGGAGCGGACGCCTGGCGGGCGTTCGTGGGCACGCTCTGAGGTTGTCCGAAGCCTGAACGGCGAAGGGGCCCGAGGACGACCGAGCGTCGGCCTCGGGCCCCTTCGTCCTCGTCAGACCAGCGGTTCGATCATGTGGGTCCGGCGCTGGGACCGCGTGGCCGCGTCGCCCGACCAGGCCGTCCGGTTCGGGTCGAGACCCACGCCGTTGGCGAGGCCGAGACTGGCGACCACGGCGTTGTGCTCGACGCAGGCCTGTCGCAACGGATCGATGAACTCGCTCTGCAGCTCCGTCTGCGTGACCGCCGCCCCGGCGGTGACCTTCGCGTCGATGAAGTCGTAGACATGCTCCAGCTGTTCGGAGCGGGGCGTGATGGCACCGTCCTCGGCGAAGTTGAGGTCCGGTCCGCTGCTGCCCGGGTCGTCGTTCCTGACCGCTGGTTCGGGGCCGAGAGCGAAATTCGCCGGAACGTTCTTCAACGCCTTGGAGACGGAGGGGAGCTGGCTGCTGTTCGTGGTGAACGCGGTCGGGGCGACCGGTGCCAGAGCCGTCACGACATCGGTCAGCTGGCCCGGGGTGAGGAGACCGGCGAATTTTTCGAGCAGCGACTTGGGCACGATGTGGTGCAGGGTGTGCACGAGCGCGTTGCCCGGGTTGGCCGCCTTCTCCGCGGCCAGGGCGTTCTTCGTCGGGTTGTTCTTCCAGTCACCGGCGCGCTGGACCGATGCCCCGGCGGTCGACGGCGCATGCGAGGCGGACTCCTCCCGGTCGCCGGGCACCCCGGTCCGTACCGGTGCGGACATGACCCGGCGGGCGTTCTGCTCGGCGGCCCGCTCGTAGCGGTCCGAGGGGTCGGAGATCCGCAGGCCCGCGCCGTTGTCGGTGCCTGCGACCGCGCCCTGTCGTTGCTGGACGACATGGGTCAGCTCATGGGCGAGGGTGTGCTTGTCGCCTCCGCCCGCGCCGACGACGACATGGTGGCCGGAGGTGTAGGCGCGGGCGCCGACCTCGGCGGCGGAAGCCCGGGCGGTGCTGTCGTCGTGAATGCGTACGTCGGAGAAGTCGGCGCCGAGGCGCGCCTCCATCTCCTCCCGGAGCGGGGCGTCCATGGGCCTGCCGCCGGTGCGCAGGACGTCGTGGACGGCGGAACGCTGCACCTCGTGCCGGTGCTCCTGCGACTGCTGCTGCTCCTCCTCGGAGTGCGCCCAGGAGTGTCCGGCCTGCCGGAGCAGCTGGACGACGGCGGCGTTGCCGAGGCTGCTCTGGAGGTTGAGCGGCAGGTGCTCGGGGAGTTCGTCCGTCTCCGGTCGTCTCACCGGCGTGTGCGCGCGAGCGGAACCATGGGCGCGTTCGGAGTCTCGTGCGCGCATCAGAAGCCTTCCGTAAGGGTGCACGGGGTGGTGGCCCCTCCATCACTACGCGAAACGCGCAGGTGCGGGCCAGGTACACGAGGGCAGAATCGGTCGGCCCGCCGGACAGAGCGGCATGGCCGACGCGACACCCGCTACTCTCCTCGGCCATGGCCGACATAGTCCGCGCTACCGCCGCCGATGTCCCCGCGCTCGCCGCCGTGCTCGCCAGTGCCTACGCCGAGGATCCCGTCTGGAGCTGGCTGATGCCGCGCGACCGGGACCGGCGGCTGCGGCTGCTGTTCACCGCGCACCTGGCCCAGCAGGTCCCGGCCGGCCGGGTCTGGACCGATCCGGAGCGCACCGTCGCGGCGGTGTGGGCGGAGCCCGGGAAGTGGAAGCTGCCGGCGACGTACCTGCTGCGCAACGCGGGACCGCTCGTACGCGCGGCGAGGACCCAACTCCCGCGTACGGCGGGAAGGCTGTTCGCCATGGAGCACCGCCATCCGGCCGGTCCCGAGCACTGGTACGTCGAGTACATCGGCACCCGGGCGGACGCGCGCGGCACCGGGCGCGGGGCTCGGGTGCTCGGCGGGCTGCTGGAGCGGGCGGACGCGGACGGGCGGCCGGTCTTCCTGGAGTCCAGCAACCGCCGCAATCTCACCTTCTACCAGCGGCACGGCTTCGTCGTGCACGAGGAGATGACGTTTCGGGCCGGGCCGCCCATGTGGTCGATGTGGCGGCGGGACGGCGGCCGGTAGTTCAGGCCGGCAGTTCCCAGATCAGCACCTCGGCCGGTCCGGTCGCCACCAGCTCCAGCCCCTCCTCGCCGGTGATCCGCACCGAGTCGCCCGGCTCCAGCTCCTCGTCGCCGAGCCGTACGCCCCCGGCCACCACATGGACGTACACCCGCGCCGCGTCCGGCAGCGCCACCCGCTCCCCCGGGGCCGGCCTGCGCACGTGGAGCAGTGCACCGGCCGCCGGGACGGCGTACGGGGTGGTGTCGGTGAGGCCGGGCACGATCGTGTACGAGGGTTCGCCGCCCGGTTCGAGCGGCGCCAGCCACATCTGGACGAACGTCAGCGGGGTGTCCCCGTCGTTGCGTTCGACGTGGCGCACGCCGGAGGCGGCGCCGAGGTGCTGGAGGCCACCGGGGCGTACGACCGTGGCGTGGCCGGTGGAGTCGCGGTGGGTCAGCTCGCCCTCGACGACCCAGGTGACGATCTCCGTATGGCTGTGGGGGTGTTCGTCGAAGCCCGCGCCGGGCTCCAGCCGCTCCGTGTTGCAGGCCATGATCGGGCCGAAGCGCAGATTGTCCGGGTCGTAGAAGCTGCCGAAGGAGAAGGCGTGCCGGGACAGGATGCCGGCGTCCTGGTCCCCGCCCTGGAAGCGGTCCTCGGCGCGGTGTACGGAGATCACCCGCCCACGGTAGCCGGGCGGGGGCGCGGGTGGACCTCCCGGCCGCTACCGGCCGGTACGACCCGCGGTCGCCCCGGCCCACCGTGCTCGTGGCCGGATAAGGCAGTCTTGTCTCCGTGCCCCGACCCGATCCTGAACAGCCCGAGGCGAACGCCGCCCACCTGCATGCCGCGACCCTGAAACGCCTGGAACAGTCCTCCGGCCGGCTCGCCGCGAACGCGATCGCCCGCATGGACGAGTCGCTGCCCTGGTACCGGGCGATGCCACCGGAGAACCGGTCCTGGATCGGTCTGGTGGCCCAGGCCGGTATCGCGGCGTTCACCGAGTGGTTCCGGCACCCGGAGACCCCGCAGGCCATCTCCACCGATGTGTTCGGGACGGCTCCGCGCGAGCTGACCCGGGCGATCACCCTGCGGCAGACCGTCGAGATGGTGCGTACGACGATCGAGGTCATGGAGGCCGCGATCGAGGAGGTCGCCGCGCCCGGCGACGAGTCGGTGCTGCGCGAGGCGCTGCTCGTCTACGCCCGGGAGATCGCCTTCGCGACCGCCCAGGTGTACGCGCAGGCCGCCGAGGCGCGCGGCGCCTGGGACGCCCGGCTGGAATCGCTCGTGGTGAACGCGGTGCTGTCCGGCGAGGCCGACGAGGGCGCCGTGTCACGCGCCGCGGCGCTCGGCTGGAACTCCCCCGAACACGTCTGCGTGGTGCTGGGCACCGCCCCGGACGGCGACAGCGAGCTGACCGTGGAGGCGATCAGGCGGGCCGCCCGGCACGCCAAGCTCCAGGTCCTGACCGGGGTGCTCGGCAACCGCCTGGTGGTCATCGCGGGCGGCAGCGACAACCCGTTGCAGGTCGCGAAGGCGCTGATCGGCCCGTACGCGGCGGGCCCCGTCGTCGCCGGACCCGTGGTGCCCGACCTGCTGGCGGCGACCCGGTCCGCGCAGGCCGCGGCCGCCGGACTCAGGGCGTGCGGTGCCTGGCAGGACGCGCCTCGGCCGGTGCTCGCCGACGATCTGCTGCCGGAGCGCGCGATGGCGGGGGACCCCGCCGCGCGGGACCAGTTGGTGGAGGAGATCTACAGACCGCTGGAAGAAGCGGGCTCCGCTCTGCTCGAAACCCTCAGTGTGTATCTGGAGCAGGCGAGCAGCCTGGAGGGCGCGGCCCGAATGCTCTTCGTCCACCCGAACACCGTGCGCTACCGGCTTCGACGTGTGACAGACGTCACCGGATGGTCCCCTTCCGACGTCCGCTCGGCGTTCACGCTGCGGATCGCCCTGATCCTGGGGCGCTTGGCCGCGAGAGATCCTCAGTCCTAGACTTTTGTCGGACATCAACAATTCCCCATACGGTTCTTCGTCCCTGTCCCCACGGGTGTTCCGGACCGTTCACAAGAGAGAGTGTGAGGGTGCTCGTACTCGTCGCTCCCGGCCAAGGCGCTCAGACGCCCGGCTTCCTGACTCCCTGGCTCGACCTCCCCGGTGCCACCGACCGCGTCGCGGCCTGGTCCGACGCCATCGGGCTCGACCTCGCCCACTACGGCACCAAGGCCGACGCGGACGAGATCCGTGACACCTCGGTGGCGCAGCCGCTGCTGGTGGCCGCCGGTCTGCTGTCCGCCGCCGCACTCGACGCGTCGCCGAACGTCGTCGCAGGTCACAGCGTTGGCGAGATCACCGCAGCCGCATTCGCCGGAGTCATCGGCGACGAGGCCGCGCTGCGTCTCGTACGGACCCGCGGGCTCGCCATGGCCGAGGCCGCGGCCGTCACCGAGACCGGTATGGCCGCGCTGCTGGGCGGTGACCCCGAGGTGTCGGTCGCGCACCTGGAGAAGCTCGGGCTGACCCCGGCGAACGTCAACGGGGCGGGTCAGATCGTCGCCGCGGGCACCGCCGCGCAGATCGCCGCGCTGGTCGAGGACAAGCCCGAGGGCGTGCGCCGCGTGGTGCCCCTCAAGGTCGCCGGCGCCTTCCACACGAGCCACATGGCCCCCGCCGTCGACCGGCTGCGCGAGGCCGCCGCGGAGCTGAAGCCCGCCGACCCGGCCGTGACATATGTCTCGAACGCCGACGGGAAGGCCGTCGCCGGCGGCGACGAGGTCATCGCCCGGCTGGTCGGCCAGGTGGCCAACCCGGTCCGCTGGGACCTGTGCATGGAGACCTTCAAGGAGCTGGGCGTCACGGCTCTCGTCGAGGTCTGCCCCGGCGGCACCCTCACGGGGCTCGCCAAGCGCGCGCTGCCCGGTGTCCAGACGCTCGCGCTCAAGACCCCCGACGACCTCGACGCGGCCCGCGCGCTCATCTCCGAGCACGCAGGCGCCTAAGGAGCCCGAGAGAATGTCGAAGATCAAGCCCAGCCAGGGCGCCCCGTACGCACGGATCATGGGTGTCGGCGGCTACCGTCCGACCCGGATCGTGCCCAACGAGGTGATCCTCGAGACGATCGACTCGTCCGACGAGTGGATCCGTTCGCGCTCCGGCATCGCCACCCGCCACTGGGCCTCCGAGGAGGAGACCGTGGCCGCGATGTCCGTCGAGGCGTCCGGCAAGGCCATCGCGGACGCCGGGATCACGCCCGATCAGATCGGCGCCGTGATCGTCTCCACCGTCTCGCACTTCAAGCAGACCCCGGCCATCGCGACCGAGATCGCCCACCTGGTCGGCGCGGGCAAGCCCGCCGCCTTCGACATCTCGGCCGGCTGCGCGGGCTTCGGCTACGGGCTGACCCTCGCCAAGGGCATGATCGTCGAGGGCTCGGCGGAGTACGTGCTGGTCATCGGCGTGGAGCGGCTCAGTGACCTCACCGACAAGGAGGACCGCGCGACGGCCTTCCTCTTCGGCGACGGCGCCGGCGCGGTCATCGTCGGCCCCTCCAAGGTGCCCGCCATCGGCCCGACCGTCTGGGGCTCCGAGGGCGACAAGTCCGAGACCATCAAGCAGACCGTGGCGTGGGACGAGTTCCACGCCGAGCGCCCGGAGAAGTTCCCGGCCATCACGCAGGAGGGCCAGGCGGTGTTCCGCTGGGCCGTCTTCGAGATGGCGAAGGTCGCCCAGCAGGCGCTGGACGCGGCCGGGATCGCCCCGGAAGACCTGGACGTCTTCATTCCGCACCAGGCCAACATGCGGATCATCGACTCGATGGTGAAGACCCTGAAGCTGCCGGAGAACGTCACCGTCGCCCGCGACGTGGAGACCACCGGCAACACCTCCGCCGCCTCGATTCCGCTCGCAATGGAGCGGCTCCTGGCGACCGGTCAGGCGAAGAGCGGCGACACCGCGCTCGTCATCGGCTTCGGGGCGGGTCTCGTCTACGCCGCGACGGTCGTTACCCTCCCCTAGGCACACCGGGCCGTTTCGGCCCGCACGCCCCAACCTGCAGTTAAACATCGAAGGAGCGCCAACATGGCCGCCACTCAGGAAGAGATCGTCAAGGGTCTCGCCGAGATCGTCAACGAGATCGCCGGTATCCCGGTCGAGGACGTCCAGCTGGACAAGTCCTTCACCGACGACCTGGACGTCGACTCGCTGTCCATGGTCGAGGTCGTCGTCGCCGCCGAGGAGCGCTTCGACGTCAAGATCCCCGACGAGGACGTCAAGAACCTCAAGACGGTCGGCGACGCTGCCGAGTACATCCTCAAGCACCAGGGCTGATCAGGCCTGCACTGTGTCGCCACCCGGCGGTGGCGCCGCTGATTCACGACCCTCTACACGTGGAGAAGATTTTCCAGTGAACTCGACCAATCGCACCGTGGTCGTCACCGGTATCGGCGCAACCACTCCGCTGGGTGGCGACTCGGCGTCGACCTGGGAAGGTCTGATGGCCGGCCGGTCCGGCGTCAAGCCTCTCGAGGGCGAACGTTTCGCCGAGCTGCCCGTCCGGATCGCCGCCCTCGCGGCCGTCGACCCGGGCGACGTCCTGCCCCGTCCGCTCGCCCGCAAGCTGGACCGCTCGGCGCAGTTCGCGCTGATCGCGGCCCGTGAGGCCTGGGCCGACGCCGGTTTCACCGGCAAGGCCGGCGAGGACGAGAACATCCGGCCCGAGCGGCTGGGCTCGGTCATCGCCTCCGGCATCGGCGGCGTGACCACTCTGCTCGACCAGTACGACGTGCTCAAGGAGAAGGGCGTACGCCGCGTCTCCCCGCACACCGTGCCCATGCTCATGCCCAACGGACCGGCGGCCAACGTCGGTCTCGAGGTCAACGCCCAGGCCGGTGTCCACACCCCGGTCTCCGCCTGCGCCTCGGGCGCCGAGGCGATCGGGTACGCCGTCGAGATGATCCGCACCGGCCGCGCCGACGTGGTCCTCGCCGGTGGCACCGAGGCGGCGATCCACCCGCTGCCGATCGCGGCGTTCGCCAACATGATGGCGATGTCCAAGAACAACGAGGAGCCCGAGAAGGCCTCCCGTCCGTACGACACCGGCCGTGACGGCTTCGTCCTCGGCGAGGGCGCCGGAGTGGTCGTCCTGGAGTCCGCGGAGCACGCCGCGAAGCGTGGCGCCAGGGTCTACTGCGAGGTGCTGGGCCAGGGGCTGTCCGCGGACGCCCACCACATCGCGCAGCCCGAGCCGACCGGGCGCGGTATCGCCGCCGCGATGCAGAACCTGCTGGACCAGACGGACCTCAAGCCGTCCGAGGTCGTGCACCTCAACGCGCACGCCACGTCGACGCCGCAGGGCGATGTCGCGGAGCTGAAGGCCCTGCGCAAGATCCTGGGCGACGACCTCGACCATGTCGCGATCTCCGCGACGAAGTCGATGACCGGTCACCTCCTCGGTGGCGCGGGCGGCATCGAGACCGTCGCGACGGTCCTGGCGCTGCACCACCGGATGGCGCCGCCCACGATCAACGTGGAGCACCTCGACGAGGCCGTGGAGGCGGACATCGTGCGCGACGAGCCCCGGCCGCTGCCGGAGGGGACGATCGCCGCGATCAACAACTCGTTCGGATTCGGCGGACACAACGTGGTCCTGGCGTTCCGCAGCGTCTGACCCGCGGTCCGCGGTCCCGGTACGACGAGGCCCGCCCTCCCCTCTCGGGAGGGCGGGCCTCGTTCGCTGCGTTCCGCGCCGTCACACCACCTGGTGCAGCCACCGCACCGGTGCGCCCTCGCCCGCGTGGCGGAAGGACTCCAGTTCGTCGTCCCACGGCTTGCCGAGCAGTTTGGCGATCTCGGCCTCCAGGTCGCTCTCGCCCTGGACGGACCTGGCCAGCGCCGCCCGCAGCCGGTCCTCGGGGACCAGGATGTCGCCGTGCATGCCGGTGACGGCGTGGAAGATGCCGAGGCCGGGCGTGGAGCTGTAGCGCTCGCCCTCCGACGTGGCGCTCGGCTCCGCCGTCACCTCGAAGCGCAGCAGGTCCCAGCCCCGCAGCGCGGAGGCGAGCTTGGACGCCGTACCGGGGCGGGCCTGCCAGGAGAACTCGGACCGCCAGGTGCCGGGTGCGGCAGGCTGTCTGATCCAGTCCAGCTGGACCCGCACACCGAGGACACCGCCCACCGCCCATTCGACATGGGGGCAGAGCGCGCGCGGTGCGGAGTGAACGTACAGAACTCCACGTGTCGTCACCGGGACCTCCAGTGTGGGACGAAGTTCGCCTTCCCCAGCGGTCTCGCACCCGTACCGTCTCTTCTCGGCCGGATCCCGAGGTTGTCATCAGTAAACAGCATCGGGGTGAAACTCCTGAAAAGGGACAGTATGTGACGTGATGTGATTTCCTGAAAGCCACCCGAGTGGAGCCGGGCGGGGGAACGCGCCGCTGGTTCGACGAGGAAAAGCTACCGCGCGGCGGGGTCCCAGGTGTGACGTACGGTCGGTCCCGGGCCCATCATCCGCTCAGCTTTCACTCGCCGGAGCGGCCGGGCCTTCCGACCGGTGCCACCAGGGGTTGCCGGGGGCATAACCGAGGGGACCAAGGCATGCAGGATCGTTCCGCCCGCCGCCGTTCGCGTACCGCGGCCGCCCTCCTGGCGGCGGTCTCGGTGCTCGGCACGGCCGTGCTGACGGGCTGTGACTCCGGACCCGAGGGGACGACGAAGGGGGCGGCCGCGCAGCCTTCGGCCAGGCCGGGACCGGTCTGGGACCGTGAGCCGGATTCGGTGGCCGCCGTCGGCGACTCCATCACCCGGGGCTTCGACGCCTGTTCGGTGCTGGCGGACTGCCCCGAGGTCTCCTGGGCGACCGGCACCGACCGCGAGGTGCGCAGCCTGGCCGTGCGGCTGCTCGGTGAGACGGGGGCCGCCTCGCGCAGCTGGAACCACGCCGAGACGGGCGCCAGGATCGCGCAGCTGCCGGAGCAGATGGCGCTGGCCGCGAAGGAGAAGCCCGATCTGGTGACGGTGATGATCGGTGCCAATGACGCCTGCCGGGACTCGGCGCGGTACATGACGCCGGTGGCTGATTTCCGCGCCTCGTTCGAGGCCTCGATGCGTCAGCTGCGGTCCGGGGCGCCCAAGGCGCAGGTGTACGTGTCGAGCGTGCCGGACCTCAAGCGGCTCTGGTCGACGGGGCGCGGCAACGCGCTGGGCAAGCAGGTCTGGAAGCTGGGGATCTGCCGGTCGATGCTGGGCGACGCGGACGACATGGGCGCGCGGGCGTCGGCCCGGCGCGCGTCGGTGCAGGAACGGGTCGTGGCGTACAACACGGTGCTGCGGGAGGTCTGCGCGAAGGACCGGCGCTGCCGTTACGACGGCGGGGCGGTCTTCGACTACCCCTTCACCGGCAGACAGCTCAGCCAGTGGGACTGGTTCCATCCGGGGCGCGACGGGCAGGCGAGGCTGGCGGAGATCGCGTACCGCAATGTCACCGCCGCCCGGCCGCCCGCGTAAGGTCCGTGATCATGGTCACTGGTTCGGGCACGGCAACACGCACGGAAGACTTCGGCACTCTCGCGGACGGCAGCCGGGTGCACCGATGGACGCTGGAACGGGACGGTACGCGGGTGCGCGTGCTGACGTACGGCGGCATCGTGCAGTCGGTCGAGGTGCCGGACCGGGACGGGGCGCGCGCCGAGGTCGCGCTCGGGCTGCCGGACCTGGCCGGGTACCAGGCGTTCCCCGGCCCGTACTTCGGCGCGCTGGTCGGGCGGTACGCGAACCGGATCGGCGGGGCCCGCTTCGAACTGGACGGGCGCACGCACCGGCTGACGCCGAACGAGGGGCGCAACCAGGTGCACGGCGGGGCCGGGGGCTTCGACAAGCGCGTGTGGCGGGCGCGGGAGGTCGCCGGGGGTGTGGAGCTCTCGCTGGTCTCGGAGGACGGCGAGGAGGGCTTCCCGGGCCGTCTCGCGGTGTCGGCGGCCTACACCCTGGACGAGGGCGGGGCGCTGCGGATCGCGTACCGGGCGACGACCGACGCCCCGACGGTGCTGAACCTGACGAACCACACGTACTGGAACCTCGCGGGCGCCGGCAGCGGCAGCGCGCTCGGCCAGACGCTGCGGATCGCGGCCGGGCGGATCACCCCGGCGGACGCCGAGTCGCTGCCCACGGGCGAGTTCCTGCCGGTGGACGGCACCCGGTTCGACTTCCGTGAGCCGCGGCCGGTCGGCGCGGGCTACGACCACAACTTCGTGCTGGACGCGGCGGGAACGGGTCCGGCCGCCGAGCTGTACGACGCTGCCTCGGGGCGGGTGCTGACCGTGACGACGACGGAGCCGGGGCTCCAGCTGTACACGGCGGACCACTTCGACGGGCGGCCGTTCGGCCCGTGCGCCGGGATCGCGCTGGAGACCCAGCACTTCCCCGACTCGCCGAACCGGCCCGCGTTCCCGAGCACGGTGCTGCGGCCGGGCGAGGAGTTCGTCTCGACGACCGTGTACGGATTCACGGTGCGCTGACGGTGCGGCGGGGGACGGGCACCGCTCCGTCCCCCGCCGCCCGGCCGCTACTCCTCGATGTCCACGGTCGCCGTCAGGCGTACGTCGGCGAGCGAGCGGGCCGCCTGCACCTCGTACGTGCCGGGGACCAGGACCCAGCCGTACGCCTCCTCGTCCCAGATCTCGTACGTACGCCGCTCCAGCGCGATCACCGTCTCGGCGCTCTCGCCGGGGGCCGCCTCGACCCGTGCGAAGCCGGCCAGCCAGCGGGCCGGGCGCCCGGCGGTGTCGTCCCGGGGGGCGAGGTAGACCTGGACGGTCTCGGCGCCCGGCCGGGTGCCGGTGTTGCGGAGGCGCACGGTGACGGAGTCCGGGCCGGCCGTGAGGCCCTCGTACTCCCAGGTGGTGTAGCCGAGTCCGTGGCCGAAGGGGTAGGCGGGCGCGGTGCCCGCCTTCTCCCAGGCCCGGTAGCCGACGAAGACTCCCTCGTCGTAGTGGAGTTCGCCGTCGGTGGGGGTGGTGCCGGAGACCGGGACGTCGGCGAGCGCGGCCGGCCAGGTGGTGGGCAGGCGCCCGCCCGGTTCGCCGGCGCCGAGCAGGACGTCCGCGAGCGCGTGGCCGGCCTCCTGGCCGGGGAACCAGCCGAGCAGGACCGCGGCGACCTCGTCGCGCCACGGGAGCTCCACCGGGGAGCCGGAGTTGACGATCACGACGGTGTCCGGGTTGGCTGCGGCGACGGCCCGGACGAGGTCGTCCTGGTGGCCGGGGAGCCTCAGGTCGGTGCGGTCGAAGCCCTCGGACTCGACGCGTTCGGTGGTGCCGACGACGACGATCGCGGTGTCCGCGGCGCGGGCCGCCCCGACGGCCTCGGCGATCAGCTCCTGGGGATCGCGGCGCGGGCCGAGGTGGCAGAGGGAGAACGAGACGCCGAGGACCGGCTGGTCGTCGTCCAGGGTCTCGGGGACCTGCCGCAGCGAGACCTCGACGGGTTCGCCCGCGGTGAGGGTGATCCGGCCGCGCTCCAGCGGGTTGCCGAAGAACGCCTCGCCGGGGTCGGCGGATCCGGTGACCCGGTGGACCTGGTCGTACAGGGTCTCGCCCGCGACGGTGAGGGTGAGCGCGCCGGTGCCCCGGGTGCCGAAGACGTGCTCGCCGCTGTCGCGCGGGACGAAGGTGCCGGTGATCTCGACGGTGTGCAGCGTGGCGCGGGTGACGCCCTCGGGGAGGTCGTCGCCGATCCACTGGACGGTGCCGCCGCGCAGCGGTGCGGTGCCGATGACGGTGCCGGCCTCGTCGTAGCAGACGGCCCTGAACTCGAAGCCCTTCTCGGCGGGGACGAGTTCGGTGTTGGGGTCGGCGCCGACGCGGTAGTCGACGACGCCCTCGGGGAGGGCGGCGAGGAGGCCGTCGAGCGGGCTGACGACGTGGGGCGGGAAGACCTGCGCGGAGCCGCCGCCCAGGACCCGGGCGTCCCTGGCGAGCGCCCCGCTGACCGCGACGGAGCGGACGGCCGCCGGGTCGATGGGGAGGGCGGCGCGTTCGTTGCGTACGAGGACGAAGGAGCGGCGGGCGATCTCGCGGGCCAGCGCGTCCCCGTCGACGGCGGCGGGGCGGGCGGCCTCGTCGACGACGGGCGGGGCGCCGTCCAGGATGCCGACACGGGCGGCCAGCCGCAGCACATTGCGTACCGCGCCGTCGACGACGGACTCCGCGACCTCGCCGGCCCGCACGGCGTCGGCGAGCGCCTTGCCGTAGACCGTCTTCGGGCCCGGCATCGCGACGTCGAGGCCGCCGTCGGCGGCGGCGACGGTGGAGCGGGCGGCCAGCCAGTCGGAGACGATGAAGCCGTCGAAGCCCCATTCGCCACGCAGCACCGCGTTCTGCAGATAGCGGTGCTCGGTCATGGTGGAGCCGTTGACCCGGTTGTAGGCGGCCATGATGCCCCACGGGTGGGCGTTCTTGACGATGCGTTCGAACGGGGCGAGGTAGATCTCGCGCAGGGTGCGCGGGGCGACGATGTTGTCGACGGTGAAGCGGTCGGTCTCGGCGTCGTTGGCGACGAAGTGCTTGACGGTCGTGCCGACGCCGCCGTCCTGCACGCCGAGCACGTAGCCGGTGCCGATCTCGCCGGTGAGGTACGGGTCCTCGCTGTACGTCTCGAAGTGGCGCCCGCCGAGCGGGGAGCGGTGGAGGTTGACGGTCGGGGCGAGCAGGACGTGGACGCCCTTGCGGTGAGCCTCCTGGGCCAGCAGCCGGCCGGCCCGGCGGGCCAGGGCCGGGTCCCAGGTCGCGGCCAGCGCGGTGGGCGAGGGCAGCGCGACGGACGGGTCGTCGGCGCTCCAGGCGACGCCCCGGACGCCGATCGGCCCGTCGGACATCACCAGGGAGCGCAGCCCGATGCCGGGCAGCGCGGGCAGCGACCACATGTCCTGGCCGGCCAGCAGCCGCGCCTTGTCGTCGAGCCCGAGCGCGGCGAGCGCCGCGTCGACCGCGGCCTCGCGGACCGCATCGGGGTTGGTGGGTGTGGACGCGCCTGCCACGGCCGTACCTCCTCGTCGGAACCGGACTGAATGCCTCCATACTGACTCCATGACAGGTAGAGCAGTAGGTTTCGTTATCACTTCGTGACACACGAATGGCGTACGGTCCGCAGTGCAGGACCGATGGAGCGCCGAAAGGGGCCGGGGCGATGGTGCGGGGCAGGAGTACGGAGCGGCGGGCGGAGATCGTCCGGGCCACGCTCGAAGTGATCGCCGAGCGCGGCTACCGCGGCGCCTCGCTGAGCGCGGTCGCCGAGCGGGTCGGGCTCAGCCAGCAGGGGCTCCTGCACTACTTCCCGACCAAGGAGGCGCTGCTCGTCGCCGTGCTGGCGGAGCGCGACCAGTGGGACACCGGCGGCTCCACCCAGAGCGACGGCGTCTGGCGGATCGAGCTGCTGGCCTCGCTGGTGGAGTACAACGCGATGCGGCCCGGCATCGTCCAGACGTTCTCGGCGCTGCTCGGCGAGAGCGTGACCGAGGGGCATCCGGCGCGGGAGTTCTTCACCCGCCGCTACACCCAGGTCCGGTCGAGCATGGCGGCGATACTGCGCGCGGAGTACGGCGAGCGGCTGCCCGGCGGGCTGACCCCGGAGCGCGCGGCCCCGTTGCTCGTGGCGGTGCTGGACGGGCTCCAGTACCAGTGGCTGCTGGACCCGGACTCGGTGGACATGCCCGCGGCGTTCGGGGACTTCCTGGCGCTTTTGCAGCCGCCGGAACAAGGGACTGCGAAGAACCCGCAATCATGACATCAGCTGCGGCGACGTACAGCGGAACCTGATCGACTCGCGCCCCCTGCGGGTGATTTCGGGCCGGTCTACGCGCGTCCGGGCACAGAGCACCCATTCGGGCGCCCCAGGGTTGCCGCATGACTACCGAGCCCGCCGGACCCTCTTCCGGCCTGCCCTCCCGCCGCACCCTCATCACGGGTGCCACCGCCGGTGCCGCCGCGTTAGCCGTCACCGCCGCTTCCGGCACCGCGAGCGCCGCCGCACCCGGTGCCGCGGGCTCCCCCGCCGCATCCGGCACCGTGCCCGCCCCCGCGGCCACCGGATCGGACTGGAACGCCTGCCTGACCGTCGCCCGCGCCATCCTCGTACGCGACGAACAGGACCGGCCGCTGGTCCCCCACTACCGCGACATCCTGCTCTCCAAGGGCCTGCCGCGCAGCCGCAGGAGCCCCAAGAAGGTGCTGATCGTCGGCGCCGGACCGGCCGGGCTCACCGCCGCCCATCTGCTGCGCGAGGCCGGGCACACCGTCACCGTCATCGAGGCCAACGGCAACCGCGTCGGCGGCCGGATCAAGACCTTCCGGCAGGGCGGCCACGAGAAGGCGAAGGCGCCCTTCGCCGACCCGAAGCAGAACGCCGAGGCCGGCGCGATGCGCATCCCCGACATCCACCCGCTGGTCACCGGCCTCATGGACAGCTTCGACCTGAAGCGCCGCCGCTTCCACCTGGTGGACGTCGACGCCGAGGGCAAGCCCGCCAACCGCACCTGGATCCACGTCAACGGAATCCGGATGCGCAAGGCCGACTACGCGGCGAAGCCCCAGGCGATCAACCGCTCGTTCGGGGTTCCCGCCGCGTTCGAGAACAAGACCGCCGCGGCGATCGTGCGGGATGCCTTCAAGCCCGTGCGGGCGGAGTTCGAGGGCAAGGAGGGCCGGGAGCTCGTCGAGGGCTGGGCGCGGGTGATCCAGCGGTACGGGCACTGGTCGATGTTCCGCTTCCTGACCGAGGCGGCCAAGCTCGACGAGCGCACCATCGACCTCGTCGGCACGGTCGAGAACCTCACGTCCCGGCTCCATCTCGCTTTTGTGCACAGCTTCATCGGGGCCTCCCTGATCAGCCCGGACACCGCGTTCTTCGAGCTGCCGGGCGGCACCGGCGTCCTCGCCGACGCGATGTACGCGCGGGTCAAGGACCTGGTGCGGCTGGACCGCCGGGCCACCAGGATCAGTCACGGCACCGACGGTGTCGAGGTCGAGACGGTCTCCGAGGGCCGCGACGGCAGGCCGCTGGTGCGTCAGACCTTCCGCGGCGACCGGGCGATCATCACCGTGCCGTTCTCCGGACTGCGCCACATCCCGGTCACGCCCGCGTTCTCGTACGGCAAGCGGCGCGCGATCACCGAGATCCACTACGACGCGGCGACCAAGGTGCTGCTCGAATTCAGCCGCCGCTGGTGGGAGTTCGAGGAGAAGGACTGGAAGGCCGAGCTGGAGCGGGTCAAGCCCGGTCTGTACGACGCCTACCGGCTGGGCAAGGCACCTGCCGACGGTTCCCTGCTGGGCTCCCACCCCTCCGTGCCGCCCGGCCACCTCCCGCCCAACCAGCGCGTGCACTACGCGGCGTACCGGGCGACCGCCCGCAACCAGCCCGAGGCGGCGCATGTCATCGGCGGCGGATCGGTCACCGACAACGCCAACCGCTTCATGTTCCAGCCCTCGCACCCGATCGAGGGCAGCGCGGGCGGCGTCGTCCTCGCCTCGTACAGCTGGGCCGACGACGCGCTGAAGTGGGACTCGCTGGACGACGACGAGCGCTACCCGCACGCCCTGGGCGGGGTGCAGGACGTGTACGGGCAGCGCGTCGAGGTCTTCTACACGGGCGCGGGCGCCACCCAGTCGTGGATGCGCGACCCGTACGCGTACGGCGAGGCGTCGGTGCTGCTGCCGGGCCAGCACACCGAACTGTTCGCCGATGTGCGCTCGGTCGAGGGGCCGCTGCACTTCGCCGGCGACCACACCTCGATCAAGCCGGCCTGGATCGAGGGGGCGCTGGAGTCGGCGGTCAGGTCGGCGCTGGAGGTGCACAGCAGCTGACCCGGGTCCGGCGGGGCGTCGCTCAGCGGGCCAGACCCAGGGTGACGCCCAGCCCGACGAGCACCGATCCGATGCCCCGGTTGAGGGCCTTCTGCCACCTCAGCATCGAGGTGCGCAGGCGCGAGTTCGAGAAGAACAGCGCGACCAGGGCGAACCAGCCGAAGTGGGTGGCGGACATGAACAGTCCGTAGCCCGCCTGCTGCCACACCCCGGTCCCGGGCCCGACGACCTGGGTGAAGGTCGACACGACGAAGAGCGTGGTCTTGGGGTTCAGCGCGTTGGTGAGGAAGCCGGTCCGCAGGGCTCCGAGCCGGGTCAGCCGCGGCTCGGTCCCCAGATCGACTTCGACGTCCCCGCGGGCGAAGAAGGTCCGCACCCCGATGTAGACGAGATAGGCCGCGCCGACCAGCTTGATCGCGGTGAACAGGGCGGTCGACGAGGCGATCAGCAGCCCGACGCCGAGCATCGTGTACGTGACGTGGACGAGCACGCCCGCGGCGACCCCGGCGGCGGCCATGAGTCCCGTCGTACGGCCGTGGAGGTAGCTGTTGCGGACGACCATCGCGAAGTCCGCACCCGGGCTGATGACGGCGAGGACGGTGATGACCGCGACGGCTATGAGCTCGGTCATGGGCGATCGGTCTCCTCAGTCCTTGTCCAGCGTGTACGGGGTGGGTGCCGGGTCGTCGTCCTCGTTCTCCGGTCCCACCAGGTCGCGCGCCAGCAGGGTCGCTCCGGCGACGGCGCCCGGCATCAGGAACACGGCGACGAACGGGATCAGGAAGGCGAGCCCCAGCGGTACGCCGAAACCGAGGGTCAGCAGGCGGCGGCCGCGCAGCAGGGCGAGCCGGTCCTTCAGGACCATGGCGCGGCGCTGGAGCGCGACGGCGGTGAGTTCCTCGGCGAGGAAGTAGCCGGTGACGCAGAAGCCGAGCACGGGGACGACGGTCTGGCCGAGCACCGGGATGAACCCGAGGGCGAAGAGCAGCACCGAGTAGAGCCCCACCCGCACCAGGATGCGGACGCTGTCGCGGGCGGAGATCCACAGCTCCCGCCAGAGCGGCAGCCCGGACTCGGGGACCTCGCCGCCCTCGGTGCGGTCGACCTGCTCGGAGAGCGACTCGTAGAAGGGCTGGCCGATCAGCAGCGTCACGGCGGTGAACGTGATCACGGCGAGGAAGAGCCCGAGGCCGAAGACCAGCACGGTCAGGGTGGTGCGGAGCAGGCCGAGCCAGGGCGAGGACCAGTCGTCGGCGAACGGGGTCGCCCAGTCCACCAGGTCGTCGGCGCCGTAGCCGAGACCGATGAGCGCCGCCACGTACAGCACGAGGGTGATCAGTCCGGGCAGCAGCCCTATCCCGAACCACCGACCGTGCCGGCCGACCCAGCGCTGTCCCTTTATCAAGTAGCCGAAGCCCGCCCCTAGATCACGCATGACGTCAGCGTACTGGCGGCAAAGGGCGCCGCCGGACGGGCCGTTGCCGCGGACATGGCCGAGGGCCGCACCCCTTCGTGGGGTGCGGCCCTCGGTCCGCCGCGAGCGGGGCGGTCAGGCGACCGACAGCTCGACCTTGATGTTGCCCCGCGTGGCGTTCGAGTACGGGCAGACCTGGTGGGCCTTCTCCACGAGCGCCAGCGCGGTGGCGGTGTCGACGTTGGGGATGGTGGCGCTGATCGCCACCTCCAGGCCGAAGCCGCCCTCGGCCGTCTTGCCGATGGAGACCTCGGCGGTCACCGTGGAGCCGGAGATGTCGGCCTTCTCCTGGCGGGCCACCACGCCCAGTGCGCCCTGGAAGCAGGCGCTGTAGCCGGCCGCGAAGAGCTGCTCGGGGTTGGTGCCCGCGCCGCTTCCGCCCATGGCCTTGGGCGGGTTGACGATGACGTCGAGGTTGCCGTCGTCGGACGAGACGCGGCCGTCACGGCCGTTCTCGGCGGTGGCGACGGCGGTGTAGGCAACGGTTATGTCCTGAATGGTCATGCTGAGGATTCCTCCTGCTGTGCGCCGCGACTCGCGCCCACGATCGCGACGGCCTGTGGATGAGCCTAACGGGTGCGCCGGGGCGGCTGTCAGGCGAGGGAGACGATCATCTTGCCGGTGTTCTCGCCGCGCAGCAGACCGAGGAAGGCGTCGAAGCCGTTCTCGATGCCCTCGACGAAGGTCTCGCGGTACTTCAGCTCGCCCGAGGCCAGCCAGCCGGCAACCTCCTGGACGAACTGCGGCTGGAGCGCGGCATGATCGCCGACGAGCATGCCCTGGATGCGCAGCCGCTTGCCGATGACGAGGGCGAGGTTGCGCGGGCCGGGGGTCGGCTCGGTCGCGTTGTACTGGGCGATCATTCCGCAGACGGTGACGCGGCCGTGCAGGTTGAGCGAGGAGATCGCCGCTTCGAGGTGCTCGCCGCCGACGTTGTCGAAGTAGACGTCGATGCCGTCGGGGGCGGCCGCGCGCAGCTGCTCGGCGACCGGGCCGTCGTGGTAGTTGAAGGCCGCGTCGAAGCCGTACTCCTCGACGAGGAGCCTGACCTTCTCGTCGGAGCCGGCGGAGCCGATGACCCGCGAGGCGCCCTTGATCCTCGCCATCTGGCCGACCTGGCTGCCGACCGCACCGGCCGCGCCGGAGACGAAGACGGCGTCGCCCTCCTTGAAGGAGGCGACGTCGAAGAGGCCCGCGTAGGCGGTGAGCCCGGTCATGCCGAGCACCCCGAGGTAGGCGGGGAGCGGGGCGAGCGAGGCGTCGACCTTCACGGCGCGCTCGGCCGGGAACTCGGCGTACTCGCGCCAGCCGAGGCCGTGCAGGACGTGGTCGCCGACCTCGAAGCCCTCGGCGTTCGAGGCGATGACCTCGCCGACCGCTCCGCCGTCCATGGGGCGGTCGAGCTCGAAGGGCGGGGTGTACGACTTCACGTCGTTCATCCGGCCGCGCATGTACGGGTCGACCGAGAAGTACAGATTGCGGACGAGGACACGGCCCTCGCCGGGAGCGGTGACCGGGGCCTCACGCAGCGCGAAATCCTCGGCCTTCGGCCAGCCGTGGGGGCGGGCGACGAGGTGCCATTCACGGCTGGACGTGGGAAGTGCTGCTGACATGGGCTCGGGTTCTCCTCAATGTCCTACGGGGTGGGGGAAGCTCCGGCCGGGGCGGTGGGAGCCGCACCGGGGAAGCGAAATACTTCATGTAGTGAAACAACCATGCTCCTGAATATTTCATGTTGTCAAGCAACCGGTTATCCTGGGTGTCATGGCCACCCCGCGCACAGACCCTCTGACCCTCGAAGTCGTCGAGCTCATCGGCACTGTCGTGGCGCGCTACTACGAGGAGTACGACGAGGCGGCGGCGGCCCACTCGCTCACCGGCGCGCAGGCGCGGGTGCTCGGGCTGCTCTCGCTGGAGCCGATGCCGATGCGCAGGATCGCCCAGAAGCTGAAGTGCGAGCCGTCGAACGTCACCGGCATCGTCGACCGGCTGGAGACGCGCGGCCTGGTGGAGCGCAGGCCGGATCCGGCCGACCGGCGGGTGAAGCTGGCCGCTCCGACGGAGCTGGGCGCGCGGACCGCGCAGCAGCTGCGCGATTCGCTGACCTTCGCCCGGGAGCCGCTGGCCGAGCTGTCGGACGAGGACCGGACGACGCTGCGGGACCTGCTGCGCCGGATGCTGGGCTAGGAACCTCGTTCGGATCGGGCCCGATCCGAACGCGAGGCCCCGGCCGGGCCCGTCCACCGGGCAGGCCCCGGGGACCGCGGTGTGGAACCGTTGGATCCATGACCGCACCCTTCGGCCCCCGTGAGTTCCAGCTCGTCCTGCTGCGCCGGATGGCCGACCACCAGCCCGGCCTCGTCGAGGACGCCCGGCACGAGCTGAGCGCCTCGCTCGCCGAGATGCGCGAGGCCAACCGCCGCTGGCAGGCCATGGTGCGGGCGCCCGGCGGACGGGGCGCGCTGCGCCGCTACCGCTCGGTGCTCGGCGAACCCGCCTCGTCCGTGCGCCGCACGATCGGCGATCTGGAGTGCGACGCGCTGCGGTGGCCGGTGCCGCTGTGGCCGGATCTCAGGTTCGAGGTGATGGTCGCGCCGGGCGGCGCGGTGTGGAACGAGTGGCTGGTCCGGGCCCCGGGGGCGCCCGCCCCGCAGCTGCGTACGGTCGAGGATCTGCGCCCCTGGTCCGGCACGGTCGACGAGGTCGCGCGGGCCTTCGCGCCGGCCCGCCCGATGGAGGGCAGCGCGCCCACCCGATGGGCGCTCGCGATCACCGGACCGGGAACGGGCGAGCGGTACGTCGCCGAGTTCACCTGGGGCCTGTTCCAGCGGCTGCTCCCGGGCTGAGCACCGCGCGGCCGCCCCTTCTGCCGGCCCGTCAGCCCGTACCTCCTACGGCTCAACCCGACGCGCGCCACGACTCCGAACGGCGCACGATGCCAGAGGGAGCCGGCTTCCGCCGGTACCGTCGTCCGCCACTCGGGAGAACCTGCCGTGACCGTCAGCCTTGAGCAGCTGCGCCGTTGCCATGTCGCCGTCGACCTCGGGGCCGCCCGGACCCGGGTGTACGTCAAGGGTCTCGGGCTCGTCGTCGACGAGCCGAGCGTCGCCGCGGTGAACACCCGTACCGGGTCGCTCATCGCCGTCGGCGCGCTCGCCGAACAGATGACGGGCCGCACCCCCGACTACATCCGGGTGGCCCGCCCGGTCACCGGCGGGACCGTCATCGACATCGAGATGGCCCAGCGGATGCTCCGCCATCTGCTCGGCGAGAAGCTCCGCCGCCAGCTGCGCCGCAAGCCCCGGCTGCGGGCCGCCGCCTGCACCCCGCACGACAGCGATCCGCTCGCCCAGCGGGCCGCCGTCGAGACGCTGGTCGGGCTCGGTGCCCGGCGGGTCGAACTGGTCGACACCCTGATCGCGGCGGCCGTCGGCTGCGGGCTGCCGGTCGAGCAGCCGACCGCCTCCATGATCATGGTGTGCGGGGCCGCGACCACCCAGATCGCGGTGCTCTCGCTCGGTTCGATCGTGACCGCCGTCCGCATCCCGATCGGCGGCGACGCCATCGACCACGCGGTGATCCAGCATCTGCGGCAGCACCACGCGCTGATGCTGCCGAGCCAGTCGGTGCGCCCGCTGCAACTGGCGCTCAGCGGCGGCGGCCTGACCTCGAAGGGGCCCGCCACGACCGAGATCCACGGCCGTGACGTGGCGACCGGGCTGGCCCGCTCGGTGGAGGTCGACACCGCCGCCGTACGGCAGGCCATCCACGCCCCGCTGACCGCGGTCCTGGACGGGCTCGGCACGATCCTGCGCGACTGCCCGCCGGACCTGGTGGCCGACCTCGTGGACTGCGGAATCATGATGGTCGGCGGGAGCGCGCTGCTGCCCGGGCTCGACCAGATGCTGCGGGACGCGACGGGCATGCCGGTGCACATCGCGGAGCGCCCGGACGTCTGCGCGGTACTCGGGCTCGGTGCCATGCTGGACGGAAAGATCGAGCCGATGGTCCTCGACCCGCTCGCCTGCTGAGCACGACCCTGGGGGTGCGGCGCATGACCGACGACACGACGGACACGGCCGCGGAGCCGTTCGGCGAGGAGGTCGCGGCAGCGGAGCCCGCCCCTCACAAGCCCCCGCTGTCGGAGCTCCTGGAAGCGGTGCTCGGCATCGGCTCCGATCTCGAACTGCGGGTCATGCTCCAGCAGATCGTGGACACCGCGACGGCGCTGACCGGCGCCCGGTACGGCGCGCTCGGCGTGCTCGACCCGGAGCGCGGCACCATCGGCGAGCTGTACACCACGGGACGGGACGACACCGGGCGGCAGCGGATCGGCCGGTTCCCGGACGGGCACGCGGGAATGCCCGGGGCACTCGCCGACGGGCCGGGGCCGCTGCGCCGCGACGACCCGACCGCCGACCCGCGGGCCGGCGGGGTACCGCCCGGCCATCCGCCGATGCGCTCCTTCCTCGGGACGCCGATCCGGGTCCACGACCAGGTCTTCGGCAACCTCTGCCTCACCGAGAAGCACACCGGCCGCTTCACCGACTCGGACGAGGCGGTGCTGAGGGCGCTGGCCGCGCAGGCCGGCATCGCGATCGCCAATGCCCGGCTGTACGCGGCGGCGCGGCAGCGGGAGCGCTGGATCGAGGGGGCGGCCGCCGTCACCACCGCGCTGCTGAGCGGCGGGAGCGCGGCCGACGCGCTGATGACCGTCGCCGAGGGGGCCAGGACGCTCGCCGACGCCGGCGCCGGGGTCATCCTCCAGCCCGACGAGGCGGGCGGGATGGAGATCGTCGCCGCCTCCACGCTCGACGACCCGGCCGGGATCGTCGGTACGACGATCGAGCCCGGCTCCGCGGTGCTGGTCCAACTGCTGGGCGGGGAGCCGGTGTTCATCGACGACTCGGCGACCGATCCGCGGATGACGACGCATGTGCGGTCGCGGTTCGGCCCCAGCATGATGCTGCCGTTGCAGAGCGGCGGGCGGCTGATCGGCACCCTCGCCCTGCCCCGGCGGCGCGGCGACCGCCCGTACACGGCGGTGGACCGGCTGCTGGCCACGCAGTTCGCCTCGCAGGCCGCGCTGGCGCTGGTCCTGGCGGACGCCGGGCACGACCGGGAGCAGCTCGCGGTGTACGAGGACCGGGACCGGATCGCCCGCGATCTGCACGACCTCGTGGTCCAGCGGCTGTTCGCGACCGAGATGATGCTGGAGTCGACGCGCCGCCGGGCCGCCGCCCCGGAGACGGACGAGCTGCTGGGCAGGGCCGTCGACGAGCTGGACTCCACCATCCAGGAGGTCCGGACGGCGATCTTCGCCCTTCAGCAGCCGCCCGCCGAGGCTCCCGCCACCTTCCGGGGCCGGGTGCTGCGGGAGACCGGGGGCGCCGCCGCCGTGCTCGGCTTCCCGCCGTCGGTGCACTTCACCGGGGCGGTCGACGCGCTGGTCGGGGAGCCCGTGGCCCGGCAGCTGCTCGCCGCGCTGCGCAGCGCGCTCGCGGCCGCGCACCGGCGGGCCGGGGCCTCGGCGATCGAGGTGGAGGTGGACGCGACGGCCGTTCTCCCGGACGGGCGGGCAGCGGTCCGGCTGACGGTCGCCGACGACGGGCGCGAGGAGGACGGCTCGCGCCCGCCGACCCTCACCTGGCAGGCGCCGCTCTGAGCGCGACCCGGGTGCTGGAGTGGGCGACCCCGGCCTCCCGCTTGAGCCGGCGCAGCAGTCCGTCCAGGGCCGCGGTGTCGGCGACGGCGGCCCGTACGAGATAGTCGTGGCCGCCGGTCACATGGACCACTTCGGTGATGCCGGGCAGGGAGAGCACCGCCCGCTCGAACACCTCGTTCGTCGTGTCGATCCGCAGCGTCACGTCGATGAAGACGACGAGTCCGGTACGGGTGTCGGCGGCCGGGTCGATGATCACGGTGAAGCCGCGGATGACGCCGTCGCGGCGCAGCCTGCGCACCCGGTCGGCCGCCGCGTTGGCGCTGAGCCCGACCCGTACCCCCAGATCGCGGTACGAGATCCGGGCATCCTCCTGGAGGATGCCGAGGATTTCTCTGTCCAGACGGTCCATACTGCGATTGTCGCAGCTTTGTCCGGTTCGTGACTGGGCAAGTCGCGTCCGGCGGTACCCCGCCCCCGTTCCCGTCCCGGGGCCGGGCATGACTCGCATGGCGCATTCCGGCGGGCCCGGGGCCTGCGCCCGCCCTTGACTGAGGGGGTGGATACCGCCGTCAAGCAGTCCCCCTCAACGGTCGACGCGCCGTCCGCGGCCGCCTGTCGCAACCTTGTGATGGCCACGATCGGGTTCGGGCTCACCTTCTGGGCCTGGAATCTGATCGCGCCGCTGTCCGGGGACTACAAGGAGCGGCTGGGGCTGACCTCGTTCGAGCAGTCGCTGCTGGTGGCGGTGCCGGTGCTGGTCGGTTCGCTGGGGCGGATCCCGGCGGGCGCGCTCACCGACAAGTACGGCGCGCGGCTGATGTTCCCGCTGGTCTCGGCGCTCACCATCGCGCCCGTGCTGCTGCTGATCCCGGCGCGGGACTCCTACGGCGCGATGCTCGTCGTGGGCTTTCTGCTGGGCCTGGGCGGCACCACGTTCGCGATCGGCATCCCGCTGGTCAACTCGTGGTTCCCGCCCGCCAAGCGGGGCCTCGCGCTCGGCATCTTCGGCATGGGGATGGGCGGCGTCGCCCTGTCCGGGTACTTCACCCCGAGGATCGCCGGGCACGGCGACGACCTCCCGTACCTGGTGGTCGCGGCGGCGCTCGTGGTGTACGCGGCGCTGGCCGCCGTGCTGATCACCGACCGCCCGGACCGAACGGTGCCGACCGACTCGCTCGCCCACCGGCTGGCCGACGCCGGACGGCTGCGGGTCACCTGGGAGCTGTCCGCGCTGTACGCGATCGGCTTCGGCGGCATCGTCGCGTTCGGCGTCTACCTCCCCACGTATCTGAAGACCTGGTACGACCTGTCGCCCACCGACGCCGGCACGAAGGCCGCCGGGTTCGCCCTGGTCACCGTCGTCTTCCGGCCGATCGGCGGCTGGCTCTCGGACCGCGTCCACCCGGCCGTGGTCACGGCGGCGGCGCTCGGCCTGGCCGCCCTGATGGCGATCGTCCAGGCCTTCGACCCGCCGCTGGCCCCGGGCGGCACGATCGCGCTGCTCTGCATGGCGGCGGGCCTGGGCACCGCGAGCGGCAGCGTCTTCGCCCTGGTCTCGCAGGTGACGCCGCAGGCGAAGGTGGGCAGCGTGACCGGGATCGTCGGCGCGATGGGCGGTCTGGGCGGCTTCGTGCCACCGCTGGTGATGGGGGCGATCTACAGCGCGAAGGGCTCGTACTCGATCGGCTTCATGCTGCTGTCCGACCTGGCGCTGGCGGGCTGCGTGTACGCGTACGGGCGCATGCGGGGACTCCGGCGGGACTAGGGTCTGTCACTTGCGGCAGCCCTTAGGGTGCGGTGGGTGACTCCTCTTCTGTTTGTGCCGGATGACGGTTCGACCCGGGAAGCCACCCGGTTCGGCGAACACGCCATGACCTACGAGCGGTTGGCCGCCGCCTCCACCGCGCTCGCCGCGCGCATCGCCGGTGCCGGGCGGGTCGCGGTCTGGGCCACTCCCACCCCCGAGACGGTGGTCGCCGTCGTGGCCGCGCTGCACGCCGGGGTGCCCGCGGTTCCGCTCAACCCGAAGACGGGGACGCGCGAACTGGCCCACATCGTGTCCGACAGCGAACCGAGCGTGGTGCTGGCCGGGGCGGGCGATCCGCTTCCGCCGGTGCTGGAGGCGCTGGAGCGCATCGATGTCGACACCGGCCCGCGGGAGTCCGGCGCCGCGCTGCCCGAGCCCTCCCCCGAGTCCCCCGCGCTGATCGTCTACACGTCCGGCACCACGGGCCCGCCCAAGGGCGCGATCCTGCCGCGCCGGGCGATCGCCGCCTCGCTGGACGCGCTGGAGGAGGCCTGGCAGTGGACCGGCGAGGACGTGCTGGTCCACGCCCTGCCGCTGTTCCACGTGCACGGCCTGATCCTGGGCGTGCTGGGGCCGCTGCGCCGGGGCGGGTCGGTGCGGCACCTGGGCAGGTTCTCCACCGAGGGAGTGGCCCGGGAACTGTCGTGCGGCGGCACCATGCTCTTCGGCGTGCCGACGATGTACCACCGGCTGGCCGAGGCCCTCGACGGCTCCGGCCCCGGGGCGGCCGGACTGGCGAAGGCGCTGGCCGGGGCCCGGCTGCTGGTGTCCGGGTCGGCCGCGCTGCCGGTGCACGACCACGAGCGGATCGCGGCGGCCACCGGCCGCCGGGTCATCGAGCGGTACGGCATGACGGAGACCCTGATGAACACGGGTGTCCGGGCCGACGGCGAGCCGCGCCCCGGAACGGTCGGCGCGCCCCTGCGCGGTGTGGAGCTCCGCCTGGTCGAGGAGGACGGCACCGTCCTCAGCGCGGATGCCACCGGCCCCGACGCCATCGGCGAGATCCAGGTGCGCGGCCCGAACCTCTTCACCGGCTATCTGAACCGCCCCGACGCCACGGCCGCCGCATTCACCGGGGACGGCTGGTTCCGTACCGGGGACATGGCCACCCGGGACGCCGACGGCTATGTACGGATCGTCGGGCGCAAGGCCACCGATCTGATCAAGAGCGGCGGCTACAAGATCGGCGCCGGGGAGATCGAGAACGCGCTCCTGGACCACCCCGGCGTCCGCGAGGCCGCCGTCACCGGGGAGCCGGACCCGGATCTGGGCGAGCGGATCGTCGCCTGGGTGGTACCGGCCGACCCGGCCTCGCCGCCCTCCGCGCAGGAGCTCGCCGGCCATGTGGCCGCCCAGCTGTCCCCGCACAAGCGCCCGCGCACGGTCCACTACCTGGACGCGCTGCCCCGCAACGACCTCGGCAAGATCATGAAGCGGTCGCTCCATGCCTGAGCGGCTGACGGCGAGAGCGGCGATCGCGGCAGTCACCGACGACTTCGAGGAGTCCCCGGCGCCCGGGGACGCCGTCGCGCCCGGTCACGACGGGGACGGGCCCCTGGCCTGGGCCGGGTACGCGGACTCCCGGGCCCGCGCCGCGGCCCGTACCGGCGAGGAGGAGTCCGTCGTCCACGGCCTCGCCTCCGTCGGCGGCCGGCGCTGTGTGCTGGTCTCGTTCGAGTTCGGGTTCCTGGGCGGTTCGCTGGGGCAGCGCACCGGGGACCGGCTGGAGGCCGCGTACGAGGCCGCCCGGACCCGGGCGCTGCCGCTCGTCTCGCTGATCGCGACGGGCGGCAGCCGGATGCAGGAGGGCATGGTCGCCCTGACGCAGCTCCAGCGGGTGGCCCGCGCCTCGGCACGGCTGCGGGCGGCGGGCCCGGCGCAGCTCGCGGTCCTGCGCGACCCGACGACGGGCGGCGGCTGGGCCACGCTGGGGGCGGGCGCCGATGTGATCCTGGCGCTGCCGGGCGCCCAGGTCGGGTTCGCCGGCTCCCGGGTACGGCCCCCGGACGCGGACCCCTCCGCGTACACCGCACAGGGTCAGCTGGCCGCGGGGCAGATCGACGCGGTCGTGCCGCCCGGGGAGCTCGCGGAGACGGTGGCGCACTGGCTGCGGGCGCTCCACGCCCCGGGCTCCCCGGCGCTCCCCGCCCCCGTGCCGGACGCCCTGTCCGCCACCGGCCTCCCGCAGAGCGGCTGGGACGCGGTCCGCCAGGCCCGCTCGCCCGCCCGGCCGCGCGCCGAGGCGTATCTGGACGCCTATTTCGAGCACCGGCTCCCGCTCGGCGGCGACCGCTGCGGGGGTACGGACCCGGGGCTGCTCTGCGGTTTCGGGTGGCGCGACGGCCGGTCGATCGCGTACGTCGCCCAGTGCGGCACCGCGACCCGCCCGGCCGGTTACCGTGCGGCGGCGCGGGTGATCCGGCTGGCCGGCCGGCTCGGCGTCCCCGTGCTCACCCTGGTCGACACCCCGGGCGCGGCGAACGACGCGGAGGCGGAACGGGCGGGCGCGGGTGCCGCCATCGCCGACGCCTTCGCGGCGATGGCGGAGGCCCGGGTCCCCGTCACCACCCTGGTGATCGGCGAGGGCGGTTCGGGCGGTGCGCTGGCACTCGCGGCACCGGGGAACACCCATGTCACCCGGGACAGCTACTTCTCGGTGATCGCCCCGGAACTGGCGGCGGCGATCCTGAAGCGCGCCCCGCAGGAGGTACGTGCCACGGCCGACCAGCTGCGGCTGCGCCCCCAGGACCTGGTGGAACTGGGCTTCGCCCGCTCGGTGGTGGGGCCGCCGCGGGAGTGAGGCGGGAACGTCAGGGCTGCGGGTCCCGCGCGTCGTACCGCGCGAACCCGCGCCACCGCAGCGCCAGCAGGGCCACGGCGACGACACAGGCGATCCCGCCGCCGGTCACCGCCAGGGCGGGCGAGGTCAGGTCGGCGACCGATCCCGCCACGAAGTCGCCGAGCCTGGGCCCGCCCGCGACGACGACGATGAACACGCCCTGGAGCCGCCCGCGCATCTCGTCCGGCACGGCCGCCTGGAGCATGGTGTTGCGGAAGACCATCGAGGTGGTGTCCGCGCATCCGGCGAGCGCCAGGAAGAGCAGCCCGAGCCAGAGCTGCCGGGTGAGGCCGAAGACCGCGATGGCGGTGCCCCAGCAGGCGACGGCGAGCAGCACGGCGAGGCCGTGGCGGCGGACGCGCCCCAGCCAGCCGGAGAACACCCCGCCCAGCAGCGCGCCGAGCGCCGGGGCGGCGACCAGCAGTCCGGTGGTCTTCGCGTCACCGCCGTACCAGAGGACGGCGACGACGGGGAACAGCGCCCGGGGGTGGGCCAGCAGCATGGCGCACAGGTCGGTGAAGAAGGTCATCCGGAGGTTGGGCCTGGTACCGAGGAAGCGCAGCCCGTCCGCGACGGACGCCCGCTTGTCCCCCGCGCCCTCCTCGCGCTGCGGCAGCATGGCGGGCAGCCGCCACATCGCGTGGAGCGCGGCGGTGAAGGTGAGGGCGTCGACGGTGTACGCGGCCCGGTAGCCCCACCAGCCGACGACGAGCCCGCCGAGCATCGGCCCGACCAGCGTGCCGGTGGTGCTGGTCATGGAGCTGAGGGCGTTGGCGGCGGGCAGTTGCTCGGGCGGCAGCAGCCGGGCGATCATCGAGCTGCGGGCGGGCGAGTTGACCGCGAAGCAGGCCGCCTGGAGGCCGACGATCGCGTACAGCAGCCCCACCCGCTCCACCCCGGCGACGGTGACGGCGACGAGGGCGACGGAGAGCGTGAACGACCCGGCGGAGCTGGCCAGGCCGAGCTTGCGGCGGTCCATGGTGTCGGCGACGGCCCCGCCGTACAGCCCGAAGACGACCATCGGCAGGAACGAGCAGAATCCGATGAGCCCGACCGAGAAGGCGGACCCGGTGATGTCGTAGACCTGGAGCGACACGGCGAGCGAGGTCATCCCCTGCCCGATCCAGGAGACCGTGTTCCCGAACCAGAGCCGCCGGTAGTCGGGCGAGCTCCGCAGAGGTGTCAGATCGGCGAGTATGCGGGTACGGGGGGCAGGTCCTTCGGTCGTTTCGGCCACGCCGGATAGTAACGACCGGGTCGGTCCGTACGGTTGGGGCCCTGTAGCCGGGGGCCGGCTACCTCCAGTGGATTCCTGACGGCCGCGCAGGCTCGTACACCGTTCCGTTGTGCGGCCGGGTGCGGCGCTCGAACAGCGTGGCGTACAGGCCGCTCCTGTCGAGCAGTTGGGTGTGGGTGCCGGACTCAACCAGCCGGCCCTCGTCCAGCACGAGGATGCGGTCGGCGTCCGCGGCCAGGGCCAGGTCGTGGCTGATCACGATGGTGGTGCGGCCCCGGGCCAGCCGCCGCAGGGGTTCCAGGATGCGCTCCGCGGCCAGCCGGTCCAGTCCGGTGGTGGGCTCGTCGAGGAGGAGGACGGGTGCGTCGCGCAGCATGGCGCGGGCGATGGCGATGCGCTGCAACTGGCCGCCGGAGAGCCGGGAGGTGCCGGTGGATATGACGGTGTCATATCCCTCCGGGAGCGCCTCGATGAACGCGTGGGCGTCGGCCGCCCGCGCGGCCCGCACGATGTCGTCGTGGCTCGCGTCGAGGCTTCCGCAGCCGATGTTCTTCTCGATGGTGTCGTGCAGGACGAGGGTGTCCTGCGGCAGCAGAGTGATGTTCCGGCGGAGGTACGTCAGCGGCATCCGGTCCACGGACACGCCGTCCAGCCGTACGCTGCCGGTGTCCGGGTCGTAGAACCGCAGCAGCAGCGCCGCCAGGGTCGACTTGCCCGCGCCGCTGGGGCCGGTGATGACCAGCAGTTCCCCTGGACCTGCGGTGAACGAGAGGTCCCTGAGCACCATCTCGCTGTTGCCGGGGTAGTGGAAGAACACCTGGCGCGCCTCCACCTCGCCCAGCGCCCGGCTCCGCGCCGGCACGGGCACGGAGTCACCCGGGTCGGTGACGGCGGGCTCGGAGTCGAGGATCTCCAGCAGTCGTTCGGCGCCCGCGGTCGCGGCGGTGGCGGTCAGACCGAGCTGGCCCAGCGAGCGGATCGGCGGGTAGAGATAGCCGATGAAGGCGGCGAAGGCCAGGAGCTGTCCGAGGGTCATCCGGCCGGCGGAGATCTCCCACGCCCCCAGGCCGATGATCGTCAGGACGCAGAGCGTTTCGAGGACCTCGATGAACTGCTCGTAGAACTCGGTGAGACGGACGGCCCTGACCGCGGTCCGCAACCGGACCCGTGCCTTGCTGCTGAGCCGGTCCTCCTCGTCCTGCTGCCTGTTGTACGCCTGCGTCATGACGACGTTGACCAGCGTCTCCTCGACCACGGCCGTGATGGCGCCGTCCGCCGCACGGCCGCGCCGGGACACCGCGCGCAGCGGTCCGGCGAACCCGCGGGTCGCGAGCACGAGGATCGGGACCATGACGAAGGTGGCGAGGGCCAGGTCCCAGCGCAGCCACACGGCCGCCGCGGCGTAGAAGAGGGTGCCGAACAGTGCGGACGCCGCCCCGACGATGCCGGAGACCACCAGTGCCTCGATGGCCTCCACGTCGCCGGTCAGCCGCTCCACCAGGTCGCCCCGGCGGTTGCGTTGGAAGAAGTGCGGCGGGAGCTTCTGGAGATGGCCGAACACCCGGGCCCGCAGCCGCAGCACGAAGCGTTCGGCGGTCCAGGCCGCGAGCGAACTGCCCAGATACCCCACCACGGCACCGGCGACCGCCACGGTGAGCCACTGACCGGCGGGCGTCCAGAAGGCGCTGACGTCGCCGGTCTGCAGAGCCTTGTCGGTGAGCTTGGCGAAGAGCAGGACGGTGATGGTCTCGGCGAGGGCGGCCAGGACCGCACAGAGGAAGATGACGACGAGCCAGCGCCGGTCGCCTCTGGTCAACGGCCAGAAACGCCGGAAGGACGCCAGGATGCTGACGGGATCGGTACGGATCGGAACATCCGTCACCGGGTCCTCGGGCGGCTCTTCGGTACGGGCGGAACGCTTGAGCGGGCTGTGAAAGCGCATGGGCATCACCTCACAGTGGTGCTCGGTCCATGGTCCGTGGTCCGTGGTCCGTGGTCCGTGGCCATGGGAATGGGCCCAAAAGACGAGGCCGACCCGCGCGCTGCGCGAGCCTGCCTCGAGTAGGGGTGGTCAGGGATCGGGGGTGAAGGGGGTGAAGAGGGTCAGTAACCCCAGCCGCCTCCACGGCCGCCGTAGCCGCCGTAGCCGCCGTAACCGCCACGGCCGCCGAATCCGCGTCCGCCGTAACCGCCACGGCCGCCGTAGCCGCCGTAACCGCCACGGCCGCCGAATCCGCGTCCGCCGTATCCGCCACGGCCGCCGTATCCGCCGCGACCCCTGTCGCTGTGGTCGAAGATGCCACGAACCTTCATCTTCGCCTCCTCTGGAGGAGTTCGCTGTGCCGCTCCTTGTTCCTGACTGCGGCACTTTCGACACTACGTCCGACCCCTGGGACCAACAAGTCGTAGAAGCCGTAATCAACGATTTAAAGGGACGAAATACCGTATTCCTTCGGAGCGTTGTCACAAGTGACTCTCCGGACACCGTTCGGACGGTATCCGGCGAAGAGCCGGGGAGATTCGTGGCCCCTTACACGAAACCCAGTCAGAAGGTGGTTCCGCAGAAGGCCGCCGCGGAGGTGCCGAACAGTCGGTCCGCGTTCGGCAGCGACTTGCTGTCGAACACCCGCAGACCACCGATTCCGGCCAGAGTGGCGAAGCTCGTGGTTCCGAGGTAGGCCATGGCCAATGCGTCCACGCCCATCGACAGTTGCGCCTGCTCCGATGTCGCTTCCACACCCTCGGGCGAGATGCGATATCTCCCGGCGTTGGCGGGCAGAAGCTCGTCAGCGACCTCCAGCACCAACGGCTCGCCGTCACCGTAGGAGCGTGCGTCGAGCGCCTTCGGGAGGTCGACGAGCCGCAGCCACAGGTCGTCGTCGAGCGAGTGGGTGCGGCAGGCCCGCCAGTCGTCCAGCATTCCCTCGACGAGTTCGTCGGTGGGCCGGCGACGCGCACACACCTCTTCGACCAGGTCCACGCCGAGCAGGAAGCGCCACAGACCCGCGACGGCCTCCGGATTCGCCGCGTGGAAGTCCGTGACCATCAGCGTGACACGGGCACCGGAGTCCGCACTCTGCATGGTCCGGTACACGGCGAAGCCGTCATCGCCGTCCGGTCCGGAATGCACGGCGACCACGGGGCTCCTGGGTGACTGCGCCAGCGGCTCCCACGTGGCCTTCCACCAGCCCGCGGACCGTCCGATCACGCCCGGCCGGTAGGGGCCGAGCCGTTCGTACAGCCGCGGCAGCAGAGCGACCGAGGACGCGCCGTCGACCAGCCGCACGTCGCCGCCGCAGGGCACCTCGGGCCGCAGCCGGGCCTCGTGCGGGTACAGCCGCACCGCGCGGGACCGATTGCCGACCCCGTGCCCGAAACGGCGGTAGATGGTCGCCTCGCTCACACGGCTGCCCACCACGGCGAACCCCTGTTCCACGGCCAGGTCCAGGCATTCACGCTCCAGCAGTGTGAAGATCCCACGCCGCGTGCGGTCGGCGCGCACCCCCTTCCCGGTCGCCGCTGCCATGGGCACGGTCGCACCGCCGGGCAGCGCGAGCCGTGACCGCTGCAGACGGCTGGTACCGACCAGTTCCCCGTCCAGGTACGCACCCAGGGCCAGCCCGGGTTCATGGAGATCCTGTACGTACGCCCACTCGCCGTCGGAGACCGGGGAGGCGTGCTGCGCGCCTCTCGCCAGGTCATGAGCGGCTCGGTGGTCCGACTTCGCAAGGACTCGGACATCGACCTCTGCCATGGTCCGCCCTCTCGGCGCTCGACGCTGCTGCGCACAACCCTTCGTCCACCCGCTATAGCCCCCCTATACGCGCAGCTTCCGCCGCGCCGCGGCGCGAAGAGCCGAACGGGCGTACCGGGCCGGGGAAGCCTGCGGCGCTCCCCGGCCCGACCGGGGCGGGGAGCTCGCGTATAGCGCGGGTATAGCCGAGGGGCCGACGATGGGGGAACGCCGTACCCTGGCCGCCGCCACACCGATGGGGCGGCCACTGCGGGCACCGGCTTCCGCTTCCTCCCTCCACGCATGAAGGCGACCGTGCACTCCACGTCGAGCAAAGCGACCAGACGATGAACGACAGCCGCGGCCGTCTCGCCGCGACACGCACGACGCACATCTGGCACGGCCGCGTCCCGGACGAACCCGCCCCGGGCGACCTCGGCCTCCTCGACGACGAGGAACTCCGCGTCGTCCGCGCCAGACGCCCTCCGTTCGCCGCCCATTACGCGGGTGTGCACTCCGCGCTGCGCCGTGTGCTCGCCGATCAGTACCTCGGTGTGCCACCCGGCTCGATCCGCTTCGGCCGGCACATCTGCCCGGCCTGCGGGGACCGGGCGCACGGCCGGCCCCGGATCACCCGGCCCGCCACCGGTCTGGAGTTCGGTCTCGCGCGATCGGGTCCGCACTGGGCGCTGGCCGTCACCGCAGGCGGCAGCATCGGCGTCGACATCGAAGCCGTGCACGACTTCGCTCCGCAAGGCGTGCCGGAACTGGTCCTGTCCGACCTCGAACTCTCCCGGATGCGGGCGATCGGGCGCGAGGACGACCGGCGGGACTTCCTGCTCCGCTCCTGGACGCGGAAGGAAGCCGTGCTGAAGGCCGTCGGGGTCGGCATCGCCGCGGATCTGCGCGGTCTGGAGGTGCTGCCCGGCGAAGCGGGTCCGGTGACCGTCGAGCACCTCGGACCCGGCCCTCGCGGCAGCTGGCTGGTCGAGGGCGTGGACCTGGGTCCGGGCCTGGTCGCCGCGCTGGCCAGAGAGGCGGCGCGAGGCGGCGCACCCGTCGTGCTGCGCCGCCTGGGCGACGTACGGAAGGCAACGGCCATCGCGTGAGCCACGGCGCACAGCGGAGAACAGGATGTGCGGCGTGATCGCCGCACTCGATGTGTAGGAGCGCACGATGTCGACGCCCAGCCCGTTCCGGCGATTCCTGCCGCGCCCCCGTGCGCGGACCCGGCTGTACTGCTTCCCGCACGCGGGAGGTGCCGCAAGCACATTTCACAGCTGGGCGCACCTGTTCCCGGAGACGGTCGAACTGGTCGCGGTCCAGTACCCCGGGCGACAGGACCGCTACCGCGACCCCATGCCCGATTCGATACCCGAGCTGGCGGAGGAGATCGTACGGGGCATCGAGATGCCCCTCGACCGTCCCACCGCGTTCTTCGGACACAGCATGGGGGCCATGGTGGCCTTCGAGGCCGCCCGCCGGCTCCAGCCGCGCTTCCCCTCGCCGCTGGCCGGTCTGTTCGTGTCCGCGTGCAAGGCCCCGGCCGAGCGCACCCCCCGCGGCCTGTCGTTCGACGAGGACGGACTACGGACCTACCTCCGCGAGCTGGGCGGCGAGGGCGCACGGAAACTGGACGAGAACGAGGAGCTGTGGCAGCTCGCCCTTCCCGTGATCTCCGGGGACCTGCGCGCGATCGAGAGGTACGGATACACCGCGGGCGCTCCGCTGACCTGCCCGCTGATCGTCATGGGCGGCAACCGGGACCCGTCGGTCACGCCCGCCGATCTGGAACTGTGGAAGAACTACGCCATCCGTGGTGCCGAGGTGCACCTGGTCGACGGCGGGCACTTCTACTTCGACGAGTCGCTGCCCCGGGTCATCGGGATTCTGACCACGCTTCTGGCTCGACTTCCGCTTCAACGAGTGTAGTTCGGCCAAGACGGAGAGTTCTGGACAACGCCTCCTCCGGGGTCCCGCCCGGCACCCCTAGGGGTTGACTCCCAGATGCCCCTGGTCCCTCCCGTCTGCGGTTGATGCCCGGCTTGGCACCTGCCAACATTTAGATGCAGGTGCAGAGAGGTGTACGGCAAACAGGGGAGTTGGTGGTCATGGACAGCGTGCACTGGATGTACGTGCTCCTCATCCTCGCCACGATGCCACCCCTGGTGCCGAACTCCGCCCTGCTGACGAGCGCGGGCACCCTCGCCGCGACGGGCGGTCTCGACCTCGCGGCCCTGGCTCCCATCCTGCTGACCAGCGCCGTCCTGGGGGACCTCGGCGTCTTCTGGATGGGGCGCAGGTCACGCGGTCGCGTGCTGGCCTGGCTGTCGAGGGACGCGCGGCGCCGCTCGACACTGGAGTGGACGACGCGGCGGATCCAGCGGTACGGAGTGCCCTCGGTGATCGCGATGCGTTTCGTGCCCACCGGGCGCGGCACGGGCGGGCTGGCCGCCGGGATCTCGGGGTTCCCGATCCGCAAGTACCTGGCGGGGGCGGGGATCGCCGAGGCCGTGTTCCTCTCGTACACCATCGGATTCGGCTACCTGGGAGGCCGGGCCCTCCCGGACGGCATCCCCCCGTTCCTGGTCGGACCTGCGTTGTCGCTGCTCATGGCGAGCGCGGTCATGCTTGCGCAGCAGGCGGTACGTCGACGCGCCAACAGGCTTGCGTCATGAGCGAATTGGCGACGGGAGCGCTTGATCGACATGAGTGGATACCCCTGCACACACCTGCTAACAT
Organism: Streptomyces sp. NPDC002403; assembly: GCF_053593015.1. NCBI lineage: Bacteria > Bacillati > Actinomycetota > Actinomycetes > Kitasatosporales > Streptomycetaceae > Streptomyces > Streptomyces sp. NPDC002403. Next base: position 5,519 of record NZ_JBSFBQ010000002.1, on the reverse strand, counting down.
TCCTTGGCATGTCGGGTGTGCCACTGTGAGAACCTCCTTCCGTGACGGGGACGACATGGTGCGGGTGCTGGCCACACTGTCCAGCCCGCACCGGCTCCGGGTCGTGGCCGCGCTGTCCCGTCGACGCAACTACGTGAGCCAGCTGGCCCGTGAGCTGGGCATCAGCCGCGCCCTGCTCCAGGCCCATCTACGGAAGCTCGAAGCCGCGGGCCTCGTCTCGGCCCACCTCGAAATATCGAGCGACGGAAAGGCCATGAAGTTCTATGAGCTGGCCCCTTTCGCGCTCGACCTCACACCGGAAACCATCGCGGCCGCAGTACTGACGCTCAGCGCGGGCGACGCCGTCCAGCCGAACGGCGAGAAAGGATCTCCTTCATGAACACCCGGGGCTGGCAAGAAATCATCGGGGCCGTCGGAATTTTCGGCATGGTCATCGTGATCGTCACGATCGTCGTCTGGAACATGGCCGCGACCTGGCGGGCCAGAGCCATTCTTGCCCGTGATTACGAATACCGGACGCTCGCCGAGAAAGCGGTTCGGAACGAGGACGCCATCGAGCAGAAGCTGACCGCCATCGACGAGCATCTCGCCGATCTGCGGACCCGTATGCATTCGGTCGAGCGCGTTCTCAAGGAGATCGAGTGAGAAAGTAGCCGAACCGGGCCGCCAAGCGGCAACTTGACGGCCCGGCAGAAGGAAGCAACACCTCGCCGTCGGCGAGTCTTCAACGCATCGCCCCTTTCGGGAAGGACCTTAGTTCATGTCGCGCTTGCGCAAACGCTCAAGTACGCAGAGTAGTCACGCAGTCACCGAGTCGCCGACTCGTGAAGGGTCGGAAAGTACCGAAAAGGGCGGTTTAGCCGCGAGTGGGGGCCAGGGCGCGTTCATCGAGCGGATCGCCGGCTGGTCGATGCGGCACCGTGCCCTGGCGATCGGCGGCTGGCTGGCCCTCGTCGTCGTGGCGCTGCTCGCCAGCGCCGCGCTCTCCGGGTCCAGTGCCAGGACGCCGGACCCGGGTGAGTCCGGCGCCGTCAAGCGGGCGTTGAGCTCGCAGAAGAGCTACGAGCCGGTCCTGGAGAACGTCCTCGTCCAGCCCCGCGACGGCGGCGGCGGAAAGTTCATGGACGACCCGGCGCTCGTCAAGGCCACCAAGGACCTCGTGGCCGAGTTCGACAAGTCGCCGGGCGCCGTCACCGGCCTGCGCACCCCGTTGGATCCGGGGACGGAACAGCAGATCTCGAAGGACGGCCGCTCCGGGCTGGTCACCTTCTTCGTGGCGGGCCCGAACGAAGAGATGGGCGCACATTTCGACGCGGTGGTCGAAGCGGTGGACAGGGTCGCCGAACGGAACAGCGACGTGCGCGTCGTCCAGGCCGGAGACACCAGCCTTTCCCGTGCCGTCGACGACGCCGTGAAGAAGGACTTCGCCAGCGCGGAGCGCACCGCGCTGCCGATCACCCTGGTCATTCTCCTCGTCGTGTTCGGGGCCCTGGTCGCGGCGGCGATCCCGCTGCTGCTGGCGGCGACCACGGTCGTGGGCACCTTCAGTCTCATCGCCATCCTGGAACGATGGGTCGCCGTCAACAGCGCCGCCACCTCGATGATCCTGCTGATCGGCATCGCGGTCAGCATCGACTACTCACTGTTCTACCTGCGGCGTGAGCGCGAGGAACGGGCCGCCGGACGCAGTGTGTCCGAGTCGCTGCACATCGCCTCACGCACCTCGGGCCATGTCGTCATCGTCTCCGGCGTGACAGTGATCCTCTGCCTGTGCGGCCTTCTTCTCAGCGGCCTCGGCGTGTTCCGCGGCCTCACGCTCGGCACCGCTCTCGTGGTGGGCCTGGCGATGATCGCCTCGGTCACGGTGCTGCCGGCCCTGCTGGCCTCGCTCGGGCACCGCGTCGACAAGGGCCGCGTGCCCTGGCTCGGCAAGCGCCGCACGACCTCGACCGAGTCCCGCACCTGGCAGAAGCTGGCACGTGCCGTCGTCAAGCGCCCGGCGGTGTGGGGCGGCGCCGCGGTGGTCGCGCTGCTCGTGATGGCGGCACCGGCGGCCGGTATGCATCTGCAGGACGCGGCCGTCGTCAACAGCCTGCCGCGCAGCGCTCCCACGGTGGACGCCGCGGTCCGCATGCAGGAGGCCTTCCCCGGTGCCCCGACCCCCACGCGGATCGCGGTCTGGGGCGTCGACGGCGGGAGTTCGGACACCCCCCAGGTCAAGGCGGCGGTCGACGGACTCCACCAGCGCATCGCGGACAGTGGCGGCAGGCTGGCGGGCCCGATCTCGACCGTGCAGATCGACGACGTCCTCATGGTGCGCGTTCCGCTGGCGGGCAGCGGCACCGACGAGGTCTCCAACGCCGCGCTGAAGACGCTGCGCGAGGACACCCTTCCGGCGACCCTCGGCAAGGTCGAGGGCATCGACTACGCGGTCGGCGGCCGGACCGCGTTCGCCGAGGACTTCAAGGATCAGCTCACCTCGCGGGCGGCGCTCGTCGTCGGGTTCGTCCTCGTCCTGGCGTTCGTGCTGTTGCTGGTGGTGTTCCGGTCGCTGGCCATTCCGCTGGTGTCGATCGCGCTGAACCTGCTCTCCATCGGTGCCGCGTACGGGGTGCTGACCTGGGTGTTCCAGGACGGCGCCTTCAGCTCACTGCTCGGCTTCACCTCGTACGGAGGCGTGGCCGGCTGGCTGCCGCTGTTCATGTTCGTCGTGCTGTTCGGCCTGAGCATGGACTACCACATCTTCATTCTCAGCCGGATCCGGGAGCGCCGACTGGCCGGGGCCACCACACGGGAGGCCGTCGTCGACGGCATCGCCGCCAGCGCGGGCGTCGTCACCAGCGCGGCCGTCATCATGACGGCGGTGTTCACCATCTTCATCACGCTCTCCGCCATCGAGAACAAGATGATGGGCGTGGGCATGGCGGTGGCCATCCTCATCGACGCGACCATCGTGCGCGGCGTCCTGCTCCCCGCCGCCGTGGCCCTGCTCGGCGAACGGGCCTGGACGCTGCCGGGTGTGCTGAAGCGACTGCCCGGCAGGAGCGAACAGCCGCAGCCGGCGCCCGTCGCCGCCGGTGTACCCGCCGATTAGGCAGGCTCCGCAGCACACACACCCGAAGCCCTCCGGCCCGGGACCCGACTTCGATCGGGCCCCGGGCCGGAGGGCTTCTTGCCGGATAGCCCCGGTATAGACGGAGTATCGGGTCGCCGAGAAAACTGATCGAACAGATATGGAATACCCGAATGCCGTTTTTCGGCGGCTTCTTGGAGGGGTTTTGTCATGGCTGACGAACAGGATGACGGCCAGATCTACCGTGTCGTGGTCAACGACGAGGAACAGTATTCCATCTGGTGGGCCGACCGGGATCTCCCTGCCGGCTGGCGCGCGGAGGGCGTCGAGGGAAAGCGCGCGGAATGCCTCACACATATCGGTGAGGTATGGACGGACATGCGCCCCCTGAGCCTGCGTCGTCGTATGGAGCAGGCAGCGGAGAGCTGATTTCTCACTGCCCCGGTACATCCAGGAAAAGTCCGACGGAATGTCGGACAACGATTGCTCACTCATAGCGGCGGCAGCGGGAGGACTGGAACAGATGAGCGTCGGAAAGAAGAAGCAGACGGACGTCGACGCCCTTCAGGAGAAGCTCCTCCGTCAGCGGCTCGCCGGCGGACGTCCCCACGGCCGCCGCTCGGCCATCACCCCCGTCGACCGGTCCGGGGCCCTGCGGCTGTCGTTCGGACAGCAGCAGATGTGGTTCCTCAACCGGCTGGAGCCGGACAGCGCCGAATACCTGGTGCCGCTCGCCTTCCGGGTGCGGGGCGAGCTCGACACCTCGGCCCTGGGACGGGCATGGACCGCACTGATCGCGCGGCATGAAGTGCTGCGCACCCGGTACGGGCTGGTCGACAGCGAACCGGTCCAGATCATCGACCCGCCCGCGGCCGTCGGACTCCCTCTGGACCGGGAGAGCGCCCGGTCCGCCGCCGAACGGGAGCGGTGTGCCGCCGGGTTCGTCGCGCGGATGTCGGTCGTCCCCTTCGATCTGGAGCACGAGTGGCCCGTCCGGGCTCGTCTGCTGCGGCTCGCGGACGACGACCACGTCCTGAGCATCACCCTCCACCACATCGCGTTCGACGCGTGGTCCACACACGTTCTCCTGTCCGAACTCGTAGCCCTGTACGAGGGATTCGCGAGCGGCCGGGAGCCGTCCTTGCCGGACCTCCCGGTGCAGTACGCGGACTACGCCGCATGGCAGCGCGCCGAGGAGAGCGGTGCGGCGTTCGCCCGGCACCTGGACCACTGGCGTGAGCAGCTGGCCGGCATCACTCCGCTCGATCTGCCCACCGACCTGCCACGTCCCGCCCACCGGCGCCATGAGGGCGCGAACGTGCCCTTCGCTCTGCCCCACGGACTCTCCGAGAAGGTCCGTGAACTGGCGCTGAAGCACGGCGCGACCCCCTTCGCGGTGCTGCTTCCCGCTTTTCAGGCCCTGCTCGCCCGCTACACCGCCCGGTGCGACATCCCCGTCGGCACGGTGGTCTCCGGCCGCACCCGCCCCGAGCTCCAGGGCCTCATCGGCTATGGCATCAACAACCTTGTGATCCGCACTCGTTGGGAGGGCGACCCGCCCTTCGCCGCGCTGATCGAGCAGGCCCGCGAGAACCTGATCCAGGCCCATGAGCACCAGGCCGTCCCCTTCGCCCGCCTGGTCGACGAGCTGCACCCGGAGCGGGACATGTCCCGCACCCCGCTGTACGAGGTGGCGTTCACCCTCCATGAGCGAGGCGGCGGAGGCGTCGAGCTGACGGGGCTCGGCATCGAGCCCTTCGAGGCGACCGGCGGCGTGGCCAAGTGCGACCTGGAACTGCAGATCAACTCCTCGGCCGACGGCACCTTCGAGGGACAGCTGATCTACGCCACCTCGCTCTTCGAGCAGGACACCGTGCGGCGGATGACCGGGCACTTCGTCCGCTTCCTCCAGCAGGTCGTCGAGGACGAGACCACCCGGCTGTCCCGTGTCGACATCCTGGACGAGGCCGAGCACGCCCTGATCGCCGGAGCGCCTCACGAGGAGCGTCCGGTGACGCGGACGGTGCACGAACTGTTCGCGGAGCAGGCCGCTCGGACACCCGACGCGATCGCGGTGACCGCCGAAGGACAGTCCCTGACCTACGCCGAACTCGACGCCCGCGCCAACCGCCTCGCCCACCACCTGCGCACCCTGGGCGCCGGACCCGAACACCTCATCGGCGTCTGCCTCCCCCGCGGCACCGACCTCCTCCCCACCCTCCTCGGCATCCTCAAATCCGGCGCCGCCTACCTCCCCCTCGACCCCGCCAACCCCACCGACCGACTCGCCCACATCCTCACCGACGCCCGCCCCACCGCCGTCATCACCCGGACCGACCTCCTCCCCCACATCCAGAACACCCACACAGGCCCACTCGTCACCCTCGACGACAACCACACCCGACACACCCTCACCACCCTCCCCGACACACCCCCCACCCCCCTC